>CAZDHR010000540.1:0-4085 GCA_964505295.1 uncultured Planctomycetaceae bacterium
CGACAAACCGGCGTGATCCCGCAACTGGAGATCTGGGGGTCCGCGCAGACGCTGGGCACCGTCGCCGAGGCGGCCTACGTCGCCTGCCGGGCCGACCACCCGGACGCCTGCCTGCTCCTGGATGCCTTCCACATGTACCGGGGTGAGAGCGGCTTCGAGTGTCTGAAGCTTTTGAGCGGGGCCAAGATGCACGCGTTCCACGTGAACGACTACCCCGACGACCCGCCGCGGGAGGAGATCAACGACTCGCACCGCGTGTACCCCGGCGACGGCGTCTGCCCGCTTTCCTCCGCGCTGCGAACGCTCTACGACACCGGTTTCCGCGGCATGCTCTCCCTGGAGCTGTTCAACCGCGACTACTGGAAGCAAGACGCCTTGACCGTGGCGAAGACCGGGCTTGCGAAGACTCAGGCGGCGGTCGGCAAGGCCCTGGCGTGGTGACTTCGCGGAACGCGCCCTTCGCTGCGCTTGAGCGACGTGGCACCCTGGTGAGCACTTGTAGAAGTTCTCTGTGAACCCGCCCTACATCTGGTCGAACAGCAGGCAAAGCACTTCGAGCGACTGGACCGCGCGGGAAGGATCACGGACTTCGTCCGTCTCGATCGATTCGACCCAGGTGGAGAGGGCGTAGCGGAGGTACTGTTCCTGCGACTCGGCGAGAATCTCTTTGCCCAGGTCGTCGCGGACTTGGGGCCAGAGATCCTTGAGCCGGTCCATCGCGCCGGGCTTGGCGGCGATCGCGTCGTAGACCAGGTCGTCGAGATGCTCCAGCCTTTCCAGCACGTCGGGGTCGTCCAGGTCGACTTTGTGCGAAGGGGCCGACGCCTTGCCCGTGGCGCCAGGCCGAGGGCAGCACTGCCCCGGAAAACAGGCGTGGGCTTCGTGCGGCCGCTGTTGGGCGCGGGACGACGGCGACTCGCAGAGCCCGGGTGGATCGTCGCGCGCGGCGTCCGTTGTGGCGTCGTCTTGCGATGCGGCAAGCCCCCTGGGCAGGAGACGTTCGCACGGGGTCTGGCCGATCCACGTGTCGTCGTCCGGCAGTTGGATGATGGTCGGCTCCTCGTCCGGCAGGTGGTCGAGCCAGTCGCGCTCGTCGGGCGCACGGGCATCGCCGCCGTCGGCGTGCGCTTCGTCGGCGGCGAGGGAGGAGGCGTCGAGCTCCTCGATCAGTTGCAGGCCCAGAGCGGGCAAATCCTCCGGTGCGAGCTCGCATTGGCGACGCGAGAGCCGGTTGGCCAGGAACGAGGTGCGGTGCGTCCTCAATGCCCGTTGGATGAACCGTGCCCAGCTTTCCGTCGGAGTGAACTCGGAAGGGACCTGGCCGGAGAAGTCCAACACGGCGACGTCGTAGAGCCGCTTCACCCGATGCCGCTCTTCTTCGTCTTCCGAAAGGGCGATCACGCGAAACGGCCGGCGCGACGAGAACTTCAGGCCCGTGGAAAACGAGAATTGCGGGCGACACTCCGGCGGCAGGCAGTTGATCAGGCCGGCGATCAGGTGTTCGGCGGAAGGTCCCGCGGTGACGGCCACGGTGGCGGACGTGAGCGCCACCTGGACCAGCGAGGCCAGCCAATCGGGCCCCGGGTTGGCGCAGAGCCGGGCCAATAGCGCTTGATCTACGACGGCCGCACGACCGGCCAACCGAAACGGCTCGAGCCGTTCGGGCACTCTGTCGTGAAGCAGGAGCACTCCGGCGGCCAACGCCGCGCGCAATAGCGCGAACGGGTTGTTGGCAAACCGGGCGAGCGTGCCGGGCGGGACGATCAGGCATTGGGTGTAGATCCGCGCGCCGCCGCGACCACTGTATTCCCGGCCCGCCGACGTGGTTCGACTCACGCAGTAGCTTCCGCTGGACAGAGGATGGAAGTTGTAGCTGACCGCGCCGGGCCCCGGCTCGAGCAAGGCATTGTGGGAAGGGCCCCACACGGTGATCTCCCGGGCGTCGGCCTCCGAGACGCCCGGGCTGGTGGCCACCACTTGATACCCGGCCAAGCGATCCGTCTCGGCGGACGTGAAGATAGCTTGTTCGATCCAGTCCATGTCGGTCCTTAGATCGGGGGGCGTGTATCACCGAAATGGGGGACGGTCGTGCGGTAGCGTCTTGTGGAACTCTAGCTTTTTCGAGCATGGCGTGGCGCTGGGAGTCTTCTCACCGCCGACCGCGCGGCCCCAGCTTCGAGAGCAGCCATTCAAAGGGCTCGACAATGCCGTGGGGCTCGATCCTCAGCGGCACGTGCACGCGGCCGTTCTCCAGCGAGCGGCGATACGCACATGCCCCGGCCACGCCGGCGGCGAAGAACCGGTATTGCCGGAACCGCTCCTCACACTGCCGCCATAGTCCGGCGGCGTGGGTTTGGGCAAACCGCGTCGGATCTTTGGCACACTGCTCACACTGGTCGACCTTGGTGAAGACCAGGGCCACGGGCTTCCTCGACCATCCCCGCTTGGTATCGTCGCCCAGCTCTCCCAGGTAGCTGATCAGCTTCATCGTGAAGAACTCTTCGTTCTGGCCGCTCTCCTTGAGCTTGACCGCGTCGATCAAGACCATGGCCCCCACGCACTTTTGCAGGAACGCCCGAATCACCCGGAACGTGTTCGGGTGGTCGACCTCCTGCAAGACGGCCTCGCCGGCCATGTCGGGCATGATCAGCTCCATCGGCTGCCGGTGCTTGGGCCGACGGATCTGGCAGTGGACCCAGTTCCAGCGGTCCGGCTCGTTGGGCGTCTTCTCGGGAAACTCGCAGCGGCCCAGGGCGGCCAGCGTGGTCTGCTGGAGCGTGATGGAGAACGCCCCCCGGGCCAAGAGCTGGACGTGCTTTGGCCGACGGGAGAGCATGTCCAACAACATGCCCAGGTAGACCGTCTTTCCCACGCCGCTGGCTCCCACGGTGGCCACCATCTGGGGAAACACCTTCTGAGTGTTCGCCTGATGCGCAAGGGCCATCGGAGCCGAGCAGTAGCGGCAGTACTCGGCGTCGAAGTTGTTTTGCCCCTCGCAGACGTAGCAGGAAATCGGAACGGCGTATTCGACGAGCCGGGCCGATTCCAGGGGAACGATGACGCCTTTGGTCATACCTGCACCTCCTCGACCGATGCACTCTGCAATTCCGCCGGGACGGCGAAGTCATCCGTGGGCCGGGCGAGTATCAGGTCGCAAGCCCCCACGGCGCAGCGGAAGCCGACGTTCCGTTTGCGAGCGATCGCCGTCTCGCCGCTCTGGAATTGGCACGTGGCCTGGTTGTCGAAGTACGTGTCGAACGCGCCGCCGCGGACGCTTTTCATCGGGACTTCCAATACCAGGTCCCGATGAAGAGGATCCATCGGCTCGAAGTACCCGCGCATCCATTCCCATACGTTGCCGATCAACTGGTACACGCCGCCCACGCTGACTCCGTCGGCGAACTCGTGGACCGGCACCGTTCCGTCCGGTCCCGAGCCCCACAGGTTGACGCGAGAGCGATCCATGGCATCGCCCCAGGGGTACTTGCGTTGCACGCGGGTGTTGGGCGAGAGACTCACCGGCCAGCTCCCCGCCTTCACCCACTCGGCGTCCGTGAGAAGCCGCTTGCCCACCCATCGAGCGTAGGCGACTGCTTCGTACCAGCTCACACCGACGACCGGATGGTCCTCCCGTCCGTTCGGGCAGCATCCGTCTCGCCAGAAGCGGGGGCCGGGCTGGCCGGTCTGGTCGACAAAGTCGAGAACCGCCGGCCAGACCATCTCGTCCCACAGCGCGATCTGCCGGTAACCGCCGCCGGCCACAAAATCGTGAAACTGACGGTTCGTCACCGGATAACGATCGAGAAAAAAGTGCTCCACCCGGATCACCCGGCCTTCACACGCGGCAATCTCCTCGTCTTCCAGTCGGCCGTCGTTGAGGGCTTCGTCGATCCGTCCCAGCACGACTTCGCCGTCCGGGACCAGCGCCATCCCTTCTTGCAAGGCGGTGACGGCCCGGTCCAACTGCTCGTCGTCCAGCGTGGCCGCAATCTGAGGACGCAACAACAGCGCATAGCGCCCTTGCGCCAGCATCCGCTCGACCAGGGCGTCGACGTCACTCGGGTCGGCCGGCTCCATCGAGGGTT
>CAZDHR010000541.1:0-4069 GCA_964505295.1 uncultured Planctomycetaceae bacterium
GCCGAGCCGATTCGCACGATCGTGGCTCCCTCTTGGATGGCCACCTCGTAGTCGCGTAGGGTGTGTGAAACGCACCGTTAAATCTGGTTGCTTCTGAAACGGCCGGAGAACCTGGACCCGACGCGGAACCAGCCTCAGCGTCTGGAAGAAGCGTTGCGGCTGAACGAACCGCTGGCCATCGCTTACTACCTGAAGGAGGATCTCCTGCATCATTCGGGATTCCGGGGCGCGGATCCACTCGATGCCCTTGTGACACTCGGTCTCGGCGCATCGCTTCAACTACAGGTCGTCCTTGCCCGGAAACTCGCCGGAAAGAGCTTGGAGGAACTCGACGAGGTCCTTCTGATCCTGTTCGCTGATCTCTTTCTCGCGCACGGCCTTGAGCATCAGCGAGAGGTTCGGATTGTCTTTGCCGCCGGCGACCATCAGGGCGACGGCCTCTTCCAGGGTCTCTGAGCTCCCGTCGTGGAAGTAGGGAGCGGTGTTGGCTACCTCGCGCAAGGCGGGCACGCGGAACTCGCCCACGTTAACGTCATTGCCGGTCACGGCCTTACGGCCCTCATCGGGCGGGTCCTTGTCCATGCCGATGCCGGCGTTGTGGAACATGTAGTTGCTGAACAGCGGCGGCCGGTGGCAGCGGTGGCAGCCGACCTTCCCGAAGAGGTCCTTCCCCCGCTTCTGAGCGTCGGTCAGGGCATCTTCCTGCCCGTCCTGGAACTTGTCGTACGGCGAGTTGCCGCTCAGTACCAGCCGCTCGAAGGAGGCGATCGCCTTGGCGACGCGATCGCTGGTGATCTTGGGATCGCCGAACGCCTTTTCAAACGCCGGCCCGTAGTCGGTGACCTTCGAGATGTCCGCGATCATCGCGGGCAATTCGTGGCCCATCTCGATGGGATTCTCGATCGGTCCCAGGGCCTGCTCTTCGAGGCTTGCCGCGCGCCCGTCCCAGAACTGGGTCTTGGCATAAGCGGCGTTGATCACGGTCGGGGAGTTGGCTTCGCCCACCTGATCGCCGATCCCCGTGCTCGTCGGCTTATGTTCCGCCCATGCCATCTCGGGGTCGTGGCAGGTGGCACAGGAGATCGTGCCGTCCTTGCTCAGCCGGGTGTCGAAGTAGAGCATCTTGCCCAGGGCGACCTTCTCGGGCGTGAGGGGATTGTCTTCGGGAACCGGCACGGGCGGCAAGCCCAGCGGAACCTTGGGCAGATCGACGGCGGCCTCGGCCTCCGCGGCCGGCTTCGCCTCCGGCTCCTCGGCGGGCTCGGCCGTCGGCTCCTCCTCGGCGGTCTCTTCGCCGGGCTCGGTTTCGTATCCCCCAGGCGGCCCCGTATCCGGGCCCGTCCCGGGGGGCTCACTCTGGGGACAACCCAACTGGGACGCCACAAACACAAGCGAGATGACGCACAAACTGACCATCCAGACACACCTGTTCCCACTCATCGCGGCCCACTCCTTTCCCATAGGTGAAACGGTCGAACAGCGGCTACTTGGACAGACCACTATTGAGTCCTGCGTGGAGCGGGGAACGCGCTCGAAGCCCAGGGGTTGCAACCCCTGGGCTTGGGACGAGATTGACCTTCCACTATCAGTAAAGGGATCAATAGTAGCCCTCTTCCGTCACGGCGACTTTGCCCATGAACACGGCGTAGACGTACGCAGTATACGCAATCACCAACGGCATGCCCACCAGCGCGATCACGAGCATCACCGTCAAGGTGCGCGGGGTCGACGAAGCGTTGTAGATCGTCAGGCTGTTCGCCGGATCGATGCTGGAAGGGACCATCCGCGGATAGAGGCTCAACCCCATCAGGCCCACCAGCGATGCAATCGTCACGCAAGAGGCCAGAAAGGCTCGCAGCGACCTCCCCGCCCGGATGGTGATCGGAAGGTAGACCATCGACCCGAACAGCAACCCCAGAAGCATCCAGCACGCGGGCTGGGTCAGGACCCCGTCGAGCAGGTGCGGCGCCGTGAAGAACGTCGCCGACGTGGCCGCCAGGTAGAGCACGACGAAGACCATCCACGCCCCGGTGGTCCAACGGCTCATCCGTTCGTGCAAATCGCCTTCCGTCCTGGCCGCCAGAAACGCGGCCCCGTGCATCACGAACATCACCAGCGTGAGGACCCCGATCAACAGCGAGTACGGGTTCAACAGGGCGACGAACGCGACGTCGAGCGAGCCGTCGGCCTCGATGGGCAGGCCCCGCAGCACGTTGCCGATCGCCACGCCGAACAGGATGGCCGGCACCAGGCTCCCCAGCCCGAAGGCCCAGTCCCAGAACCTCCGCCACGCGGGGCTATCCACCTGGCCGCGGAACTCCAGGGAGACGGCGCGGAAGATCAGGGCGAACAACAGCAGCATGAAGGCCAGATAGAACCCGCTGAAGACCGTGGCGTAGACGACCGGAAACGCGGCGAACATGGCCCCGCCGCCGGTCAGGAGCCATACTTCGTTCCCGTCCCAGACCGGGCCGATCGCATTCATGTGAATGCGCCGCTGGCGCTCGTCCCGGGCGAACAGGTGCAGCACGCCCACGCCCAGGTCGAAGCCGTCCAGCACGGCGTACCCCGTCAGAAGCACGCCGATCAGCAGAAACCACGCCGTGTTCAAGTCCATCAAGATCGCGCCTCCTCGGCGGCCGGCGGCTCGGGCCCGTGCTTGATCTTCTTAACCAGAACGAAAACGTACAACGCGCCCAGGGCCAGGTAGATCAGTCCAAACGCGACGAGGGAGAAGAGCACTTCGGCACCGCTGACGTTCGTGGAGAACGCGTCGGCCGTCTTGAGCACGCGGTACACGACCCAAGGCTGCCGGCCCACCTCCGCCACGATCCAGCCGAGCTGGCAGGCGACCAAGGGCAAAGGAATCACCCAAACGAGCAGCCTCAGGAACCACCGGTTCGCATCGAGCGTGTTCCGCAGCAGGAGCAGGACGCCCAGCCCGGTCAGGGCGATGAACAACATCCCGAGCCCCACCATGGTGTGAAAGGAGAGGAAGGTGGGGACCATCGGGGGCGTGGGCCAGCCGTCTTCGTGGAGGTCCTTGATTCCTTCAACCGGCGCATCGACGCTCCCGAACGCCATCCAGCTCAGCAGCCCGGGAATCTCCACCAGGGAGTCCATCCGGGGCGGCCTGTCGGACGGCTTGCCGATGACCACCATCGGGGCTCGCGACTGCCCGCGAATCAGGCCCTCCATGGCCGCAAACTTCTCCGGCTGATCCTCGGCCACCTGCATGGCGTGGTGGTGACCCGTGGGGAAGAGCGTCATCACGGAGAAGACGAAGCCGAACACGAGGCCGATCGTGAGCGTTTTTCGGGCGACGTCGGCCGCCTTGTTCTTGAGGATCAGGTACGCCGAAACGCCGATCATCAGGAAGGCCCCGGCCACGAGACACGCGACCATGGTGTGAAAGAACCGGTGGGGCGTGGACGAGTTGAACACGGCCGCCCAGAAGTCGACCAGCTCCGCGCGCCCGCCGCGCACCACGTATCCGGCCGGCGTCTGCTGCCAGGAGTTGGCCACGATGATCCAGAAGGCGGAGAGGGCGGAGCCGACGGCGACCATGAGGATGGAGAACCAGTGCGCCGCCTTGGAGACGCGGCTTCGCCCGAACAGGTAGAGCCCCAGAAACGTCGATTCCAGGAAGAAGGCGAACACGGCTTCCGCGGCCAAAGGCGCCCCGAAGACGTCACCCACGAACTTCGAGTACTCGGCCCAGTTGGTGCCGAACTGGAATTCCATCACCACGCCCGTCGCCACCCCGACGGCGAACGTCAGGCCGAGGATCTTCCCAAAAAACACCCCGGCGCGGACGTAATCTTCGTCGCCCCGCCGCCAGCCGAGCCACTCGACGATCACCAGCAGACACGCCAACCCGATCGTCAACGGGGGAAAAAGGAAATGAAACCCAATCGTCAGGGCGAACTGCAAGCGGGACAACAGCAGCGGATCAAGCTCCACCAGACACCTCCCACATCACACGGTCGAGGCGGTCTCGGAATCCGCAATCTGCGGAGTAGTAGGCACACGGCGTGTGGGCTGCTAAAACGGACGGGGAAGAGGCCCG
>CAZDHR010000542.1:0-4059 GCA_964505295.1 uncultured Planctomycetaceae bacterium
AATTTGTGCGAAGCACCCTCCGGGCCGTTCCGGCAAATTGGACCTGTCCCCTTTTCCAGCATCCGGCGCGTGAACATCAACGCGGCCCCCTTGGACCACGACGGCTATCGAACGGTCAAGGACGCGGGGATCGGCACGTACCAGATCTTCCAGGAGACGTATCACCATGCCACCTACGCCCAGTGTCACCCCGCGGGCACGCGCAAGGGAAACTACCTCTGGCGCCTCGACGGCGTGGCCCGGGCCATGGAGGCCGGGGCCGACGACGTGGGGATCGGTTGCCTGTTCGGGCTGTACGACTGGCGGTTCGAGGTGCTGGGGCTGGTGGCCCACAGCTTGCACCTCCAGAAGCACTACCACGTGGGCCCGCACACGATCAGCTTCCCCCGCCTGCGCCGGGCGAGCGGCGTCAGGCTCGACGAGACGCACCGCGTGGGCGACCACGAGTTCAAGCGCCTGGTGGCCGTGCTGCGCCTGGCCGTCCCCTATACGGGATTGATCCTCACGGCCCGCGAGCCGGCCGACCTGCGGCGCGAGGTGATGGCCTTCGGCGTCTCGCAGATCGACGCCGGAAGCCGTATCGAGCTGGCCGGCTACACCGAGGCGGGCGATGCCCAGGTGCTCCAGCGCGAGCAGTTCGAGTTGGGCGACGTCCGCTCGCTGGACGACGTGATGCGCGAGCTGGTGACCGACGGATACATCCCCAGCTTCTGCACCGCCTGCTACCGCCTGGGGCGCACCGGCGAGCACTTCATGGAGTTCGCCATCCCGGGCTTCATCCAGAACATGTGTACGCCCAACGCCCTTCTCACGCTGACGGAGTACCTGGTCGACTACGCGTCGCCGGAGACCCGAGCGGCCGGCGAAGCGGCCATCCGCCGCGAGTTGGACAAACTGCCCGAAGGGAAACGGAAGGAGCAGCTTCTCGACCGGCTGCGTCGGATTCGGGAGACCGCCGAGCGGGACCTGTATTTCTGACGAAGCGGATTCGGCACTTCCTCCGCGTCTCCGCGCCACGAGCCCAGCCAACACGACCCCATGAGACCCACCCCCAAATCGTTTCGCCTCCACATCGGGCTCTTCGGCCGCCGCAACGCCGGCAAGTCGTCGCTGCTGAACGCGATGACGCGGCAGAACGTGTCGATCGTCTCCGACGTGGCCGGAACCACAACCGATCCCGTCGAGAAACCGATGGAGCTGCTGCCCATCGGGCCGGTGCTGTTCATCGACACGGCGGGCATCGACGACGTGGGCGCCCTGGGCGCGCTCCGCGCCGAACGGACCCGCCAGGTCTTCGACCGCACGGACGTGGGCATCATCGTGGCCGACGCCGGCCAGTGGGGCGAGTTCGAGGAGCGGATCGCCCAGGAACTCCGCGAGCGGGAGGTCCCCGCGATCGCCGTGTTCAACAAGGCCGACGTTGGGCAGCCGGCGTCCGAGGCAACGGGGGCGCTCGAAGAAGCCGGCATCCTGTGGCTCGAGACGGTCGCCCCGGAAGGCCAAGGCGTGCTCGACCTGCGCGAGGCGCTCATCCAGGCCGCGCCGGAGGAGTTCATCAACCAGCCGCCGATCGTCTCCGACCTGGTGCCGCCCGGGGAGCTGGTCGTGCTCGTCGTGCCGATCGACAAGGAGGCGCCCAAGGGCCGGCTGATCCTGCCGCAGGTGCAGACGATCCGGGATCTGCTCGACGGCGACAGCTACGCGATGGTCGTCAAGGACCGGGAGCTTCGCGATGCCCTGGGGCGTCTAAACCGCCCGCCCGCCCTGGTCGTGACCGACTCCCAGGCGTTCCTCGAGGTGGCCGGCGAAACGCCGCCCGACGTGAAGCTGACGTCGTTCTCCATCCTCTTCGCTCGCCAGAAGGGCGATTTGGCCCAGTTCGTCCACGGGGCGATGGCCATCGAGGACCTCCGGCCGGGCGACCGCGTGCTGGTGGCCGAGGCGTGCAGCCATCACCCGATCGCCGACGACATCGGCCGCGTCAAGATCCCCCGCTGGCTGCGCGGGTACGTCGGCGGCGAGCTTCACTTCACCACGGTCCAGGGCCACGACTTTCCCGACGATCTCGCCGAGTACGGGCTCGTGGTCCACTGCGGGGCCTGCATGTGGAACCGCCGCGAGGTGCTCACGCGCATGCTCCGCTGCCGCCGGGCCGGCGTACCCATCGCCAACTACGGCATGACCATCGCCTACACGCTGGGCATCTTCGACCGCGCGCTGGAGCCGTTCCCCGACGCGCTGGCCACGTACCGGCGCCTTCTGGCCGCCCGGGCCGATCGTCCGGGTAGTAGAGTGTAGGGTGCGTGAAACGCACCATCTTGCAGCGCCGTAAAGGAAGCGGTGCGTTTCACGCACCCTACGCGGCTGTACCGAGCGATTCGTCCGCAAGCCACCCCGGGCGTCTACTCCTCCTCCAGCCGCTCGTAGAGCGTGATCGGGGTGACGGGGTTGATGCCCGCGCGGGTCAGGGCGGTGATGGCGGCGTCGAGGTCGTCGAAGCGGAAGACGAGGACGGCGCGGTTGCCCAGCCGGGCCGTGAAGGCGTACATGTACTCGACGTTGATCCCCGCCTGCTCGAACAGCTCCAGAAGCTCGACCAGGCCGCCGGGCCGGTCGCCCACCTCGATCGCCAGCACCTCGGTCACGGCGACCACCCAGCCGGCCTCCTCGAGCACTTCCTTCGCCCGCTTCCACTCGCGGACGATCAGCCGCAGGATGCCGAACTGCCCGGTGTCGGCCAGCGAGAGGGTGACGACGTTGATCTCCGCCTCGGCCAGCAGCCGGCAAGGGACGATCATGTGCCCGGGCTTGTTCTCCAGGAAGAGAGAAAGCTGTGGGATTTTCATGGGAGGGTTCGGGGGTCAGGGGCCGGGGGTCAGGGTCCTGGGGAAAGGGGTCGAAGGATGAGAGATGAGGGATAAGGGATCGGGAGTCGAGTTCACGGTGTTGTATTGCTGTTCTGGTTGCAGGGATTGAGCCTTCGGTTCTTGTTGACAACCTTCAGTCTGGGAATGCACCCGGGAGCCTTGTCTTGCTGCTCTGGTTGCGGGGCTTCAGCCTTCTCGCGGTTGCTCTCGTTCCCAAGCGCCAGCTTGGGAACGCATTTGCGGTACGCTTTCCTTCCCTCACTGCGAAGCAGAGCTTCGCCAAATCGGGTTCCCAGGCCGGAGCTTGGGAACCAGGAAGTCAAAGCGTCCCGGGGTGCGTTACGACGCGAAGCGTCGTAACGATGGGAACCAGGATGAAAGCGTCGTGCCATACGAAATCACGCCCCTCATCCTTCATCCCTCATCCCTTATCCTTCATCCCTCATCCCCCCTCTCAACTGCCGCGTTTGTCGATGACCCGCTTGCCCTTGCCCGGGCTGCGCTCGATGGTGTGCGGCTCGACGAGGCGCACGGGCACGCGGATGCCGACCGTGTGCTCGATCTCGCGAGCGAGCCGGCTCTGGAGGCCTTCCATGGCGCTCACCTGGTCGCTGAAGATCTGCGGGGTGACTTCGATCTGCACCTCGACCTGGTCGAGCCCTTCCTCCTGGGCGAGCACGATCTGATACGAAGGCATCGCGCCCTCCACGGCCAGCAGGGCCGCCTCGATCTGCGAGGGGAACACGCTGACGCCCTGGACGACGACCACGTCCTCGCCGCGCCGGCCGCTCCGCCGGATCCGCCGCATGGTTCGGCCGCACGGGCAAGGCTCGGCGACGATCGTCGCCAGATCGGGCGTGCGGTAGCGGATCAGGGGCATCGCCTCCCGGCTCAGCGTGGTGAGCACCAGTTCGCCCTCCTCGCCGTCGGGCAGCGGCTCGCCGGTCTCGGGATTGACGACCTCCGGGTAGAAATGGTCCTCGAACACGTGCAGGCCGTCCTGGACGTGGCACTCGGCGCCGATCCCCGGCCCGATGATCTCCGGCAGGCCGTAGATGTCGTAGGCCTTGATCCCGGCCGACTCCTCGATCCGCCGGCGCATCCCCTCGCTCCACGGCCCGGCGCCCAAGACCACGGCCCGCCACGGCAGCTCGCGCAGGTCGCCGCCCCTCCTCTCCGCCCGGTCGACCAG
>CAZDHR010000543.1:0-4058 GCA_964505295.1 uncultured Planctomycetaceae bacterium
TGAAAGTAGCAGCCCACACGCCGTGTGGGCTGCTACTTTGCCGGTCGTGAACGGCTGGCGTGCCGGAGACCGTCACCTGGCTTGTGGGCGCGTCGGCCCCAAGGACGATGGACGCCCTGGCGTGGATTCGGGTGGCCTGAGTTTGGCGATCTCCGCCACCCGCTGCTCGACCTTCGATTTCACCAGACCGGTGATCGGCCGGACTCGAACTTGCCCGTACCAATGGCCCGCACGCACCAGGAGAGACACCTTTTCACGATCCTCCCTGGTCTCAGCGAGGTCCCACCAGCCGTCGCCCAATGCGACCTGGGCGTCTACCGAAGTGGGGTTTTCCAGCTCCTTGACCGCCAGGGCCTTCAGCGCCGCGTCGCTTCCCAAGGCCAGCATCGGAACGCCGCGTTCCCAATCCCCTTTGACGAAGCACAAGTACCGGCCGGCGGCAAGGTTTGCCGCGGCGTTCGTCGGCTCCTCCTCCAAACGAGCCACCGCCTTCTCGTACAGGTCGCTGGCTTCCTTGGCCTCCTCGATCTCCTCCATGCGGGCGGTGATCGCTTTGCCCAGCTTGTACTCCCGTGCGCTTTGAGCCGCTTTCCGAGCGATATCGCCGAGCTGAATCGCCGCCTCGAAATTCTCCTCCTCCACCGCCGTGTCGACCAGCGAAAACGCCTGCTTGGCGAGCGGCCGGCACTGCGTCGAGAGCTTCGCCACCTCGGCGACCGCGCTGAGGCACCGGACCTTCGTTTCGATCGGATCGACCTCGAACGCCTGGATCATGCGATCGGCCGCCTCCAGGGCGGTTTGGATGTCGGCGGCGTCGGCGGCCACCTGTTGGGCGTTCCGCAACAGCACGAAGTAACCTGCCGGCTCGTTTCTGATTCTGGCCGCCTCACCGAGCAGCGTTCGGGCCAAGGCGAGCCGCTCCTCGGCCGTTTTCGCCGCTTCCCGCTGTTCGCCATAGACCTCCTGGAAGAGACTCTCGGCTTTCGCCAGGGCGTCGGCGTCCGGCACCGGCGGGCGCAGCGGGCCGGCTCGCCGCCTCGACCGGCCCGAGGCATCCGGACCTCGAGCGCCGCTCGCCGGGGTCGACCGGTCCTCCAGCGGCTCGATTTCCAACTTGCTGATCCGGAACACCACGCCCGCCCACGTCGCCACCGCCAGCCGGTTCTGCGGGACGCCCGACCAATAGCGCTTGTCCAGGGAGAGTTGTTCCGGATCGCCCTTCCAGTCGATGATCGTTTCTCCGTCACAAGTGACCTGGACGCCCGACCGGCGCACGGTGCAAACGATCGTGCACGGCTCCCCTTCGCGGAAGACGATGCCTTGGCGCCTGGTCTCGTTGCGATCTACGCTCACTCCGTCGACAAGGCTCAAGCCGTTCCAGTTCTTTCCGTGGCCTTCCAGTACGACCATCGTCTGGCGCCCGCTCACTACCAGGCCGAGATTCAAGCCCGCGCCGCCCGCGATCCGCTCTGCGGCCACCGTCAAGCGATACTCCTGTGGTACGTCATGGGGGATGAACAGGGTGGCCAGGGATTCCTTGGGAGAAATCAGATCGGATCCCTCGAACGTCCACCTGCCTCGAAGCCCGTCACGAGCCGGGTCGATGCGCTTCAACAGATCGACCGTCTTCGACGGCTCGTCGCCCGATGCGTCCCCTGGTGCGATGCCCTCCGTGGGCGCAGGCTCGGGCGGCGGCGCCGTTTCCTTTGCCTTCTCCGCAGCAGCGCCAGGTGCGTCGGGCGAAGCCGAGGCGGTGGCGTCCTCGGGCGGTCCCGGCTGACCGGTCGTGTCCGGCGTATCGGGACCGCCGGTGCGAGGCCGGTCCTCCGGCAGCTTCCCATCGAGCGCAGATCGGCGCAGCGCGAAGAACCGGCTCTTGTCCGAGGGCGACGGCGCCTCAGACGTCTCCGTTTCCGGCGCGGCCTCCGCCCCCGACGGGCGTCCCCCTTTCCCGGTCGGATCCGTGCCCGAACAACCCAGAGACCAGCCGGCCAACAGCACGAGCGCCGCCGGCATCCACGCCCTGAGGACTGTCATCGTCTGCCTCCCGGAGAACCGATCCGATGCCACCCCAACGGCTCAAGACGAGCTCCATCAAGCTCCATTCAGCTTGACAGCTCGGGCGAGACCTGACAACCCCCGTGGCGCAGCTCCCGTGTTCCCCTCATCAGGCGAATCCGCCTTCAGATCCGCCACGGCTCGCGCATCGTCCGGAAACGGAGCCGGTTCGCTTCGTCGTCGCCCGCGAACGCTTCAGCGGCCGGGTCCCACTCCAGCGCGCGGCCCGTCCAGTGGGCGATGCAGCCGAGGTGCGCGACGATCGTCGACCGGGCGCCGATCGCCACGTCGCAGGCCGGGCGCTGGCGCGAGCGGATGCAGTCGAGCCAGCCGTGCTGATGGCTCGTGACGGCGTGCGGGTCGTCAGGGAGCAACGTGGGCGCCTGATCGAGAATCGCCTCGGGAAAGCACTTCAGGTACCCTTGGCGGCCCACGTGGATCCAGCCCTTCTCGCCGACGAACAGGGCGCCGAAATTCTGGATTCGCGTGTTCACGTCCCATCCGTCGGGCACGAAGTGCTTCTCGCGATCCAGCTTCCACTCGACCTGGAGGAGCACTCCGTTCGCATACCTGTACGTGAGCGAGGGGACCTGGCCGGTCTCGGGCGGGATGATCTCGACGGGCCCGCTCTCGTCCATGCCCAACCCCCACTGGACGACGTCGAAGGCGTGCACCGCGTTGCTCGTCAGGTTGCCGCCCCCGAAATCGCGGCAGAAGTGCCAGGGGACGACGTGCCGGTACTCCCGGTGATGATGGAATCGCCCGTTGTACGGACGCCACGGCGCCGGCCCCAGCCAGAGGTCCCAGTCCAGGTCGTCGGGCACCGGCTCGGCGGGCAGGTTCACGTCGCTGCTCGTGCCGGGAAACGTCACATAGACGATTTTCACCTGGCCGATCGCGCCCGCTTGGACCAGATCGCAAGCCTTGCGGAACTCGGGGGCGGAGCGCTGCTGAAGGCCCGTCTGGAACACGCGGTCGTAGCGGCGTACCGTGTCGACCATGGCCCGGGCTTCCTGGATGGTGCACGAGACGGGCTTCTCGCAGTACACGTCCTTGCCCGACTTGGCCGCCAGGATCGTGGCCAGCGGCTGCCAGCGGTCGCCGGTGGCGATCACCACCGCGTCAATATCGTCCCGGGCCAGAAGCTCGCGCAGATCGTTGTACGCCCGGCAGCCTCGATACGTGCCGCTCTGCTTCCGGGCGGCGTAGGTTTCCTCCACCGTCGTTCTGCCCTTCTCGCGACGCCACCGATCCACGTCGCAGACGGCGACGACCTGGGCGTCTTCAAAGCCGAGGAAGCACCTCAGGTGGCCCCGGCCCATCATGCCGATGCCGATGGAGCCGAGCACGATGCGCTCGCTCGGCGCAACGGCTTCGTCCTTGCCCAGCGCGGAAGAAGGAATCACGGAGGGCGCCACGGACAACGCGGCGGCGTGCTTCAAGAAACGGCGGCGGGATAGATTGACCGGCGGGTGCGACATTTTCGGCCTCCTGGGCGTGACGAGTGCGTCGTTCTTGCGGGGATCCGTGGGGCGACGTCCATCCGGCGACGTTGGCGCCCCACGTGCGTCCCCATTGTTGCACCGGCAAGTGGCCGTGTAAACATGCGGCGATTGTTCTCACTCGTTCCCGCGCTTCGGCGTTGGTCAGGCTGATGGGAAGAGCGGCTCGCTGCCGGTCCCCGTGAATCGCCTACGCCCTCCACGGCCGTTTCCGGTCCTGCTCGCGCTTCACCAGCCGCCTCACCAGCTCGCAGTTCTCCTCGATCTGGAAATCGAACATCCCCACGGCGATGAAGTCGGCCCCGTTCTGGAAGGCGTGGGCGAAGCCCTGGCGGGGCTGAATCCCGCCGGCTGCCAGGACCTTGAAGGCCAGCCACGGCTTGGTCACCGTGCGCATGAACTCGATTGTCTCCTCGGGGTTGATGCACCACATGTTGTCGTACCAGCCCTGCCCGCCGTCGAGCCAGATGTACTCCTTGCGAAGCTCCTTGGGCGTTG
>CAZDHR010000544.1:0-4037 GCA_964505295.1 uncultured Planctomycetaceae bacterium
TTGACGGCGTACTGGCAGGCCGGCGTCGCGGAGTATTGGGTCGTGGACGCACGCGGCGAGGAGCTGATTTTCCACGTCCATCGACGTGGGCCTTCCGGCTACGAGCCGGCCCCGAGCGGCGCCGAGGGGTATCGGCACTCGGGCGTGTTCGATCGCTGGTTCCGACTGACGCGCCGGCGTGACCGCCGCGGCGGCTGGGCGTTCGACCTGGAACACCGGGAAGCCCCGCCGTGACGCCGCCGCAGCGGCCCAGGCGCGACTCCCACTACGCCCGCAGCGGAAAATCGCCCAGCCCTCGCAACGTCCCCAGCGCCAGCTCGTAGCTCTCCGGCGCCACGGCGCTGGAGACGGAGTGGTCCGACTGGAAGACGAAGCCGCCGCCCTGGGCCGCCTGGAGCTTGTAGCGGACCTCTCGGCGGATCGCCTCGGGGTCGCCCTTTTCGAGCACGCGCATGTCGACGTTGCCCACGAAGGCCAGCTTGCCGGCGTACTGCTTCTCGAGCTCGACCACGTCGAGCCCGGCCTTGGCTTCCACCGGGTTGTAGCCGTCCAAGCCCAACTCGACCAGATCATCGAAGACGTCCCGGGCGTCGCCGCAGCCGTGGTAGATGACCACCAGATCGTGCTCGTGGCAGAGGTCGATCAGGGCCTTGACGTGCGGCTTGAACATCTCGCGCCATCGCGGGGCGCCGAAGAGCATCCCGCCGGTGTAGGCCACGTCGCCCCAAACGTACATGCCCGAGAGCCGGCCTGCGCCCGCTTCGATCTGCGCGGCGGTGAACCGGACGAGGAACTCGCCGAGGCGGTCGACGAACGCGGCGAGCCGGTCGGCGTGCGTCTTCATCCAGTAGAGCGAGTTTTCCGAGCCGATGATCCGCCACACATACTCGTACGGCTCGCAGACCGACCCCCATCCAAATGAGGTTGCAGCCTGCGTCGGACAACTCCTCGCTGACTTGCAACAGGTGCCCGTACAGTTCGGGATGCGCCTTGTCCAAAGGCGGCGATTCCTCCGGCTCCGGCCTTGCCACCTCGATGCGTTCCGCGGTTCGCCGGACGAGGAACTCGTCGCCCGTTTCAAGAATTCCGTTTAGGGCCGCGGCGATCCGGCTCGCTCGATCGTTGTCAGACATGGGTTCAGCTCCTTGAACCGACGGTCGGTGGTGCACAAACGGCAGGGACCAGGGTAGCGGCATTATACACGTGCCGGGTGGTTCCAACAGCGGCCGGCCATTATGATTGCGTGGCGGACGCAAACCCCTTGCGCGAGGACGGCAAAGCAAGAGCCCCTGCGGCGACCAAGAGGCAAGACCCATGACCATCTATACGCGGGCGGGCGATTCGGGCGAGACGGGGCTCTTCGGCGGACGCCGCGTGACCAAGGACGTCCCGCGGATCGAGGCCTGCGGCACGGTCGACGAGCTGAACTCCGTGCTGGGGCTGGCTCGGGCCGAGCCGTTGCCGGAAGACGTCGACCGGGTGCTTGGGCGACTCCAGACGGAGCTGTTCGAGGTCGGCGCCGAGCTGGCCACCCCCGACCCCCACGCGCGCGGCAACCGGACCATCGGCCCGCAACACGTCCGGGCGATCGAGGCCGACGTCGACCGGTTCGAGGCGCCGCTCGCGCCGCTCGAGCACTTCATCCTCCCGGCCGGCACGCGAGCGGCCGCCACGCTGCACGTGGCCCGGGCCGTCTGCCGGCGGGCCGAGCGGCGACTAGTCGCGGCAATCCGCCCAGCGGACGAGGAAATCTCGCCCGTGCTCGTCGCCTATCTGAACCGCCTCGGCGACCTCCTCTTTGTCCTCGCCCGAAGCGTCAACGCCCAGGCCGGACGGACGGACGTCGTTTGGCAGAAGCCCGGCTAGCGCAGGCCCGACTTCGCCGTCTCCCGGCTGCCCGTTCTCGACGCACCGGCTGCGCGGCAACCGGGCACTTCAATGCAGCGGTGTCTTCGGGCGATCACAACACGCGCCGCGAGAGCACCGCCGTAAGCTGTTGCTGGGAAGCGCCTTACATCACGCTCTTCGCCATGGCGCCATCGCAGTTGGCTCGCCGATTGCTCCGGACCCTCATCAGTCCGATCGCAAGCCGCGTGTGCGTCGACGCCCATCGGGGCTGCGGCCGTAATCAGCAATCCCGGCTGGCGGCAACGCTGCTGGACGCGGCAAAGGTGAGCGGATAGAGTAATCACGACAAATCGGACCGTGCTGCCCGAGGCGACGTGGTCCTGACGGCGGCGGCGCGATACTGCGGGAGACCTGCCATGAAGAAGGTGGAAGCCATCATCCGGCACTTCAAGCTGGAAGAGGTCAAGGACGCGCTGGCCGAACAGGGCGTCCAGGGGATGACCGTGAGCGAGGTCCGTGGATTCGGCCGGCAAAAAGGGCATACGGAGATGTACCGGGGCACGGAGTACTCGGTCGACTTCATCCCCAAGATCAAGATCGAGGTGGTCGTCAACGAGCAGGACCTGAAACGCGTGGTCGACACGATCATCAAGGCGGCCCAGACCGGGCAAACCGGCGACGGCAAGATCTTCGTCAGCGACCTCTCCCAGACCATCCGCATCCGCACGGGCGAACTCGACCAGGACGCCTTGTAACAGCGGCCAGGGCCCAGGGATCAGGGGCCAGGGGACGGGGATCAGGGCCCAGGGGTCAGAGGACAGCGACCGGCGCGGATCGCCGTCCACTTTGCCGCCGGTCGAATCCTCGCGACGCTCCGGAAAACCGGCAACGAACCCCGGCAGTCCACACCAACCCGAAGCGCCAGCGAGGACCGGCGTTTCCGCGTGTTTGCCCCTCGCTGGCGCTTCGGGCTGGTGTCGCAGTCTCCTGAAACGGGCCGTATCTCCTACCCTCCTTTTCGACGAGTGCTCGGTGATCCGAGGCGGTTCCCGCAGAAGGCATGGAACGGTAGACTTGCTGCGAGTCCCTGGCCCCTGACCCCTGTTCCCCGCCGTCCCATGTCCCGGCTCCGCCCCCACGTCTTGGCTGCCCGAGAGCGGCTCGCCGAAGGGAAACGACAGCTTGGGCGACTGCACCACGAGGGCACGTCCGGGCCCGGGCTGTGCGCGATGGCGTCGGACATTCGCGACGAGGTTATCCTGGATCTGTTCTCCGCCGCGCTGGCCCAGTTGGGGCTGACCTACTCCGAGTCGCTGCGCGGGCAGATCGCCCTGGTTCCGCACGGCGGCTACGGGCGTCGCGACGTGGCCCCCTTTTCCGACGTCGACCTGATGGTCCTCTACGGCCCGAGCGCCGCCGAGCCGGTCCGTCGGCTGGCCGAGCGCCTGTTTCGCGACGTGGTCGATGCCGGGCTGGTGCTGGGACACAGTGTGCGCACGCCCGACGAGGCCTGGCGCCTTGCCTTGCAGGATGCTCAAATCTGCACGTCGTTGATCGAGTCCCGCTTCCTTTTCGGCAGCGTGACGCTCTTCTGCCGCTACATCCGGCGGTTCAACGATCAGGTCGGGCGCCACGGGGCCCGACTGATGGCCGCCATCGAAAAGGAGCGGCGCGAGGAGCGCGCCAAGTATGGCGAAACGGTGTATCTGTTGGAGCCGAACGTCAAGCGGTCGCGGGGCGGGCTCCGCGACGTCCAGTTGGTCCGCTGGCTCGGCATGGTTCGACACGGCACGCCCGAGCCCGACGAGCTGTGCGACCGAAAAGCCCTCTCGCAGGAAGACTACGAGGCGATCCGCGCCGCAAGCAAGTTCCTGCTGTGGCTCCGCAACGAAATGCACCTCCACGCCGGCCGGGCCGTCGACGTGCTCGACCGGGCGGAGCAGGTCCGCATTGCCGAGCGGCTGGGCTACCAGGCGGAGTCGGGCATGTTGGCGGTCGAGCGGTTCATGCGCGACTACTTCCGCCGCACCGACCAGGTCAGCCGGGTGGCGACCCGGCTGGCCGAAAAGGCCAGACCCACGGGGCGGGTGCGGGCCGTCTTGGACAGCCTGTTCAGCCATCGAGTGCAAGGCGGATTCCGCGTCGGTCCGAGCCGGATCACGGCCACCCGGCAGGGACGCAAACGGCTT
>CAZDHR010000545.1:0-4036 GCA_964505295.1 uncultured Planctomycetaceae bacterium
AGGCCGCACAGGTTCCTCAGGCAGCGTTGCCTTGCCCCGATTGTGGGGGGCCGAGGGGGCGGGGGTCAACTCTTTACACTTGACACAGCTTCGGTCAACTCCTGTAGTCGGCGAGCCAGGGCCTGGTCCTTTCCTGCCCGTTGCTCTAATCGCTTGACGACTTGATGGACGCCGCTTCCGTCGCGGTAGCCATAGTCGGCCGCGACTTCCGTCATGCGTTCTCCGCCTAACCGTACGCGCAACCACATGGCCACTCGACGGTCGGCTTCCTGCTCCGCCAGCCAAGCAACGCGCCGGGACACCTGAACCGCGTCGGCGCGACGACTCCAGCGGATTTCTTCCTGGCCCTCCGATGCGCCGATCAGCTCACGGGCTTTCTCCCACAACGCCTCGCCTCCCAGCACGAAGCCGCCCGGACGGAGTTCCTTCCACGGCGACACGACCACTTGTCCAAACATCTGACGAATGTGCCGACGGTATTCGACGTGCGCCGCGCGCCTCGTCCTACCAAAGTAGCTGAGCCAGTCGAGGCACAACCAGAGGGACGCGGGACGTTTCAGCCGTCCTGCGTACGCCCGGTGACTGCTCCAGGGATACGCATCCAGCTCACGCTTCCGATCCGTCGGGACTGGTCTGCGTTTGTCTTTCGGCCGCACGGGATTCAGGTGGATGTACTTGATCAATTGCTGAGCGTACTCGTCTGCCTCGACCAGGTGTGCCTTGAACCGACCCTGATAGAGATGTCCGCTTCGCCGATGACGACGATTGAACCGGACGGAGTACGTCGTTTGTAGCCAGCCGACCGCAGCGCTCAGATTGGCGCGTGGTGTTTGAATCAGCAGATGGTAGTGGTTGGACATGAGACAGTACGCGTGGATCACCACCCCGAACCGATCATGGGCTTGCTCCACGGTTTCCAGAAACCGCTGCCGATCCTGATCATCGCGGTAGATCGCCTTGCGCTCGTTGCCCCGCGCCGTCACGTGATACACTGCGTCCGCAAATTCCACTCGAATCGGTCGTGCCATGCGGCCAGAGTAGCCTCCGATCCACAGGATGTCAAATGTCAAGAGTTGACCCCATTCCCATTCCCAGCATTCCCCAAGCCGGGTGCCTGGTGGGGCAACGGCACCGGGATCATGGTGGCGACCATTGGCGGGGTCGGCCTGGGCCTTCTTGGGGCGTTGGAGGGGATCTTGGGCGGTTTCGGCGTAGCCCGACGGTTCGTGCTGGCGTTGGCAGTCCTCGAGCCCCTGTGCGGGCTGGCGGCCTTGGTCGCGGGGTTCGTGGTGCTGGGGCTTGGGCAGCCGTACCTCGTCTGGTTCCCCCTGTTGCTGCTGGGTGCAATCGCGGCGATGGTCGGCGGGTGCTTGCTGCTGGTCTTCCGGCAACGGTACGCCGAGATCGAGCTCCGCAGGATGGTGGCGATGGACCTTGCCCCCGCCCGACGCGCGGACGCGCGCACGTGAAAAGCCATCCACCGGTCAGCGGATCGGAACGCCGTAGACCGCCCGGCAAAGCGTGGGGATGGATGCCTTGTTCTTGAGATGGCGGGCTTCGATTCCTTCGGCAAGAAGGCGTCCGGCGGCTTCCTCGAAGTCGTGTATTTCGTAAACGTTCACGATCGCCGTGACCGCGAAGCCGTGGCGACGCAGACCACCCAGGGCGACGGCCGTTTCGGGGCTGACTGAGGAGAGGATCGCCAGCACCGTGGCGTCACGGGGCAGGCGGCTCGCCGCTTCCAGCACCAACTGGGGGAAGGTCAGCCCGTCGGTCAGCTCCACCCGGGCGAGCGACTCCAGGATCCGCATGAGCTGCTCGACGCCGCGTCGCGTTTCGACGACCACGGGCTGAAGCCGGTCACTCGACTCGCGCATTTCCGCCACGCGTCGAGCCGCCCGGCGCGAGCGGATATCGTAGTCCCAGCCCTCCTGGCGGATGCGGTCGGCGGCGTCGCGTCCATTGGTCACCAGTCCCACTTGCTGGTTCATTTCGTAGACGGCGTTGGCCAGCGACGCGGCGGCGGTCACGCCCAGCTCCGACCGGACCATGCGGTCGCGCGGCCGGTAGGCCTCCTGGTGGAAGTCGAGCACGAGGGTGACGCCGGCCACGGTCGACGGCTCGTAGACCTTGCTGTGCAACTCCCCGGTTCGCGCGGTCGCCCGCCAGTTGACGCGGTTGAGCGGATCGCCCGGCTCGTAGCGGCGCACGCCGGCGATTCGCGTGGGGTCCTCGTAGAGGCGGTACGTCATGCGGACCTCGCCGATGGGGCGTCGCGAGGCGACGTCGAACCCCTCCAGTGCCAACACCTCCGGATAGACCAGCAGGAAGTGCGGCTCGGTGACCACGCGGTAGCGACGGTGCAGCCCGAACAGGTCGCCCGTCTCCATCATCAACGGACCGATCTGGAAGTAGCCCCGCTGGCGGCATTCGAGCTGGTACAAGAGCGTCTTGTGGCCTCGGGCGCGGAGCATGGCCAGTTGGAGGCGTCGTCCCTGGACGCCCAATCGCGGCGGCGGGGGGATCAGGGCGTGCCGCGGAAGCAGGTCTTCCACGAGCACCCAGGGGATCATGAGCCTGCCCGAGTTCTCGACCGTGATCACCACGGCCACCGTGTCGCCCACGTTCACCGACACGCGGCTGCACTCGCGCACGGCCGAGAGGTTTTCGGCCCAGGTGCGGGCCAGGAACCGGCTGACGATCATCACGCCCAACAGCGCGTACATGGAATAGGCGAGAAGCCCCAGGTTGAACACGAGGGCCACCAGAAGCAGCAGGCTGGCTCCGGCAAACCACTTCATGGCAGCTCGGGCCCCTCTTGCTCGGTGAGAATGGGGACCGGCACCTCGGCGACGATCTCCTCCACGATCGATTCGGCCGTGATCTTGCGCAGCCGGCTCTCGGGCCGGAGGATCAGACGATGCGTGAGCACGGGAGCGGCCACGCGCTTGACGTCGTCGGGCTGCACGAAACTGCGACCCGACGCCGCCGCCAACGCCTGCGACGTGCGAAACAACGCGATCGACGCCCGGGGGCTCGCCCCCAGGCTCAGGTCGTCGCAGTCGCGCGTGCCGTGCACGATCTCGGTCAGGTAGCGCCGGACCTTCTCGTCGACGTGCACCTCGCGCACTGCACGCTGGCACGCTACCACCTCCTCGGGCGTCACCACCGGCTCGAGCCGATCGAGCGGGTGCCCCCTCTGGAGCCGGTCGAGCATCTTCAGCTCGTCGTCCATGTTGGGGTATCCCAGGCTGAATCGCATCAGGAAGCGGTCGAGCTGGGCTTCCGGCAGGGGGAACGTGCCCTCATGGTCGATCGGGTTCTGCGTGGCCATGACCAGAAACGGCGGCTCCAGCGAGTGCGTCACGCCGTCGACGGTCACCCGGGCCTCGGCCATCGCCTCGAGCAGGGCCGACTGCGTCCGCGGCGTGGCCCGGTTGATCTCGTCGGCCAGGACGATCTGGGCGAAGATCGGCCCCGGGCGGAACTCGAACTCGGCCGTCTTCTGGTTGAAGATCGAGGCCCCCGTCACGTCGGTGGGGAGCAGGTCGGGCGTACACTGCACCCGCTTGAAACGGCAGCCCACGCTTTTGGCCAGCGCCCGAGCGAGCATTGTCTTGGCCACGCCGGGCACGTCCTCCAGGAGGATGTGGCCCTCGCAGAGCCACGACACCAGTGCCAGGATGATCTGCCGCCGCTTGCCTACGATCACGTTTTCCACGTTGGCAATGATCGTTTTCGCCGTGCCCATCACGTCGGTCATGAGCGGCCTCGAATTCTTCGATCCCGTAGGGTGGGTCGAGGCACGAGACCCACGCCTATTCGCTACGGTTCTCCGTTTGACGCGTGGGTCTCGTGCCTCGACCCACCCTACACGTTCCCTCCATCCCCGAAATCGTGCTTTACGTCGCCTGCTTGTGAATCTAGACGCGGACTCCCGGGAAGTCAATCCACGTGGGCGTTCTCGGCCACGTAGCGGTAGGAGTAGAGCCAACCGTTGGCCACGTACCAGACGTCGCGCCGGCCGCTCACGTGG
>CAZDHR010000546.1:0-4025 GCA_964505295.1 uncultured Planctomycetaceae bacterium
GTCTGCAACCGGCTGATCGAGTTCCAGAGCGACGCCCTGGAGCGGCTCCGCGATAAAGTCGCCCGGCAGCACGACTTCCAGGTGGTCGGCCACCGGATGTTCATCACCGGCATCTGCTCCGACTGCCGCCGCAGGCAAGGGTAAGCTTGCCCGCATCCCTCAGCCGCTTGCGGCTTCGCCCGTAATTGCAGCCCCGAGCCGCCCCTGCTTCGCTGCAAGTCATGGGGTGCCAACGAGTTGAGCGATGATCTTGAGCCGTGCGGCCACGGCTGGTAGAGTCGAAGATGGGTGCTTCGCTTAGATTCGGGGCGACCAGAACGGCGGATTCTCGGCCGAAGCCATGACCAACGTGAAACCAGTGGGGATTGACCTGGGGACCACCAACTCGGCGGTGGCCTGGGTGAATCCGTCGGGCCGCTCGGTGATGGTCCGCAACTCGGAGGGCGACCTGCTGACGCCCAGCGTCGTGCTGTTCGACGACGCCGAAGTCGTGGTCGGCAAGGAGGCGCGAAACGCGACGGTCGTCCATCCCCACTACGTGGCCGAGTGGGTCAAACGCGACATGGGCTCGCCCGTCTACAGCCGGGCGATCCGCGGGGAGTACCTGCCGCCGGAAGTGATCCAGGCCTGCATCCTGCGCAAGCTGAGGGCGGACCTGGTCGAGGCGTTGGGCCCGGAAGTCGAAGTCGTCATCACCGTGCCGGCCTATTTCGACGAGCCTCGCCGCAAGGCGACCGCCGATGCCGGCGAGATGGCCCGCTTGAGCGTGCTCGACATCGTCAACGAGCCGACCGCCGCCGCGCTGGCCTTCGGCGAGATCCACGACTACCTCTCGCCCACCGGCGGGGCCACCGACCGGATGAACGTGCTGGTCTACGACCTGGGCGGCGGCACCTTCGACGTCACCCTGCTCCGTCTCGAGCCGGGCAACGTCTGCACGTTGGCAACCGACGGCGACGTGCAGCTCGGCGGCCACGACTGGGACATACGCCTCGTGGACCACGTGGCCGAGTCGTTCCAAAGGGCCCACGGCGTCGATCCCCGCGACGACCCGGCCGGCTTCAATCGCCTCTACCGCGAGGTGGTCGCCGCCAAGCACGCGCTCAGCGCCCGTGGTCGTGCCGCGATCCGGGTCGAGCACGGGGGATTCTCCGACACGATCCGCGTCAGCCGCGGCGACTTCGAGGAACTGACCGGCGATCTCTTGGAACGAACGGCTCACACGACACGTCAATTGCTCGTGGCCGCGGGGATCGAGTGGGCGGACGTCTCCCGACTGCTCCTTGTGGGGGGAGCAACGCGTATGCCCATGGTCCAAGCGATGCTTCAGCAAATGACCGGGATCGCGCCGGATCACACGGTCAATCCCGACGAGGCGGTTGCCCGGGGCGCAGCGCTCTATGCGAGCCACCTCCTGGCAGAGCAGACCGAAGCGGGCCGCGGCTCCAGCTTCCGGGTGACGAACGTCAACTCCCACAGTCTCGGGGTGGAGGGGATCGAACAAGAAACGCTCCGTAAGGCTAATGTCGTGTTGATCCCGCGGAATACTCCCTTGCCGGCCAAGTTCACCGAGCGGTTCATCACGAAGAGGGCGGGCCAGCCGTCGATCGTGATCCAGGTGCTGGAGGGCGAAAGCTCATTGCCCGACCAGTGCACGGCGATCGGACGCACGGTGATCCGCAGCTTGCCCCCCGACCTGCCTCAAGGCTGGCCGGTTGAGGTCACGTTCGAATACGGCACCAACGGACGCCTGACCGTGCACGGCGTGGTCCCCGGGACCCACCACGAGGCGGAGATGAACATCGAGCGGAACGTGGGGCTCTCTGGTGAGGGAGTATCCCGCTGGGAAAACGCCGTCTCCTCCGGGGCCGGTTTCGATGCCTTCGAGGCGGTCGGGGACGAGGCATTGGGACTTGACGACGCGGGGGCCCCGTCGGGGGCCTCTCGACCGCCGTCGGCCGACGAGTCCGCCGTCGCGGGAGCAAGCCCGGGGCCTGCGCCCGTGCCCGCAGGCAAAACCACGGCTGCGGCTCCCTCGAGGGCGACGTCGGAGCCCGTGACGTTTCACGCCGAGCCGGATGGCGCGACCCAACCGCCAGGCGGACCGCCGCCCGCGGCCCGGCGTCAAAGACCGATCGCCCGGTGGTGGATCAACCTGATCGGTTTCGTCGTCTCCGCGATCGTCGGATTGGGGCTTGGCTATTTGGTTGTTTCCTGGCTATTTCCGCAAAGCGGCTTGCTGAGGCTATGGTAGGCCGCCGAAGAGAATCGACTCGCCTATGACCGCTCGACCTACTCCCGCCGTCGGTATCGATTTGGGCACCACGTTTTCCGTGGTGGCGCGCCTGGATGAGCACGGCCGGCCGACCACGCTCGTAAACGCCGAAGGCGACCGGATCACACCCAGCGTGGTCCTGTTCGACGGCGACGACGTGGTGGTCGGCATCGAGGCCCTCAAGGCGCTGGCCACCGAGGCGGATCTCGTGGCCGAATGCTCCAAGCGAGACGTGGGAGATCAGGTCTTCCACAAGGTTATCGGCGGCAAGCAGTATCCGCCGGAGGTGATCGAGGCCTGGGTCCTCAACAAGCTTCGGGTCGACGCGTCGGCACAGATCGGCCCGTTCGCGAAGGTGGTGATCACGGTGCCGGCCTACTTCGACGAGGTCCGCCGCAAGGCGACCCAGGACGCCGGCTACATGGCCGGGTTCGAGGTGATGGACATCATCAACGAGCCGACCGCGGCCGCCGTGGCCTTCGGCTTCCAGGAGGGGTTTCTCTGGTCCGGCCGGAAGGGCGACCGGCCGATGAAGATCCTCGTCTACGACCTGGGCGGCGGCACCTTCGACGTGACCGCGATGGAGATCCGCGGCCGCGAGTACGTTGCCCTGGCCACCGACGGCGACGTGCGACTGGGCGGCTACGACTGGGACCAGCGTCTGGTCGACCTCGTGGCCGAAGGCTTCATCCGCCAGCACATGCTCGACCCCCGCGAAGACCCCTCCACGGCGGCCAGGCTCTGGCAAGCCTGCGAAGACGCCAAGCGGACCCTCTCGGCACGCCAAAGGGCCTTGATCGCCTGCGACTACCAAGGGCGATCGGCTCGCGTGGAGATCGCGCGCGAGCAGTTCGAAGGGGCGACGCTCGATCTGGTGGATCGGACCCGGTTTACGGTCACCCAGACCCTCAGAGCCGCCGGCTGGGACTGGCCCGAGGTCGATCGGGTCCTCATGGTGGGCGGGTCGACGCGCATGCCCATGGTTCGCAGCATGCTCCGCGAGATCTCCGGCAAGGAGCCCGACTCCTCGGCCGCCGCCGACGAGGCGGTCGCCCAGGGCGCGGCGTTGCGGGCCGGATTGCTCCTCTCCAAGGAGCGGGGAAAGCCGGGCACCTTCCGGATCAAAAACGTCAACTCCCACAGCCTCGGCGTGGTGGGGGTCAACCCCAAGACGCAGGAGCGGCGAACCGGGGTCATCATTCCGCGGAACACTTCCCTGCCCGTCACCGCCAAACGGACCTTCAAGACCCAGAAGGCCGACCAGAAATCGATCCTGGTCGAGATCGTCGAAGGCGAAAGCCGCTCGGCCGAGGATTGCACGATGATCGGCCGCTTCAGCGTGCCCAACCTCCCTCGCAATCTGCCGGTGAAAACCCCGATTGACGTCCTCTTCCGCTACAAGCAGGACGGCCGGCTCAGGGTCCGGGTTACCATCCCCGAAACCGACACCAAGGTCGACTCCGACTTCACCCGCGAAAACAGCCTCCCCAAAGACCACCTCGACGGCTGGCGCCGCCACATCAGCGGCGCGGAGCCGACGAACTACGCCTAGCGAAGCAGGGCCTCAGACCGAGACGAGGGTTCAGGATTCAGGGTTCAGGGTTCAGCACTTGGAGTTCCATCCGTGCCCGCAAATCCTGAACCCTGAACCCCACAAACTTGACTCATTGGCAGCAGCTTTCGGAAACCAAGTGCCTTAACGCGGCCTGCGGCCGCAACCAAAGAGGTTTTTGGAGTCAGGCACTTGCAA
>CAZDHR010000547.1:0-4019 GCA_964505295.1 uncultured Planctomycetaceae bacterium
TTGACGATTGGCCCGATCTCCAACGGCTGGAGCACGAAGGGGTTCCAGACCTCGACGGAGCGGCCCGACCGGGCCACGGCGGCCAGCGCGTCGTGGACCATCGCCCCGGTGGCGACCAGCGTCAGCTCGGTCCCCTCGGTGTATCGGCGCGGCCGCCAGACGGACCGCAAGTCGCCGTCGAAATCGATCTGGCCGGCCTTGCTCCAATAAAGGAGCTTGTGCTCGAACACCAGGCAGGGGTTCCGGTCGTAGAAGCCGGCGACCAGGGCCTCGAACGTCTCTTGGGGCGTGGCCGGGTAGAGGAGCTTCAGACCCGGGAATCGCGACCAGAGGCCTTCGTACTCGCCGGAGTGAAATGCACCCATGGTCAGCCCGCCGCCGCACGGCAAGCGGAGCAGGATGGGCACCGGCGAGCCTGAGCGGAAATACCACGTTCCAGCGTTAAGCCCTAGCTGCGTGGCAGTCTCCGTGGAGAAGTCGGCGAACTGGAACTCGAGGATCGGCAGGGCGCCGACCTGGGATGCCCCGATGGCGAAGCCGACCAGGCCCGACTCGCAGATCGGCATGTCGATCACGCGCCCCGGCCCGTGGCGATCGATGAGCCCCTTGCAGGTCTTGAACGCCGAGCCGTAGGTGCCGACGTCGAGCCCGGCCAGGAAGGCACACGGATTGTTCGCCAGGAGGTAGTCCAAGGCGCGATTCACCGCGTCCCCATTCTTGACTCGCCGGGCGGAGAACGGCTTGACGGTCGGCGTTGCGCCGGTTGCGTACGCCTTCCAGACTTGCTTGGGCGGGGTGGGTCGGGCGACCCCGAGCGCCTTGGTGACGGTCGCCTGCACTTCCTCCTCAACCTCCGCCTCCCACCGGGCGACCTCTGCCTCGGATAGCGAGAACCGGCCCTGGAGAAGGCGGCGGGTGGTGGGCACGGGGTCTCGGCGACGCCACCGGCGCATCGTCTCCTCGGGCACGTACTGGGCCTTGTCGTACGCGGCGTGCCCGTGCAGCCGGAGCGTCATGCACTCGATGAGCGCGGGGGCCGGGCTCTCGCGCATGGCGTCCAACGCGTCCCAGACGGCCGAGTAAACTTCCCAGGCATTCGTGCCGTCGATCGTACGGCCCGAAATCCCGTAGCCGTGGGCCCGGTCGGAAAGGTGCCGGCAGCGGTACTGCGCACTGGTCGGCGTCGAGAACGAATAGTGGTTGTTCTCCACCAAAAACAACACCGGTGCCTCGTGGACCGACGCGATGTTCAATGCCTCGTGAAACTCGCCCGTGCTGCTGCCGCCGTCCCCAATCACCGCCAGCCCGAACACCTCCTCGCCGTGACGGCGGGCCGCCCAAGTGCCCCCCACCACGATGCTGAGCATCTTGCCCAAATGGCTGATCATCGGGAACCGGCGATGCGCCGCGTCGCCGTGATGGACGTTCCCCTCGCGGGCGTGCGTGGGGCTTTCGACGTTGGCCAGATATTGGCAAACCAACTGATAGGGCGTGGCTCCCAGCAGCAGATGGGCCGCGAAGTCACGGTGCAAAAGCGACACCACGTCTTTCCCCGGTCGAAACGGAAGCGACATTCCTAGCGCCGTGGCCTCGTTGCCGACGCTGATCGTTACCGTGCCTCGGACGTAGCCCTTCTGGAACAGCTCCAGCAAGCGTTCCTCCAGCCGCCGAGATAAGTACATCATCGGGTAGGCGAACCGGTAGAACGCTTCCTCGGGCAACTTCTCCGGAAAACGGACCGGGCCGGCGATCGCACCGTCGATCCGGACGGACCGTCGGCCGCGCGTTTCCGCGCTGCCCGGGGCCGGCGTCTCGCCCGTGTCGCGGAAGCGAGCAGGAGCGTCGACCGTCAGATCGCCGAGTTGTCGGCTTTCCGTGTTGGACGCCACTTGAAATGCCTTTCTCGCGCGAGGCGGTTCTCAGACCCAACCGAGCTTCGCCCCGCCCCGCCAATGGGGAAACTCGACTCCCGGCCGGTTGCCCCGCCAGACTCCGCAGCGTATATGGAGTCTATGATACGGGGTTCCGAGCCGAGGGAAAAGAGACGACAATCTTCGAGGGGGGGGACAGCCGTGCAAGGAAACATCGGCGAGCGATTGTAGCGATCTCGGCGGAGAGCGTCACTGGCAAATGGCCCGGTTTTCTGGGCAAGCTGGGACGGTCACGCAATCTGCACCGGCCCGGTGGTCGCCATCGTACAGAGCGTATGGGGCCAAGTCCAGAAAGAACCGGGTCACTTCTGCGGAGTGCCTTGACCGGGCCGAACTCTCTCTGGGATGCACGTCGCCCCTTTCATGGGGGAGCACATCACACACGGGTGCGCGATTCGCAGCCGGGCCACGATCTCCCGTTGGCAGGCTACGAGCCTGATCGGCCGCGTGCCCAGACTGCCCCCGCTTTCAGGAGCACGCGCCCGGAATTGACGGCCTGGCGCCAAAGCCGGTGCCAGGTCTCCTCTTCGTGGTACTGGCGCAGACATCGTAAGAATTTCACGCGTTGGGCCTCCGAGGCCATCTGCAAAATGACCGGCGCCAGCCCTTCCTCCACGTTGTACGTCTCGTCCGGCTTCAGACACACCGGCACCACGGACTGCTCCGCCCGAAGCGCGAGGTCCTCCTCGACCGCCCGGGCCGCTTCGAGGATCTGCGCTGCCTTGGCCCCGGACGGCTCCGTCAAGTCGTACGGCGGGCTCCACTCGGAGAGCGGCCGGAGCTGGTCGATGTGCGTGAGAACCGCGACCAGCGGCGGCATCATCCGATCGGGCTGCTCTTCGAGCGACGCCCGAATCCGGTCGAGCAGACGCCGGTCGGGCCCCCGCGCTGCCGACGTCGCCGAGCAGACCACCAGCATCAAGTCGCAATCGAGGATCTGCCCTCGCAGCTCGTCAAAAGCATCGTCCGGTCCTTCGACTTTCTCGTATCCGGCCGTATCGAGGATGATCGCCCGGGCGATACCCTCCCGCTCCAAGACGTAGGGCTCGACGTAGCGCGTCGTCGGCACCACGTCGACGGCGGCCCGCACCTCGCCGAACAGGGCGTTCACGAGGCTCGACTTGCCCGACTTCACCTGCCCGACCACCAGGATCCTAAGCGGCTCCTCTTCGAGTTCGGCGCCCTGGGCCTCGGCACGTTGGGCGTCGCGTTGGGACTGGCGGGTCTGATAATCGGCGAAGGCGACGTCGTCGAGCACCAGGTGGCCGCCGTACAAGTGGATGGCGTAGTAGCCGGCCCTACGCACACAGAACCCCTGGGCCCATCGGCGGATGCCGCGGGCCGACGTGTCCTGGAGCCGTCCGGTCGCAAGCTGGCGAATTTCGCGCAATAGCGCCCCAACCGGGTTGTACCCCAAACGGGCGACCCGGTAGAGGAGAAAGACCTCTCTGGCCCAAGCCGCCAGGCGCCTCAGCCGCAGCAAGTCGCCCAGCGTGAGCACGTGCGACCCCGGCACGTACTCCGAGAACGCATTGCGAAGGTCGTAGGCGACCAACTCGACCACCCGCAACACGTACGGCGCGGGAATCTCCAACTCCGGTTGGCTCCTGTTGGGGTGATAGTGTCGGGCTACGGCCTGGAGCACTTCGACCAGTACGCCCCACAGTGCCTGGGGACGATCCAAGGGCAGGTCCTCGCTCTCGACGCGCTGGGCGATCGCCTCCACGTCTTGCCAGGCGGCGTGGCCGGTCGGGGGCCACGTCGGGGCCGGCTCGACGGTCGGTGAGATCGGGGCCATTCGCTTTGCCCGGAGCAACCGCGCCAAGCCCCATCCGGCCAGCGTCAGCGCACCGCCTCCGCCCAGCCAGTACAAAAGCAGGCGGCGCTCGGCCAGCCACACCGTGCCGGCCGCAAGCAGGGCTACCTGCGGCAGCACAAGCAGCCCGAGCACGACGAGCCACCAGATCTTCACGTGCTTCATCCGTTCGGCCCCTTCGTAGCAGGGATCAGGGATCAGGGATCAGGGATGAAAGATCAGAGACGAGGATAATCCCATCTAATCCCCTATCCCTCATCCGTCATCCCTCA
>CAZDHR010000548.1:0-4014 GCA_964505295.1 uncultured Planctomycetaceae bacterium
AGGAAATAGCATACCCAGCAACGGGTAGCCGAAAAAAGGTGACAGGCACCTTTTTCACTTTCGCCAGGCGACCAACCTATTACAGCAAGGCGCGGGGGCGATGTCCAGGCGCTGCCCCCCGAAAAGTGGCATCGCCGATCACACCCCCGTGGGGAAGATCGATCGCAGGTACTTCTGGTTCCGGACGTGGCTGTCGAACATGTCCGCGCCCCGGGGCACGGCCCCCTCGATCACCAGCCAGCCGCTCCAGCCGATCTCGTCCAGCGCCTCCTTGACCCGGACAAAGTCGACCCGGCCTTTGCCCAGCAGGAAGCCGTTCTCCTTGCAGTGGATCTCGCAGACAGAATCGCGGCCGAGCCGGCGAATCCCCCGATACACGTCGTAGCCCTCGTGGTCCATGTTGGCCACGTCGTAGTAGACCTGGACGGCGGGCGAGCCGACGCCGTCGATGATCCGCAGGTGGTCGTCGACGTTGAGCCACGACTCGATCCCCAACACCACGCCGGCCTTCTCCGCCTCGGGGACCACCCGCTTCAGCCGCCGGATCACTTCGTCCTGGAGATCGCGCCGGCCCTTGATGTCCCCTTTGCCGAAGAAGGCCAGAAGCAGGACTTTCTGGCCGAGCTTGGGCATCACGTCGACGCACTGTCGAACCCATTTCTCGGCCTCCGGATCGGACGCGTACGGCACCTGGTTCAACGCGCCCAGGGCCAACGATGCGATCTCGACACCGTGCGTTTCGGCCGCCTGGAGATACTCGCGGCGGACTTCTTCCCTGCGGAGGTCGTATTTCTCGCCGGGCGGGCCGAAGGCGACCTGCACGCCGTCCAGCCCGATCTGTTTGGCCACCTCCAGGGCGCCGGGTTCCCCTCTCGCTCCGATCGACCAATCGCAGGCGCCGATCTTGAAGCGACGTTTCTTGTCAGCCGCCAGGGCCGCCAGCGCCGGTGAGAGGGCCAGCGGCATCCCCGAAACGGCAAACAGTGCCTCCCTCCGTGTGACGCGGGGTTGATGCATCGGTTGCTCCCATCGAAAGGGTCCAGCATGTCTTGTCAACAGCACCCGTGGCCAAGTTCGGCCCGATTCACGATAGTCGGAACGGCCGGGCGACGAAAGTCCCGGCCCACGTTCTTGCTCTCCCCGCAGAAAAAAGGTGACAGGCACCTTTTGCCTGAAAGGCCCTTCGGGTGCTTCGCACAAAAGGTGCCTGTCACCTTTTTTCTGCGGGGAGGTTATTTCCTGTGTGTTGCCTGACGCAGGTCGTCCGCCTCCTCGGAGCGAGCCCACAAGCGGGTGCGGTGCCCCCCGGGGGCGGGGGTGGTTGTCGGGCAAGTCGAGTCAGGGTATTTTTCTGGGGCGGCCAATGAGAGCCGCCCCGGCTCGGCCGCAGGACGAGGCCGGGTAGCCGAAAAAAGGTGACAGGCACCTTTTTTCGGATTTCATCTCCCCCCGTGTTGATTCCGCTCGACCACGATTGCCCCGAGCTGCCGGGATCGTCGTCACCAACGGAGCCTTTGAGGAAGCAGGCAGTCTATGACCGAGCGTACTCGCGCACTTGAGGAAGAACGTCCCATGCCGGATTGTCTTCAGCGCCATCCGCATCTCGATCGAACCGACCCCGAGATGTTCGCCCTCTTGGAGCAGCAGGTGCTGGCGGAGTCGAGCACCCTGAAGATGATCCCCTCGGAGAACTTCGCTTCGTTGGCCGTGCTCGAGGCGAGCGGCTCGATCCTCACCAACAAGTACTGCGAGGGATACCCGCACGCCCGCTATTACGAAGGCAACCAGGTCGTCGACGAGATCGAGACGCTGGCGATGGAGCGGGCGAAATCGCTCTTCGGGGTCGAGCACGCCAACGTGCAGCCGTATTCCGGCTCGCCCGCCAACCAGGCCGTCTATCGGGCGCTGGGGGCGCCCGGCGTCAAGTTCATGGGCATGCCGGTCCCCGAAGGAGGCCACCTGACCCACGGATGGCACGTCAGCTTCTCCGGCACCGACTACGAGCAAATCCCCTATGGCCCCGATCCCGAAACCGGAGTCCTCGACTACGACCAGATCCGCGACCTCGCCCGAAAGCACCGTCCCCGAATGATCTGGGTGGGCGCCACGTCCTATCCGCGGACCCTCCACTACGACCGGTTCGCCGAGATCGCCGACGAGGTCGAGGCCTACCTGGTGGCCGACATCGCTCACATCAACGGGCTGATCATCGCCGGCGCGCATCCCAACCCGATCCCCTACGCCGACGTCGTCTCCAGCACCGCCCACAAGATGCTCCGCGGACCGCGATCCGGGTTCATCCTCTGTCGGACCGAGGACCGGTACCACGAGAAGTACCACTCGCACAGCAAGTTCAACCTGGCCAAGCGGATCGACCGGGCCGTGTTCCCCGGCATCCAAGGCGGCCCGCACATGCAGACCATCGGCGCGATGGCCGTGGCCTTCAAGGAAGCCGCCACCGAGGAGTACCGCCAATACGGCCGGCAAATCGTGGCCAACTGCCGGCGCCTGGCCGAAGAGCTCTTGGCCCGCGGGCACCAGCTCGCCAGCGGCGGGACCGACAACCACCTGTTGGTCATGGACTTCCGCAAGACGGACCACACGGGCAAGCAAGTGGCCGAGACGTTGGCCTCGGCGGGCATCATCTGCAACTTCAACATGGTCCCCGGCGACCATCGCAAGCCGGCCGTCACCAGCGGCGTGCGCATGGGCACCCCCGCGCTGACCTCCATGGGCATGAAAGAACCCGAAATGGAACAGATCGCCGGCTGGATCGACACCGTGCTGCGCAACCTGGACGACGAGACAACGATCAAGAAGGTCCGCCTCGACGTGGCCGAGCTGTGCGGGCAGTTCCCGATCCCGGGCATTCGGGGCGCGTAAGGTCGGCTGTGTCCATCGGGGGCAACTTGGGAGGCCATGAGCACGCAATACCACGTCGTCATCACCGACTTCCTCACCGACGATCTTCGGCCGGAGCGCGGGGCCCTGGCCGAGATTGCCGAGGTGACCGCGCTCGGCGCCCACGACGAAGCGGAACTGGCCGGCCAAATCGAAGAGGTCGATGCGATCATCCTCTACCACCAGATGTCGCTCTCGCGCCCTACGCTCGAACGGCTCCATCGGTGCAAGCTCATCGTCCGCGGCGGCGTCGGGGTCGATAACGTCGACCTCCCGTTCGCCCGCCAACGCGGCATCCCCGTGGCCAACGTGCCCGACTACGGGTCGGAAGAAGTGGCCGATACGGCGATCGCCATGATGATGGGACTGGTGCGGGGCACGCACCTGATGAGTTCTTACCTCAGGGCAGGCGGCGGGCCGTGGTCGCACGAGCTGGTCGTGCCGCTCGTCCGACTCCGCGGTCGCCCGTTCGGCGTGATCGGCCTGGGGCGGATCGGCACGGCCGCCGCGCTCCGCGCCAAGGCGATGGGCATGGACGTCGTCTTCTACGATCCCTACAAGCCGGACGGGTACGACAAGGCCCTCGGCATCCGCCGCGTGGAGACGCTCCCCGAGCTGTTGGCCGAGGCGTTGGTCGTCAGCGTCCACTGCCCGTTGACCGATGAAACCCACCACATGATCGACGCGGCGGCAATTGCCCAGATGCCACGCGGCTCGTACCTGGTCAACACGGCCCGGGGGGCGATCGTCGACACGCTGGCGATCCCCGAGGCGCTCGCCTCCGGGCAACTGGCCGGCGCAGGGCTCGACGTGCTGGAGACCGAGCCGCCCCCGGACGACCATCCGCTCGTGGTCGCGTGGCGCGATCCCGATCACCCGGCCCACCACCGTCTGATCGTCAACCCCCATGCCGCCTTCTACAGCGAGCAGGGGCTATTGGACATCCGCGTGAAGACCGCCGAAGCATGCCGCCGGGCACTCCTGGGGCAGCCGTTGCGGAACGTGGTGAACTGAGACAAGGGAAGCCGGGGTGGCTCAGGGCGTGCTACCCGTTCTGCTAGTATGACAGCGCCACTTAGCCTGAAAGGTACTACGGCACTTGGTTTCCGAAAG
>CAZDHR010000549.1:0-4007 GCA_964505295.1 uncultured Planctomycetaceae bacterium
CGTCCATCACGTCGCCCACGCCGCGGTCGGCCCAGCCGCTGGCCTGGTTGACCAGCCGGGTGGGGTCGTGCTTCTTGACCAGCTCGACGATCCGCGCCGTGTCGTATTGCCCCCAGCCCTCGTTGAACGGCACCCACATGATGATCGACGGGTGGTTGCGAAGTGCGCCCATTACCCGCTCCAGCTCCAGCTCGAATTGCTCGGCCGACTCGGGCGTTCGCTCGATGTCGTCCCCCTCGCGGCCGACGTGCCGGTCGCCGTTGGGCATGTCCTGCCACACCAATAGCCCCAGCTTGTCGCACCAGTAGTAGAGGCGCCGCGGCTCCACCTTGACGTGCTTGCGCAGCATGTTGCAGCCGAGCCGTTTGAGCACCTCGAGATCGTAACGCAGGGCTTCGTCGCTGGGGGCCGTGTAGAGCCCGTCGGGCCACCAGCCCTGATCCAACGGGCCGTACTGGAACACGAACTCGCCGTTGAGCATCATCCGCAGGATGCCCTGGTCGTCCTTCCCCAGGCCGATCTTGCGCATGCCGAAGTAGCTCTTCACGCGGTCGATCACGCCGCCGTCGCGAATGAGGCGGACCTCCAAGTCGTAGAGGAACGGGCGGTCGGGCGACCAGAGCTTGGGCTCGGCGATCTTCAGCTCGAGTGGCCGGCCGGCCGGACCGTCGGCCGAGACGACCGCGTCGCCGTCGCTCGCCTGCGCCAGCAGGACGTCGCCTTCCTTCGCCCCGCTGGTCTCGACCGTCAGCCGCAACGCGCCGGCGTCGACGTCGGGCACCATCTCTAGCGCGGCGATCGACGCGGTCGGCACCGCCTCCAGCCACACCGTGCGCCAGATGCCGGTGACCGAGGTGTACCAAATCCCACGCGGCTCCAGCACCTGCTTGCCGCGGGGCTGGGTCCCCTTATCGACCGGGTCCCAGACGGACACGACCAGTTCCTGGTCGCCGGGGCCTTTCAGGGCCTTGGTCACGTCGAAGGTGAACGGATCGTACCCGCCTCGGTGCGTTCCCACCTGTTGGCCGTTGACCGACACGGTGGTCTCCCAGTCGACGCCCTCGAAGTGGAGCAGGATTCGCTTGCCCGACCACGCGGCCGGCACCCGGAACGCGCGGCGGTACCAGAGCCGGCTCTTGGGCCCCACCGGCTTCATCACGCCCGACAGGGCCGACTCGGCCGCAAACGGCACGAGGATCCGGCCGTCGAAATCGCCGGGCTGATCCTGGTCCTCGGGCACGATCGCGTAGTCCCACAGACCGTTGAGACTTTCCCACGCCTCGCGGACCATTTGCGGGCGGGGATACTCCGGGTGGACGCTGTTTGGGGAAACGTCCTTGGCCCAACGGGTGAACAGCGGGCCGTCGGCCGGTTTCCAATCCTCCGCTTGACCGGGAGGTGCGAGGAAGCAGGACGTGAGGACGGCGATAGCAGCCAGGATTCTCATGGAAGGCGTCCTTTCGATGCAAGGGTCGATGGAATCGTCGAATTTCGACGACAATCTTCGCCCGTCGCCGCACCGGTTGTCAAGTGCCCGGCAGGCTTCCCCGAAGCGCTACGGTGGGTTATGATGGCGATGTTCTCGTTTTCAGGTTCCGCGACTCTTCCCAGGTGCTGCGCGCCCTCTCGTTCCCAGGCTCCGCCTGGGAACGAGGGCGTTGTGCTTTTCGAGCAGGCGAGGATGCTTCTCGTGTCCGAAGCGGAAGTCAGGCAACCGTTGGTCCGCATGTCCGGCGTCAATAAGCGGTTTGGCCCGGTGCAGGTGCTCTACGACGTCGCCCTGGAGATCTTCGCCGGCGAGGTGCACGTCCTGGCCGGCGAGAACGGGGCCGGCAAGAGCACGCTCATCAAGATCCTGGCCGGCGTCTACCCGGACTACCAGGGCACGATCGAGATCGACGGAAAACCGGTCCGGCCGGAGACTCCGCTCGCGGCCAACGCCCTGGGCGTGGCCGTCATCTACCAGGAGCTTTCGCTCGTCCCCTCGATGAGCGTGGCCGACAACATCTTCCTGGGCCGGCCCCGCACGGGGCGGGCCGGGTTGGTCGACGACCGGGCCCAGGCGTCCAAAGCGCGGAAGCTCCTGGCCCGGCTCGGCATGGACCTCGACGTCCAGCGGAACGTCGAAGACTTCCCCATCGGCACGCAGCAGCTCATCGAGATCGCCAAGGCCCTTTCGTACGACGCCAAGGTGATCGTGATGGACGAGCCGACCAGTGCGCTGAGCGCCCCGGAGGTAGAACGCCTGTTCGACCTGATCGAACGGCTGAAGGCTCGGGGTTGCGGGATCGTCTACATCACGCACAAGATGGAGGAGATCGAGCGGATCGCCGACCGGATCACCGTATTGCGCGACGGCCGGCTCGTGGGCACGGCCCCGGCCGCCGCGCTGCCGCCGGCCAAGCTCGTCCACTGGATGGTCGGCCGCGAGGTGGACCGGCAGTTTCCGCGGCACGTGCCGCACATCGGCGACGAGCGGCTCCGCGTGGAGGACTTCGTGGTCGAAGGCGACGGGCGCGGGGCGAGGCGCCTGGTCGACGGCGTCGGATTCTCCGTCCGCGCCGGCGAGATCCTGGGGATCGGCGGGCTCCAGGGCTCCGGCGCAAGCCAGCTCCTGCTGGGGCTGTTCGGCGCGCTGGGCGCCCGGGCGCGAGGCCGCACGTGGCTCGACGGCAAGCCGGTCCGCATCACGCGACCCCGGCACGCGATCGACCGCGGCGTGGCCATGCTCACCAACGACCGCAAGGCCACCGGGCTGGTCCTGTCGATGTCGGTGGTGGCCAACGCCACGCTCGCCGATCTGGGCCGCCTGGCGCCCCGCGGATGGCGAAGCCCGGGCCGCGAGCGGGAGGCGACCGCCGCGCTCTCCCAGTCGCTCAAGCTCCGCGCCGCGTCGCTGGAGATGGACGTGGGTGAGCTGTCGGGCGGCAACCAGCAGAAGGTGGCCCTGGCCAAGTGGCTGGCGACCGACCCGCAACTGATGCTTCTCGACGAGCCCACCCGGGGCGTCGACGTCGGCGCCAAGCAGGAAATCTACCAGTTGATGAACGAGTGGACTTCCCGAGGGATCGCGATTATCTTGATCACTTCGGAGATGCCGGAGCTTCTGGCCATGAGCGACCGCATCCTGGTGATGCACCGGGGGCGGGTGACGGCCGAGTGCTCGCGGGACGAAGCCACCGCGGATCGGGTGCTGGAAGCGGCGATGGGCAAACGCATGGAGATGCCTGGCGGATGAACACGGCCGGAGACACGCTCGCGAGCAAGCTGATCCGGGCCGTCAACAGCCCCGCCGGACGAGCCCTGATTGCGCTTCTGTTGGTGTTGGTGCTGGGGATTCTCTTCCATGCCGGCGGCACGTTCTTCCGATTCAGCACGCACAGCACGGCGCTTCGCCAGGCATCGGTCTACGGCATTCTCGCCTGCGGCATGACGCTGGTGATCATCACCGGCGGCATCGATCTTGCGGTCGGGAGTGTATTGGCCCTGGGCGCCGTTACGTTTTCCCTGATGAGCATCCATTGGGGTTGGTCGCCGCTGGTGGCGATCCCGGTGTGTCTCGGCGTGGGCGCGGCGTGCGGGGGCGTTTCCGGCGTGCTCACCGCCAGGTTCAAGATCCAGCCGTTTATCGCCACCTTGGCGATGATGGTTTTCGCCCGGGGACTGGCCAAGATGGTCAGCGGCCAGCAGAAGGTGGCCACCGCGAAGACCCTCCCGGACGGCGAGACGATCACGTACGAGTTGCCCCGAATCTATGAACTGATCGACTCGAAGATCTTCCACAACTTCTTGCCCGTAGTGACCATCATTTTCCTCGTTTGCGTGGTCCTCTCGTGGATTCTGCTCACCAGGCACCGCTGGGGGCGAGAGCTGTTTGCCATCGGAGGAAATGAAGAGGCGGCGCGGCTGTCGGGCGTGCCGGTCGCCTGGGCGAAGACGATGGCCTACGTCGCCTCGGGCGCGCTCGGTGCGGTCGCCGGGATATGCCAGGCGGCCCAGGAGACCCA
>CAZDHR010000550.1:0-3976 GCA_964505295.1 uncultured Planctomycetaceae bacterium
GCAACGTTGTTGAGGGCGGGAGTCCATGCAGAGCTTCATGTCTTTAGCAAGGGTTCCCATGGCTTTGGCCTGGGCGATGGTCGAGGAAAGTCGACGGCACTTTGGCCGACCAGTTTTGCCGCTTGGCTTCGTGATTCCAACATATTGGTCCCACCCACTCAAGATGAATCGGAATAGGCAACTGTGGTATGCGGATGCCCCACATGAAGATAAGCACTTTCATTACACTTGGACTCCTTGCGGTATTTCTCTCCGGGGCAAACGCCCACGACGCCAAGCAGATCCTTGATGCTTCCGGTGTCAAAGGAGGACTGGTCGTCGTGATCGGCTGCGACAGCCCGGCGCTCTTGGCGGAGCTTCGGGCGGGCAATTCGTACCTGGTCCACGGCCTGGATCGCGATCCCGGAAAGGTCGCGGATGCCAGAACGTACTTGGAAGAAAAGGCGCTTTACGGCCCCATCACCGCGGCCCGATGGGAGGGATCGCGACTGCCGTACGTGGACGACCTCGTCAACATGATTGTCGTCACGGGTGACACGGGCCGGATTTTCGAGGACGAAATGTCACGGGTACTCGCCCCCCTGGGAGTCATCGCGGACGCTCGGAAGGAGAAAATCGAGATCACCCGCAAGCCCTGGCCCGCGGGACTGGACGAGTGGACCCACTATCTCTACGACGCCTCGAACAACGCCGTGTCGAAGGACACAGTGGTCGCCCCGTTGCGCGGCCTGCGTTGGACCTGCGGTCCCAGGTATGCCAGGAGCCACGAGCACTTCGCCAGCATGAGCGCAATGGTCACGGCCGGCGGACGGGTTTTCTACATCATCGACGAGGGACCCATCAGCTCGGTCTACCTGCCACCCCAATGGAAGCTGGTGGCCAGGGACGCCTTCAGCGGTGTGCTGTTATGGAAGAAGCCGATCACGAACTGGGAAGCTCATCTTCGGGGTTTTCGCAGCGGCCCACCCGAGATCGGCCGGCGCATGGTAGCAAAGGGAGACCGGCTCTACGTCTCCCTCGGTTATGGAGAGCCGGTTACGGTCCTCGATGGACCGACAGGAAAGCCGCTCAAAACCCTTGCCGGCACCGGCGGCGCGCGTGAGCTGCTTCTGGCAGGCGGGGTGCTCTATGTTCTCGCCGACGACATGACCGCCGCCCAACACAACGAGCGGAGAGACTGGATCAACCAGGAATTCCTGCGTACCTCTCCGACACTGGAGATCTGGCGCCGCTATCCGCGCGGGGCGATCTCGATGTACGGAACCCCGCGGATAGTAGCGACAGAGGCCGGCTCGGGCGAGCTTATCTGGAAGCGGGAATTTGAGGCTCCCGGCGAGATCATGCCCACGACGATGGCGGTCGATGAGGGAAAAATCTGCCTTCAAACCGCCTCGCATGTGGTCTGTCTCGATGCCACCGCAGGCAAGGAGCTGTGGCGCAGCCCGCGCCCGGTGGCAAGAAGCCGGTACACCTGGTCCACGCCCACCCTGGTCATCCACGACGGCGTTGTGCTCTCTGTCGACCGCGCGGCAAGCGACAATGTGGACCAATCCCCGCCGGCTCAGGGCAGCAAGTGGATCATCTCCAGCGGAGGCTGGGAGGAAAGGCAGAATGCGGAGATGGTCGCGTTCGCTCTCGACGATGGGAAGGAACTCTGGCGTGCGCCCTACTCCGAGAATTACAACGTTCCGACGGACATTTTCGTGATCGACGGCGTGGTCTGGGTTGGCAACCTGCGCGGCGGCAGCGACCCCGGCTTCACAGAGGGCCGCGACCTGAAAACCGGCCTGATCACCGCCACGATACCCGCCCAAAAGGCTTGGGGGCACCATCGCTGTTACCGGAACAAGGCGACCGTTCGATGGCTGCTGGTGGGCCGCGGCGGCATCCAGTTCATCGATCCCAGCAGCGGGACCGTCCAAGGGCACTCGTGGGTGCGGGGAAGCTGCCAGTACGGCGTCATGCCCGCCAACGGCCTTATCTACGCGCCGCACCATTCCTGCGCATGCAATCCAAAGAGCCTACTGATTGGATTGAATGCCCTGTCTCCGCGGTCCAGCGAGGGAAAAGGCCAGAAGCCACTCGAGAAGGGGCCGGCCTATGCTGAAATCTCGAATCTCAAATCCAGTTCCACCACCACCGGATGGCCCACCTACCGCCGAGACGTCCAACGCAGCGGCTACCAGGACCTGCCCGCGCCGGTCAAGCCGGAGATCGGCTGGACAAGAGAGTTCTCACCGCCCATCACCGCGCCGGTCGCGGCGGGTGGCATGGTGGTTGTCGCTGAGACGGACCACCACACCCTCCATGCCCTGTCGGCAGTGGACGGCGAGCCGGCCTGGACGTTCGTCGCCGACGGCCGGATCGATTCACCGCCAACCCTGTCGGGCGGCCTGTGCCTGTTTGGGACGCGCGGTGGGTTCGTCTACTGCCTGCGTGCATCCGACGGAGCGCTGGCCTGGCGATTCCGCGCCGCGCCGCAGGATCGGCGCCTCTTCGCCTACGAGCAGCTCGAGTCGGTATGGCCGGTGCACGGGTCGGTGCTGGTTGACGACAAGCTCTCGGGCGGCGTGGCGACCGTATACTTCGCCGCCGGCAGATCCTCCTTTATCGACGGCGGCATCCGTCTTTACGCACTGGAACCTAAGAGCGGCAAAGTGCTCCACAAAAAAGACGTGCACATGTTCAGGGGCAACGACAAGATCAGACAGATGGTGCTGCCGGATATCCTTTCCGTCCAGAAGGACACGATCTGGATGCGCGGCCTGGGCGTCGACAAGAACCTCGCCCGGGTCCAAAATCAACCCCACCTCTTCGCCCCGCGCGGGTTCCTGGACGACACGTGGTGGCACCGGACCTACTGGCTCTACGGCACAGAGATAGGAAGCGGTTACACGTACTGGCCGCTGGTCGGCAACGTGTCGCCTGCCGGTCGACTGCTGACCTTGGACGGCGGCAAGCTCATCTACGGATACGGGCGGATGGCCTACCGCGCCGGTGACGGACACGTCCGCCCGGACATGGCAAAGGACTACAAGCTTTTCGCGGAGGTCCTGGACCCCGCGCCCAAGGCCACAAGAGATGAGCAGAGGAAACGCCAGATCAAGTGGACCAAGCAACTGCCCTTCGTCGCCAGGTCGATCGTGCTCAGCCGCGATGCCCTGCTCGTCGCAGGCGGTAAGTCACCCACCGAGAGCGCCGAGAGCCACGGCCCGGGCACTTTCTGGGTTGCTTCGCGCGAAGACGGCTCAAAAAGGGCCGCATGCGCGCTTCCCGCGCCGCCGGTGCTGGACGGCATGGCCCTGACCGATTCGGGTGTTTTCGTCTCCACGATAGACGGGTCCGTAGCCTGCCTTCGAACAAGGAATGATGAATGATCGAGGAGAAAACCGCGGGCCTCGGAAGGACCGTCCCTCGCGGCAGGCCCCTTCTGACGCAGCTACATGGGAGAACGGACATGAGCTTGTTGAGAGACTCGACTTCGAAACGCGTGCCGGCCTCGTTCGCCGTTGTGGCGATTCTGTCGGGCACGTTGATGAACCACGCTGCAATGGGGCAAGAAGAGAGGACGGTCGAGAATTTCCCGACCGTCCTCAGGCGCGACGTAACCCTGTGGAGTGACGGCACTCGGTTGTCCGGCGTCTTGCTCTATCCCAAGGACCGCGAGGAAGGCGAAGAGCTCCCGGCGATCGTGCTGTGCAACGGGTGGGGCGGTACGAAGGCTTTCTTGATGCGATCCGGAATCGCTCCACGTTTCGCGGCGGCCGGCTATGTGGTCATCGACTACGACTACCGCGGCTGGGGCGACAGCGACAGCCGGCTCGTGGTTCGAGGCAAGATGCCCGAGCCCGACGAGGACGGTTACGTGACCGTCAAGGCCCAGGCCATCCGCGAAGTGGTCGATCCGGTCGACCAACAGAAAGACATCGATGCCGCCGTGTCGTACGTCTACGGGGAGCCCATGGTGGACAAGGAC
>CAZDHR010000551.1:0-3962 GCA_964505295.1 uncultured Planctomycetaceae bacterium
GAACCTCGCGATTCGGGGCGACTAACGGGCAAACGTCAGTTCCCAAGCTGGAGCTCGGGAACCAGGGTACGGGAACCGACGGGTTGGGCGAGTGCTTACCCTGCCGGCCATCGGCGAAGCGGCCCGTTCTTCGCCGGAAGGTCGGTGGCCCGCCGGCTCATCAAGAGCACGCGGGCCTCAACGCCCGACGACTACGGGACCCCCGCAGCGGACGTCCGGCCGCTCATCATCGAAATGTCCGGCTCTTGCGCCTTTTTTCGTCTACCAACTTCTCCCCCCAGCCACAAACTTCCCCCCCTGCCCGGTTCACCGGGCTTTTCCGCGCAGCGGTCCCAGCCCCGGCGTTTACGCCGGGGTTTGCGTGCCAAACCCCCGAGCCTCCCCGAAGCCCGTTCACGGGCCATCCCGCCGTCCGGCTTGAGCCGTTTGCATCGTTCCCACGCTTCGCGTGGGAACGCACGGCCGGACGCTTCGCGTGCTCCCCCGCCCAACTCACCGCCAATCCGTACCCACACGGGAAAGCCCCGCTCGGCCCGCGCAATCCCGCGCGCTGGAACGCCGCCAATCAAGCGGATCATCCACGCAACTCCGCGCCACCGGGTTGTCGTGAATGGACTCGATCTCCTCCCCCGTCATCTCATCACGTACGCGACCACCTTGACCCGCTACCGCCAGCAGAGCCAGCTCCACGCGTCGTAGACGATCTGGAACGTCTCCCGGCGAGTGAATGCCGGGACCCATCCGACGAGCGTCCAAGTGAGCAAGCACGGGTGGTCCGCTTCGTACACTCGGTAGCGATCTCGGGCCACGGCGGCCTCCCGTCCGGCGGGGCCTCTTCCGGAGACGCGGACGCGAAGCGTCCGAATAGTGCGTTCCCACGTGAAGCGTGGGAACGATGAATCCCTTCATTCTTCCGTGCCCGATTGTGACTCCGGCGAAACTGGAAACCCCTCGCACCCCGCGACTAACGGCCCGCCGAACGCGTTTACTGCCTCCTCCGAGTCGCGTCCCGGCAGGCGTTTGCCCATTGCTCCCTCGATCAAATTCAACAGCCGGATCGCCCGGTCGCGGAGGAAGCCCCCGAAGTCGTCGGCTCGCAAGAAGGCGGGATCGATCTGGTGGCTGCGGAGGATTTCTTCGAGTTGTGCTCGGGCGACGGAATGGTTGCGTTCTAGGCTCTCCAGGTACTTGCTTGGTGCACTGCCACCGATGATCCGGTTTGTCCGGTAGGAGAGCGGAGCCTTGTTCACGGAGCTATTCCACTGGATTGGCCTGACGCCGAGATCCTCGCAATAAGCTTTCGGGAAGATGTGGTGGATGTCGATATTCAAGTCGAAGTATGTGGCCAACTCGATCGTGTCGCCGCTGAGGAAATCCCGGCTACCGGCGTCCTTCATAAGCAGGGCCATCAGGCCCTTGTAGGCCGCACTCAGGCGGGTCTGCATACTCAGGAGCCGTCCTGGGGCGAAGGTAGCATCCCGAATCGTACGCGGCTCGTCGCCGCCGTCGATCCAGGCGATGACCTCGGGCAGGTCGAAGGCGAACCGGCTTTCATTAGCGCCGCCATACAATTCGCCGAAAACGCCGCACCAGAACCACCGCGCGAGCTTCTGCTTCACGGGTTCTTCCTCGAAGCGGTCGCCCAGGACGGCACACATCGCCGAGAGCGGAATCAACTGCGTCGTGTAGGGGAGCGACCTGGAATCGAAGACTTTCTCGCGCGTCAGTAGCTTAGCTGCACAGACAAGCCCTGTTTGGATCTGCGTCGCGTAGCATCGATAGTCCTCCAGCCCGAGCTTGAGGACATCTTTGCGTTTGCAGCTCACGGGGCCGCCGCTCTCCTGGTTCCGTTTGTACGACGCTAAGAGCGTCACGGCAGTCAGCAACGCCGTCGCGTCGATCCCGTGCAACACCTGATGTGCGTGAAGGGCGTCCTCCCGGACTTCCCAGTCGATGCGGAGATTGAAGTTGTCCGCGGCAAACGTCGCTGTCATCAACTCGAAGACTGTGAGGGTCACCCCGCCCGTGTTCACCTTCTCGAAGACCTGACATACCGCCTCCTTGGGCGTTTCCCGAAGCAACTCAATCGTCGGCACCCGGTACTGCTGGAACCGTTCGATGATCTGTCGGCTGAACTCGTCGTACACGTCGAGCATGGACTCATCCTGCCGGAATCGTCGATAGTAGCCACGCTGCCACGCGGCCGGCTCGAAAACGCTGGACACCGGAAACAGCCGCAGCTCGTACTCCTTCTCCACCGTGCTGACGTCCAGCTCGACCTTCCGGCCGAAGTCGGAGGTGATCCTCCGGTCCGGCGGGACAGAGACAACCGCGTCGAGACGATCCTCGTCGGGGTCGAGACACTTCGCAATGTCAAGATAGTAGTAGCGGTCGATCCTCTGACCCTTCTCCGTCTTGGTCGGCACGGGCTGCCCGCTGGACAAGGCGAGGTAAAGCGATGTCATTCGCTGTTGGCCGTCGAGGATCAGTTGCTCGGGCCTCTCGACGTTACTGAGGCCGACCCCTTCAACGGGCCGCGGCATGAAATGCGCACCGTCACCACCGGACTGAAGCAGCATGACCGCCCCGATAGGATAGGCAAGAGAGACGCTGGCGATAAGCGAGCGGATGTGGTCGTCGTCCCAGACCCAGCCTCGCTGGAAGTCCGGCAATTGGATCTTGCCCAAGCGGATGTTCCGAAGCAGGTCCGGCAGAGACGGTTCACCCGTGCGGAAAGTGCTGCTGTATGCCGACATCGGTGTGCTGCCTCCAGTTTACGTTCTACCATTCGGGCGGGTGCCAGTGGCGTGTCGCCAGTGCTCAGCCGCGTTGGACCTGTAGTCGGCAATATACCCGATGGGCAACCGCTTGAGAAGACGCTGGGCCATCTCCACGGGTTGGAAGGCGGCACGCAACCGGCGCGTCCTGCGCCGCCCGACCCGACGCCGGCAACACTTCCGGAGCGAGCTTCCCTATCACGTCGTGCGCTCCCCGGCCGGTGTGCGTCACGGGCTTTGTTGGACGCGGTCACATCCCGCTGCGCGCTCGTTTCTACAACGTATGAGGGGAACTACCCCCTTCAGATACCGTGATCGCACGTGCGCGCGGGCCCGAGGGGGAGTGCGCTGGGGTTCCATGGTGAATGCGTTGGGGTTTCATGGTACGTGCTACAGGGTCATAGGCCACCTGCGCGCACGCCATGTACTGGGGAAAACGCCCTTGTTGGACGAGGTCACTCGCGCAAGTCGCGAGCGGGAAAGCACTTCGAGGTTCTGGCCGAACCAACAAAAACCGTCCAACAAATGTTTTCGTCGCAAGGCGTTGCCAAACATAGACTTAGGGCTTGCTGTGGACGGCATTGTTGGGGATTTTCCCACCGAGGGCGAATAGCGATGCTAGCATGCGGACAAATAGAGCAACGCGTCGCGTATTGACAGCATGCCGGGCGTCGCCATATCAGCCGGGTTAGTCCCGCGCTAGCCGATTCATGGTCGCCGCAACAATTGTCCGGCCAACAGGTTACGCCTGAGAAAGTCCCGCATTGTTGGACACTTGGACGGGCGGTTTGAGGGGCTTCCGGGCACTCGGTTTTCCGCCTAACGTGTTCGAGCTTACCATGTTAGCGCCGAGCCGCAAGACGTTTTTTGCGCACCCCCGGGTGCTTCCAGTTTCTCGGCGCCCAAGCGGTCGGCGGCGAGGATCGAGCGCAGGACGGCACGGTGCGACGACCCCACCTTTGGGCACCGCGGCTTCAGGATCAGTGCCCCGTGGCCGGCGAACGGTCCGGCAGGTTGCCGTCGGCATCCGGCCGCAGGGGGCGGGGCTCGGCCGCCTGGGGCATTCTCTGGAGCGGGCTGGCAAAGTGGCCTTGTTGACCAATCGTTCCTTGGAAAAGAGTATTTGATCAGGATGAACAGGGTGTTCAGGATTCACGTGCATAGGTGGAACTCCAAGTCCTGAAC
>CAZDHR010000552.1:0-3955 GCA_964505295.1 uncultured Planctomycetaceae bacterium
ACGACGTGGCCAACGCCCTGAAGCCGGTGTTCCTGCCCGGCGAGCGCGTGGAGGTCCGCCTGGTCAAGGAGGGGGAAGAGATCGGCCAGGGCGTGGGCTATCTGGACGACGGGACCATGGTCGTGGTCGAGTCGGGCCGCGATCACGTCCACGAGCAAGTGTGCATCGCGGTGACCAGCGTGCTCCAGACCAGCGCGGGACGGATGGTCTTCGGCCGTTTCGAGCACACGGTCAAAGGCGGCAAGTAAGAGTTGGGAGTAAGGAGTCAGGAGTAGGGAGCCGCTTGCAGCTTCGCACGTCACTCGCGATTCTTCACCGGCACTTCGAAAAGCTGCGGCGCGTCGCCGGCCAGTGACTGGCGGACGGCCTCACTCAGCTCGTCAGGCTCGGTGATCCGCCGGGCCGGCACCCCCAACGACTGGGAAAGACCGACGTAGTCGATCGCCGGATCGACCACGTCCAGCCCCAGGAATCTCTCGGCACACGCTTCCGGCAGCTTCAGCACCCGGGCGCAGTTCTTCAGGATCTTGTACTCGGTGTTGTTGGTGATCACGAAGGTGACCGGCAAGCCGTAGTGGGCGGCCGTCCAGAGCCCCTGGATGCCGTACATCGCCGAGCCGTCGCCGATCAGGGCCAAGACCGGCCGGTCGGGCCACGCCAGCTTGACGCCGATCGCGCAATTCAACCCCCAACCCAGCGCCCAACCCCGCTGGGCGAAGAACCCATCGGTGTTCTTCAAGGCCCCGGCCCGCTCGAAGTAGGCGCCGGTCGTGGTCGGGGCTTCTTCGACCACCGCCACGTCGTCCGGCAAGACCCTTGCCAACGACTCCAGAAAAGACAGCGGCGTCATGGGCCGCACGTCGCGCTGGCCCTTTGCCTCCCGGCGCAATGCCTCTCGCTCCTTGCGATGCGCCTCGCCGTACCGGGCCGCCCGGGCCTTGGCCGCTTCGACTCCCTCGGGCGTCATCACGGCGTCGAGCCGCGAGGCAAGCTCTTCCAGCGACGGCTTGGGGTGTCCCACCACGCCGACCTCGACCGGATAGTTCTTGCCCAGTTCCCACGGATCGTCGTCCAGGTGGACCAGCCGAACGTGTTCCGGGACGGCCCGCGACGGCTCGTGGTGGATGTACTGTTGCATCAGCTTCATGCCCGCCACCAACAGCACGTCGAACTCGGCCAGGCGCTCGCGCACGTCGGGCGACCAGAACGGCAAGAAGCCCGCGGCGAGCGGATGATCGGAAGGGAAGCTCGACCGGCCGTGCGACGTGTACGCCTCGTGGATCACTGGAGCGCCGAGCCGCTCGGCCACGGCGACCAGGGCCTCGACCGCGCCCGCCTCGCAGATCCGGCTCCCCACGAGAATGCCCGGCGTTTTCGATAAAGCCAGGGCCTCGGCCGCCCGGTGAACTGCCTCCCTGGGCGGGCGCACGTGCGGATCGGGCAGTTGCGGCGGCGTCACGTCGCAATCGGCACGGCCCATCTGCACGTCGAGCGGGAGCGAGAGGAACACGGGTCCGGTCGGGGGCATCATCGCGGTCTGCACGGCCCGGCGTACGGCCGACGGAACGTCTTCCACCTGCTGAACCTCCGCCGCCCACTTCGTCCACGGCCGTACGACGCCCACCATGTCGCCCCAGAGGATCGGCTCCTCGAACATCATGCGCCGGTCCTGTTGCCCGGCGGTCACCACCAGGGGCGTCCCGGAGCGGTAGGCGTTGTAGAGCATGCCCATCGCATTGCCCAGGCCGCAACTGATGTGGAGATTGACCACGCCCGGCGAGCGGGAAGCCTGGGCGTAGCCGTCGGCCATGGCCATCACCGGCACCTCCTGCAACGCCAGCACGTAGCCAATCCGGTCGTGGTCCACCAGGGCGTCCACCAGCGGCAGCTCGGTCGTGCCCGGGTTGCCGAAGAGATACCGCACGCCGGCATCGGCGAGCAACTGGAGCATCGCGTGGATTCCGCTGACGGCCATGGTCGCAGTCCGGTCGGTCAGTAGGAGCCCGTGCGGGGAGCGAAACGGACGGTCGACAGTCTACATGACCAACGTTGGCCCATCAACGGATCGGCGGACCGGCCACCGCAGGCCGCGATGCGCCGGCCGGTGGCCGATCTCGATCTGATCCGTCCGGCAACCTGCGACATGGCAGAAGAAAAGCCTGCGGGCACGGATGCGCGGGCTTGGAGGGAATGCGGAAGCGCCTTCGATGGTTGGCCTGCGAGGTCAACGCCGGGCAGACGTCGGCCGCGGCGTGACGACCTGCCTGGTGGACGCCTGCCGAACCACCGCCTGCTCGGCCGACGCCGTTTGCTCAACCGGGGCCGACTGCGCCGGCGTCGGGCTCGCCGCGTGATCGACCACCGAGACCAGCTTGGGGGCATACGGCGACGAAGGATCGGTGATCACCGGGCCTTCGACGTCACGCAGCACCCACGCGAGTACGGCGCGATTCTGGCCCGGGGCGGCCCTGTTGGCGGCTTGCCTATTCGGCGGCGCGGTCCTGTTGGCGACCTGCCTGCTCCTCGGGGCGGTAGCCCTGTTGGCGACTTGCCTCCTCGGGGCGGCCTTGCTGGCCGCATATCCGTTCTGGACTGGCCTGACCGCACAATACCCGCTGCCGCAAGCGGCGCCGCAACCGCACGATCCGCCGGTCCAGTTCCCGCACCGGTCACACGGGTCGCAGCAGTCGGGCGGTTCGCTGTAGAAGTCGCTCCAGTAGAACTCGCCGCATCCGGAGCCACAGCACCCCCAAGAGAGACCGCCGAACAGCCAGGAGAGCGGGCCGCAACCCGACCAGCACGAGCCGCCGCATGGGTCGCAGCCGCAACCACCGCACGGGTCGCAACACGTATCACCGCACGGGTCGCAGCACGTGTCGCAGCCGGCGTCGACGCAGACGTCGCCACATGACGCACATGCCGGCCCAGACACTCCGCACGCCGGGCCGCATTGCTCGCAGTACGCCCCGTCGCAGCAGTGCGTCGGCTCGCAGATCGCGCCGCAAGAACCCAGCGGGCAACAGAGAAACGACCCCATTTGGCAGCAACCGCTCGTCGCGGCCACCATGGCGGAGACCAGGCAGATCCATAACGCGTGCTTGTTCATCCCGACGACCTCTCTGGCTGGTTGTGGGGAACACAATGGGCGCAGCCACACCCCTTCGGCTCCCCCGAAGCTCGTTCCGGACGCGGACTTGGACGGGCAACTCCCGAATGGATATCGGCTGGACAATCCGCAGAATCGAGAAAATCGACAGAATTGAAAGAGCGACCTTCCTTTGCGTAGATTTCTCATGCCCCCTGTTTTGATGGATTGCAGCAAAGGATGGGCCAGTCAGAGCCACGGGCGGCGTTGCGCATGCCTCAGACGGAATGGCGGGAGTGCGAGCCAGTGGAAATCACGGTCCACACCGCTTACAATATGGGCTGCCGCTTGCCCAATCGCCTTGAATCGGGCGGGCTCCCATCGGGGGGGCCTGATGTGCGTGACCGCAAGGCGAGAGGGGGCTCCTTTGATTGCTCTTTCGGGGGGTAGGGTTTCGTTGGTTTGGAGAGTGACTGATGTCGGAAAAGGCGAACTTGTCCACGATCGAAGCCGCCGTCGAGGCAATCGCCCGGGGCGAGATCCTGATTGTGATGGACGACGAGGACCGGGAGAACGAGGGCGATTTCGTCTGCGCGGCCGAGAAGGTGACTCCCGAGATCGTCAACTTCATGATCACGCACGGCCGGGGCTTGCCCTGCGTGCCGATCCTGCCGGAGGTCTGCCGGCGCCTGGACCTCCCCCCGATGGTCGACGACAACACGGCCCCGCTGGGCACCAGCTTCACCGTGCCGGTCGATCACCGCGACTGCCGCACGGGGATCACGGCCCAGGAGCGGGCGATGACGGTTCGGGCGATTGTCGACCCGACGAGCAAGCCGTCCGATTTCGTCCGGCCCGGCCACATGTACC
>CAZDHR010000553.1:0-3912 GCA_964505295.1 uncultured Planctomycetaceae bacterium
CACAAACTTGACTCATTTGCAGCAAGTTCCGGAAACCAAGTGCCCTAGCCCTTACGCATTCCCCATCCCTACGCCTGCTCAACTCTTCGTCACGCCAGAGCGGATGCAAACCCATTTCTTGCCGGGACTTGAGGAGATCTTTCGTTCGCCGCGTCGGCCGCCGACGCGACGTTGCCCGACCGCCACGGCTGTTGCGTTCCGGCAACCTGACTGCCCGGGAAGACCGCCCGGCCCGGGAAGGAATCGCGGAAACGACCGGGGCCGAAGTCCTTGCGCCGCACGAGGTTCCGAAGCGTGTCCCGCCGCCGGGCCGCCCCGACCGGACGTTGGCACCCGGTTTGCAAACCCCTTCCGTCCAAGCCGCCGACGCCTGCGGCGGTCGGCAGCCCGCAAAGTCGATCCAACCCGTCCGCCAACCGAGCCGAGAGTCAACCCCGATGAGCTCCGCACCGCAATCGATCGTTACCCCCGGCCAGTTCGTCTCCATCCTGGCAGGGCATCCGAAGTGTTGGCTGGTGCCGGCGCTGGTGGTGGCCGTGTTGGCCGCCGCGTACGCCCTGGTGCGACCGGCCACGTGGGAGGCGTCGCAGGCGTTGATCGTCCGCAACGAGGCGGCCGGCAGCCAGTCGAGCCCCGGCAAGTTCAGCCACTCCGACGAGATGAAGACGGTGCAGGAGACGATCCTGGAATTGGCCGGATCCCGCACCGTATTGGCCGAGGCCCTCCGGGAGATCGGCCCCCCGGCCGCCCGCGCGTCGGCCGACGAGGCCTGGCCCGGCGATCGCGACGTGGACAACTTGCGCAAGTCAGTCAAGCTGGATCCGCCCAAAGGGGCCGAGTTCGGCAGCACGGAGATCTTCTACCTGCGCGTACGGGACCGAAGCCGACCTCGGGCCGTCGCGTTGGTGGCGGCGATCTGCGACCAGTTGGAGGCCCGCTTCCAACAGCTTCGCGACACCAAGGCCCAGAGCATGATCGACGAGTTGGTCAAGGCTGTGGACCTCGCCCGGGACGATCTCGACGAGTCGACCGCCCGGCTCAAGGAGATCGAGCAACAGGTAGGCAGCGATCTGGCCGAGCTGCGGGGCCTCCAAGAGTGGGGCAGCGGCGACGGCCAACTGGGACGGACGATCACCGAGATCCGCAACGAGCTGCGTGACGCCCAGGCCGTCGAGAAGTCGTCCGGCGAGTTGCTCGTATTCCTCCGCGCGGCTCAGGAAGACCCGAGTCGTCTGGTGGCCACCCCCAACCGGCTCCTCGAAGCACAGCCCGCCTTGAAGCGTTTGAAGGACGGCCTGGTCGATGCCCAGTTGCGCTCTGCCGAACTGCGAGGGCGGATGTCCGACTCGCATCCGCTCGTCCTGGCCGCCCGGGAGTCGGAGCAACAGGTCAGCCGGCACTTGCACAACGAATTGGCCACGGCCATCTCCGGCGTCGATCTCGATCTGCGACTGAACGCCGATCGCGTCGCCCTGCTCGAGGATCGGCTGGAAGTGGCCACCCACCGGCTCGGCCGGCTGGCCGCGCTGCGGGCCGACTACGCCAACCTGATCGCCGAAACCCGCAATCGGACCGAGCTGCTCGAGCGGGGCGAAGAGAAGCTGGCCGAGGCCCGTGTGAGCCAGGCCACGGCCAAGGCGGCCAGCCTGATCGGGCGGGTCGACGCCCCGGAGGCGGGCACGAATCCGGTGGGCCCACGCCGGGCAATGATCGTCCTGGTGGGACTGGTCGGGGGCCTCCTGGCCGGCCTGGGGACCGTGCTGTTGACGGTCGACCTCGTGCCGCCCGTGCCCGCCGACTCCGAACCGACCATCTTGCCCGTGCCGCTCGAAAGGCGGCCCGTTTCGCCTAAGGCGGCCGTATCGCCCCGCCCCGCCCAGAAGAGCTACGGCGAGCCCCGCCGGGCAGCCCCGCCCGTCGGCGTACTATCCTTGAAGCAGGCACTGCACACGATCGCCACCGAGGGTGCCAGCGACGTGTAGGTGGTGACGTCGAGTCGCGACCGGGACGCAAGCCGGCCTCCGCCCGTCATGAGCCGAACGCGAATGTGACCGTCGCGATCCAGACGCCTTGCCCGACGCCACGAGCCACCGGACTCCTACCCCGCTTGCCATGACCGCCATCCTGCCCGTTGCCTTGCTGGTCGCCCTGGTTTGGGCCGCCGTCGTCTTCCTGCGAGGGGGGCTTTTGGGCGGCTGCCTCGTCGTGCTGCTGGCGGGCACGTGCTTCGGACACCCGTTCTTCAGCTTGCCCGGGCTCGTCCCCTTGACCGCGGATCGGCTTCTCTTCGTGGCCCTGCTGGTCCAGTACGTCATTTGGCGCCGCTTGGGGCTGGCCGACCGCAAGCCGATGGGAAGCGCCGAGGTCGTCCTCTGCGCGTTCCTCGGCGTGCTGTTCATCAGCACCTTCTCCCACGACTGGCAGGCAAACGATTGGCATCCGCTGGCACGGCTGCTCTTCTACTACGCGATGCCCTTCGGCCTCTACTGGGTGGCTCGCGAGATCCGCTTCTCCGAGCGCAGCGCCCTGGTGCTATTCGCGTCGCTCGGCGTCTTCGGCGTGTACCTGGCCGTGACCGCGCTGGCCGAAACGAGCCAACAGTGGTGGCTGGTCTTCCCCCGCTACATCGGCTCGACCGCCGAGCGGAGCTTCCTGGGCCGCGCCCGCGGTCCGCTGTTGAACCCCGCCGGCTCGGGCCTGCTCACCGGCGTCTGCCTGGCCGCCGCCCTGATGGGGTGGCCGCGCCTGAATCGGCCGGGCCGGCTCCTGCTGGTCGCCGCCTCGCTGTTGATGGGCCTGGGAGTCTACTGCACGTATACGCGAAGTCCGTGGCTGGGGGCCGGGCTGGGGCTTCTCGTCCTGCTTGCCCTGACGCTTCCCCGGTCTTGGCGCGGGCTGGTGCTGGGGAGCCTGGTATTGAGCGTCGCCCTGGTGGGGGCGGCCAAGTGGGAACGAATCATGGCGTTCAAGCGCGACGAGGACGCCGGCGCCCAGGCGGCGGCCGAGTCGGTCAAGCTCCGCCCGATCCTCGCCGTCGTCTCCTGGAACATCTTCCTCGATCACCCCGTGACCGGCTGCGGCTTCGGCCAATACCACGACCAGCACGTCTACTACCTCGCCGATCGCTCCAGCGGCTTGCCGTTGGAAAAGGCACGAGCCCTCTCGCAGCACAACCTCTTCCTCTCCCTGCTGGCCGAGACCGGGCTGGTGGGACTCGGTCTCTTCGTCCTCCTCTTGGCGATCTGGACCCGCGACGCCTGGCGCGTGTGGCGGTCCCGGTCGGCACCTCTCTGGGCACGCCAGATCGCGTTGTTGTTTTTCGTCCTCCTGGCCAACTACGGCGCCATCGCCATGTTCCACGAGATCTCCCTGATCCCCATGGTCAACATGTTCCTCTTCTTCGTGGCCGGGATCACTGCGGGACTCAGGACGCACGGCGATACGGCAACAGCCTTCACCTCCGCATCGCTGCGATTGACCCCGGCCTGAGAGGCTGGAATGCGATGGCCGAGGGCACCGCGTTCCCACGTCAAGCGTGGGAAGGACTGAGCGTCCGTGAGCTTTGGGCGCAGGGGATCATCAAGCTCTAAGACTCGTCGTAGCCCGATTCATCGGGTCCTTGCACACGAGGCGCCGGAGGAAGTCGCGGGACCACATGCACGCGGTTACTACGAGCCGGTTGCCCGCCGGATCGATGGGGTGAGGCGGCGCGAAAAATTCAGTCGAACACCTGGCTCTTGACCTCTTGGAGCGCCGACCAGTAGTCGCGGAGCGAGAGGCTGCGCACGCCGGCGGCCAGCGCGCCGGCCACGACGCGGGGGTTGAGCCAGAAGCGGCGGCTCACTCGGCGGTGCTCGGCCCAGAGGTCCTCGGCGTCGTCGATCCAGGGGAGCTTGACCCAGGGGTAGTCTT
>CAZDHR010000554.1:0-3901 GCA_964505295.1 uncultured Planctomycetaceae bacterium
CAGGCCCGCCGCCTCGAGCTCGGGCCGCAACCGGCCGTCCAGCCACATCTTGCCGTCCGGGGCCTGTTGCAGTCCGGTCTCGGCCGGGTCGGGTGCGGATAGGGGATACTCGCTACGGATCACGCGCTGCGTTCCACCGAAACGGAAATGGGCCGCCCGAAAGGCGCCACCGATAGGTCCGTCGGAGGCGATGCGCTTCGGCGCAATCGCCGTCCCGAATCGCTTCTTCAAATCCTCCTACGCTGCCTTGACGGAAGCCTCCTCGAGCACCTTGGCGACCTCCGCATAGACCGTATCCACCCGAAGCTCCTGCATGCACTTGTGATGCCGCCGGGGACACACCGGCTGGCCACAACCGATGCAGTCCAGATCGAGTTGAAGATCGACGCTCCGTACAGTAGGGTTTGCGACCCAAATGGGCATCGTCGGTCCGAAGAGCGTGATCACCGGTTTGCCGAAAGCGGCCGCGACGTGGCGCGGGCCGCTGTCGGTGGAAACGATCAACCGGCTTCGTCGGATGCACGCCTTGCTCGTCGCCATGCCCAGCGGTTGGTCGGCCAACGAAAACACGCGAGGGTGGCCGGCCCGGCGCGCGATCCGCCGGGCGATCCCCCGCTCGCCCGGGCCGCAGATGACGAGCACGTCGTGACCGGTCTGGTCGGCCACCCGTCGGGCCAGCTCGCCAAAATGCTTCTCCGGCCACAGCTTGGCCTCGCCGTACGCGCCGCTGCAGTTCAACGCGACCACCTGCCCGTCGGTCCTCAGACCCAGCTTCCGCCAGATCGACTCGGCCACCTCCTCTTCCGCCTTGGTGCAGACCAGCTCCAGCCGGCGCGACTCGGGCTGGCAGCCGGCCGCCTCGGCCAGCGCAAGGTAGTAGTCGACCAACGGCACGGCGGCCACCCGGCCGTTCTTTCTTCGCGGGTAGACCTTGCCGGTCAACAGCGGACCGCGCCAGTCGGACACGTAGCCGATCCGCTCCCTGGCCCCTCCGCGCCACGCCAGGATGGCCGTGCGGAGCGAATTCGGGAACAACAGGACGAGGTCGAGGCGCCGGTGGCGCATCCGCCGTACCAGCGATCGTTGCCCGATCCGCTGGTCTTTCCCCCGAGGATCGAACGGCCACTGTTCGTCCAGCCAGTTGGTCCCGGCCAACAGCTCCGCCAGGTTCGGCCGAAGGATTCCCACCAGCCGCACGCTCGCGTCAAAGTGATGCCGAATCGCCCGCAGCGCAGGCGTGGCCATCACCATATCGCCTAGCCAATTGGGGAGGAACAGGCCGATGTTCATTCAAACAGGGCTTCCAGATCCGTGTTGAAGTTCACGTGATAAAGGCAATGGCAGAAAGACCCTTGCGCACCGCAATTATCCTCCTCCGGAGCCGAGGAAAAATACGCAAGACGGGAAACCTGGGGCGCACCGGTTGGCCCACTTCTCGACCCTGTCGGAAGGCAGGAGAATAACCGGCAGCAAGGCTTGGGCCAATAGCAATTCAGCAGTAGGGGAAGGGAAGGGCTCCCGGTACGTTCTTCCCTCGGCGCAAGGAGCAAAGCGCGTGACTATGCGGCTGGCCCGCCGTAGCGGCCCTCGCCGTTGATGCGACCGAACAGGTCGTCCACCACCCAATGGAGCACGCACGCGTGGATACTCTCGACCATGCCCATGTCGTCCAACGGGACGTGGAGGCCCGCCTGTTGAAGTTGCTTGAGCTTTCCACCGTCGAAGCCGGTCATCCCGAAGGTCCTCAGCCCATGGCGGTTCGCCCAGTCGACCGCGCCGAGCACGTTCGGGCTGTTGCCGGAGCCGCTGATTCCGATGGCCACGTCGCCGGGCTGCCCGTAGTTCATCAGTTGTTGCACGAAGATTTGGTCGTAGCCGCAGTCGTTCCCAACGGCCGTGAGCCAGCCCACGTTGTCGGTGAGACTCAACACTTTGAGGCGTTTTTTGGTGTCGTCGCCCAGATCGGCCTCCCGGAGGCTGCCCTTGCCCAAGTCTTCGGCCAGATGCGAAGCCGTGGTGGCCGAGCCGCCGTTACCGAAAACGAACACGAACTGCCCATTTTCCCACGCCTGGTAGATCGCGTCGGCCAGACCGGTCACTTCGGACCGATCCACCCGATCCAGCTCGGCTTGAAGCCGCTTCATGTAGTCATCGACATCGAGATGGACGCCCAGCATGCGATGGATACCCCACTTCAGGATGGTTTCTGTGCCCCATGTCCGGCCATTTCGCTCGCAGAGAAGGATACTCCGGCCGTCGAGTCGCGGTCAATATCCGTCGTCAATGCCCAGCTACGCCTCAGCGCGAGCCAAGTCGTCGAGCCTCGCTTCCATTTCGGCTTGGCCGGTGAGGAACTCGATTCCAATCGTCACGGCCCAGAGCGGGTGGCGTCCGAGCCCCTCGACGCTGAGCTTGACGAGGTCCTTGTGGGTGCAGACGACGGCCGCTACGTCGAGTCGGTCGGCCCAATCGGCCAGGGATTCGACGTCGGCCCGACCATAGCGGTGATGGTCGGGGAACTCGCGGAAGGCGACCGCCCGACAGGCGCACCGCTCGAGCGTGTGGCGAAAACCGGCCGGATTGCCGATGCCGCAGAAGGCCGCGACCGGCTCATCGCGCAGCGTGTCGAGCGGCCGCGTCTCGCCGCTGGAGGAGAGCAACCTTTGGGGGGCGTGCATCACCTCCGCCCAAACGGCCTCGGGCGCGTGGCGGCGGACCTGTTCATGGACGCGGGCTCGCTCGTCGGGCTCGAGCAGGTCGGCGCGAGACAGGACGACGACGTCCGCCCGGCGAAGCCCCCGAAGCGGCTCTCGCAATGTTCCCCGGGGAAAGACGTGTCCAAAGCCAAAGGGCTCCAAAGCGTCGAGCATCACCACGTCGAGGTCGCGGTGGATGCGGCGGTGCTGGAAGGCGTCGTCCAGCACGATGAGCTGGCAGTCGAGCTCCTCGACGGCCAGCCGGGCGGCCGCCACCCGATCCGGATTCTCGACGTGCGGCACGTCGGGCAGATTCTGCTCCAGTTCCAGGGCTTCATCGTTCACCGCCCCCGCCTGAGCCCCGTACCCTCGACTGACGAGCGTCACGCGCTGGCCACGCCCTCGCAGCCACCGGGCGATCCACTGGACCATGGGCGTCTTGCCGGTGCCCCCGAGCGTCAGGTTGCCCACGCTCACCACCGGCACCGGCACCCGATGCACGGCGGCCCGGCCGGAATCGTACCGTCGATTGCGCCACGCCACGGCAAGCGTATACGGGACCTCCACCCCGCGCAGTCCAACGCGGAGCATCGCCGCCCCAGCCCCGCGCCGCCGGCCGCTGACCAGGTCTCGAAACTGCGAAGGGCTGAGCACGTGCGTCACCTCGAACGGATCCTTGCGTGAGGCATCTGCCATGCGCGGCCGAATCGTGAACGTCGTTGCCCCCCTTTTTGCAGAGTACGCGCTGGGCGACGCGGGGCCGGCGTTCCGCGGCGTTGCGGGCCGCTTGTCGCCGCCTGGGGCGTTGACATGGATTCTCAAACAGCTCGCTCAGTCGATCGGAAAGTCTTCCTCCGTGCTCTGCTTCCGGTAGATGGGCAGGTGGCGGTAGTAGACTTCCAGGATCATGGTGCACATGGAGGTGCAGTAGAGTCGGCCGCCCCGGTCGGTGACGTGGCCGGCGGGCATGAACCAACTGCCGGTCTCGTGGCCTTTCTGAGCCTGGGATTTGACGAGCTGGTCGCGCATCACGGAGTTCCACTTCTTCCAGCGTTCGCCCTCCCAGTGACGCATCACTTGCGTGGCGTAGTAGTTGTAGTACATGTTGCTTGGGGAGGGGCCTCTGTCGCTGATCCATTTGGCGCCGCGTTCCAGCGCCGGGTTGTCTTTCTTCCAGCCCAGGTACATCCGGCAGAGCAGGCCGA
>CAZDHR010000555.1:0-3875 GCA_964505295.1 uncultured Planctomycetaceae bacterium
CCCTCTTTTCCATTTCCCCTCTTCTTACATCTACTTCAGATGGCTGAGCAGATACGCAAATCGGAGTCGGCCTCCTCTGGCCGGTCAATCCTCTTCTGGCGCGGGGAGGTCGTCTCCGCCTGCGCCACCTCCGGGGGGGCTGGCCGGTCCGGACTCCTGCCCCGAAGCGCCCTGTTTCGGTTCGACACTCGTGTCGACCCCGAGATTCAAGCCGCCGCTGCTCGATGTCGATAGCAGCCGGACGCTCAACAGGCAAAGGACGATCCAAAATGCCGCCGCGCTGATGGTAATCTTGGTGAAGGTGTCTCCGGCCTTGGTGCCGAAAGCGCTCTGGCCGCCCATCCCGCCCAGTGCGCCTGCCAAACCGCCCCCCTTCCCCCGCTGGATCAGCACCAACAGGATGAGGAACAGGGCAGTGAAGAAAAGAAGCATCATTAAGAGAAAAGCCATGTTGCTTTGGCTCCTGGGGCTGCTGAGTCCCGTGCTACCTGTTAGGGGTGGAGGCTCGCTATCGCGGCGCCTTGGCCACGATGCCCATGAACTGGTCCACCTTGAGGCTTGCCCCGCCGACCAGGGCCCCGTCGATGTTCGGTTGGGCGAGCAGGTCGGCCGCGTTGTCGGGCTTCACGCTCCCGCCGTACTGAATCCGGACCGTCTCGGCGACCTCCCTATTGTAGCGGTCTTCCATGAGCTTGCGAAGGTCGAGATGGACTTGCTCGGCCTGCTCCGGCGTGGCGACCTTGCCGGAGCCGATCGCCCAGACCGGTTCGTAGGCGATTACGACTCGAAGCATCTCGTCGGCCGAAACCCCCGCCAGCGACCCGTCGAACTGGTCGCGGATTACGTCCAAGGTCTTCCCCGCCTCGCGCTCGGCCAGCAGTTCCCCGACGCAGAGGATCGGCTCCAGGTCGGCTTTCAGGGCGGCGTGGACCTTCTTGTTCACGTCTTCATTCGTCTCGCCCAGGACGTGCCGTCGCTCGCTGTGGCCGAGAATCACGTGCTGACAGCAGAGGTCTCGGAGCATCGAGACACTAATCTCTCCGGTATAAGCGCCGCTCAGCTCGTGGTATACGTTCTGAGCCCCCAGACGGATTTTCGAGCCGGCGATGGCCTTGTTGACTGCGTCGAGATAGACGCTCGGGGGGCAGACGGCCAGGTCGACGCCCTTGATCTCTTCTGACTGCTCAGCCACGCCTTGCGCCAGCGCGACGGCCGAGGCCCTGCCGAGGTTCATCTTCCAGTTTCCAGCAATAAACGGGCGTCGCATGGAACATGACTCCTTCGCGTCGAAATGGTAGTGTTTCTATCGCACTCGCATGACATGGAAGGCCGGGACGACAGCTCGTCGAGACGAGCAAGCCGTCGGGCGTGAAGCGGCCGAACCGGCAGGGACGGGCTCCACGGCGGAATCCTCCCCAAGACGACGTTGTCCCCTCCGATCCTGAGGATGTCAATCGCTATTCTCCCGCGGCCGCCACGGGACACGACCCCAGGATCTCCAAACGAAGGGTCCTTTTTTCCAGCGCCGCAGTGGCGCGTCGCACGGCGGCGTCCGTTTCGTGACCTTCCATCTCCACGAAGAACAGGTACGCCCGCTCTGAGCCGGGGATTGGGAACGACTCGATCCAGGTCAGATTCAGCCGGTTTCGCCGGAAGATGCCTAAGGCATCGGCCAGGGCGCCGGGTTGGTGTTCCACCTGGAACATCATGGCCGTGCGGTCGCTGCCGGTCCGCTCCGCCGATTGCTCCCCGATGACCGTGAACCGTGTGGTGTTCGTCGGGTTGTCTTCGATCCGTTCGGCCAGTGCATCGAGTCCGTAGTGAACGCCTGCCTGAAGGCTGGCGATCGCCGCCGCTCCCGGCTTCTCGCTGGCCAACTGGGCGGCCGTTGAGGTGCTGGTCACTTCAATGGTTCGGGCGGAAGGCAAGTGCTTCGCCAGCCAATTCCGACACTGCGAGAGGGCCTGGGGCTTGCTGTAGACCTCCCGGACTTCGATCCGCGGGCACCTCCCCAGAAGGGCGTGATGGATTTGCAGCTCCACTTCGCCGCAAATCCGGACCGGGAGCCGGGTGAACATGTCCAACGTGTCGGCAATCCGCCCGTCGGTCGAATTCTCGATCGGCACGATCCCGAAGTCGCAGTGCCCACGGTTCACCTCCTCGAACACGGCCGCGATGGTATCGACGGGGGCGAACTGCACGGACTGGCCGAAGCGATGAATGGCCGCCAGGTGGCTGTAGCTGTACTCGGGGCCAAGGAAGGCGATTCTGAGGTCCTTGACGAGCGATCGGCATCCGCTGACCAGCTCGCGGAACACGGCCCGAACACAACGGCTCGACAAGGGCCCCCTGTTCAGGCTGGCCAGCCGGGCGAGCGCCTCTTCCTCCTGCCCGAGAGTAAACGCGGGCTGGTCACTTGCCTTTCTCAGCTTGCCGATCTTCGCATTGAGCCGAGCCCTCTGGTTGAACAGAGTGAGCAGTTCGCGGTCCAGTTGCCTGATTTGCGATTCGAGGGCTGGCAGACTGCTCCGGCGGGAGGAGGTCTTCTTGGTCGTCCGGGTCTTCGCCGTCTTCCTCTTCGCTTTCTTCTTAGCCATCGGAAAGACCTCGGGACTGGGGTAACGGGCCCGTCCGAAGTGGGGGCAGTCATATGTTCCCGTCCGCTCTGTATTCTTGTACTGGCGGCGACGCACACTGTCAACCAATCACCCTACCCGACAGATCAAAACCATCCAGCCCACAGTCTGCAGGACACCGGAGACAGCTATTCTGCCTGCAGCCCCCCTGTTTCTGGGGGGAATTGGCGCCGTTTTGGTTATGTCAAAATGGCAGTCGGCCCCAAAACTGCTTGGTAGCCCCGCGTTGACCGCCCGGAGCGATGTCATCATAACCGCATACTTGGCAAAGCCTTGCGTCGATTCCTCCAGCTTGTGTCGATCGCGGCACGTTGTTTGCTTTTCGGAAAAGCTACCAATACAGAGTGCCAGAGTCCGGCACAGCGTCCCAAATTGACCGGGGTCCCCCAGATTGACATGGGCTGGCGGAGGGGCCTTCGCCAATCCTATTGATGCGCCGAAGGTGGGTTGTTGGAGCGTTGGCCGGACATCGCGGCTCTTCCGGACAGCGAGAAAGGAGCGGTTGATGGCTCAGGGAGAAAAGATCATCGGGATTGATTTGGGGACCACCAACTCGGTGGTGGCCGTGATGGAGGGCAAGGAGGCGAAAGTCATCCCCAATGCCGAGGGGAATCGGCTGACCCCCAGTGTGGTTGCGTTCACCGACAAGGACGAAGTTCTGGTCGGGGAGCCCGCCCGACGCCAGGCCGTCACCAACCCGCAGCGGACCGTCTATTCGATCAAGCGGTTCATGGGTCGGCGGCATAGCGAAGTTTCCTCCGAAGAGAAGATGGTCCCGTACGAGGTGGTCGGTGGGCCTCAAGATTACGTGAAGGTCTCGGTGGACGGTCGCGAGTACACGCCGCCGGAGATCTCGGCCAAGACGCTGCGAAAGCTGAAGGAGGCGGCGGAGGCCTACTTGGGGCACAAGGTCAACAAGGCGGTGATCACCGTTCCGGCCTACTTCAACGACGCCCAGCGTCAGGCGACCAAGGACGCCGGCCAGATCGCCGGCCTGGAGGTCGCGCGGATCATCAACGAACCCACGGCCGCTTCGCTGGCTTACGGTCTCGACAAGGAAGAGACCGAGAAGATCGCGGTGTTCGACTTCGGCGGCGGGACTTTTGACATCTCCATCCTCGAGGTCGCCGAGGGCGTCTTCCGCGTCATCAGCACCAACGGCGACACCCACTTGGGTGGCGACGACATTGACGAGCAGTTGATCAACTACGTGGCCGAGGAATTCAAGAAGGACCAGGG
>CAZDHR010000556.1:0-3874 GCA_964505295.1 uncultured Planctomycetaceae bacterium
GCTGGAGCTTGGGAACCAGGGTACGGGAACCGACGGGTTGGGCGAATGTTTACGGCGTCTTCCACGTAACCCTACGCGCTTGCCAGACTTAGCCCCCCTATTTCGCCCTTTTCGTCCCCGCGGCGAGCAGCTCGCGGAGCGCGGGCAGGAGCAGGTCCTCGACTTCCGGGGCGACGCGGGAACGGGTCGGCTCGTAGCCGCCTTGGCGGTAGGCGATCTTCGTGCCGATGTACGTGGGGCCCGCGTCGCCGTACGCGGCCATGAAGACGCAGCGGTCGGGCCGCATCGCCTGGGCGGCAAGCTGGTACTCGACGAACAGCTCGCCCGGCATGTGCAAAACCTGCGCCGGCCCGATTGCTAGGCACGTCAACAGGATCTTGTGGCCCGACTGCATGCGCCGGAGGAAGACGAGGTCGCGGGCGGCGTGCATCCGCTCGCGCACGCTCACCTTGGCATCCTCCAACGTCCGGCGGGATCGCTCCTCGCTGATTCGCGGGCTGACCGGCAGGCTGACCGGACAGACCCGCCAGCTCACGTCGGCGGCGGTGACGGGCGTCTTCTCGGTCGCTTCCCAGGCGGCCTTCATGCCCGCTTCGAGCCGCCGGGCGAGCAGGGCGCGCTTCTCCTTGGCGCCGTCGTTGTACTTGCCACACGCCACGTTGCCGCCGGCGCCGTTGAAGTAGACCTGGAACACGCCGGGGAGGGCAGCTTCGCGGGCGTCGCGGGCTATGCCCACGAAATCGGCGCTCACGCCGCCCTGGCCGTAGTAGCTCTGCGGGTGGCATGCGTAATAGTTGATTGCCACCAGGGGCCGGTCGCCGTCCCAGAAGCTCAGCACGCGGAGATACGGATCGATCGTGCCCTCGGGCGCTTCGATGGCCTTCTTGTTCCGGCAACTGCTGTAGCGGACGTATTGCACCTGGCCGTCGGGGCCCAGCACGCGCCGGCTGGAGGCGACCTTGTCGACCTTGGCCATGCCGCAGCCGACGTGCGTGACGGGCTGGGGCTTCTGGGCGGCCTCGCCCGCCGCTTGGGCCACCCGGCCGATCGCCTCGTGGGCGACCGCCACGTCGAACATCTTGCCGCTCAGCCCATGGGCGGCCAGCAGCTCTTCGGTGGAGAAGTCGATGCCCGGCGCGTCGTGCTGGTGGGCGACGTGGACGCTGACCCGATCGGGCGACGTGCCCACCGCCTCGGCCAGCTTCTGGCGACAGACGTCATGGGCGGCGTTCCCGATCCCCACCCAGTCCAGCGCGCAAACGACGATCGGCGGCCCGTCGGCCAGGAGGATGATCCCTCGGGCACTGAGCGGATCGACGATTCGCTCGGCCGGGCGCACGTTTCCGTGGCAGAGCGGGGCTCCCAACGGCGGCGTTACGTCCGCCTGAAACGTGGCAATCCGAAGCGGCCTGGCCGCCTCGCCGGCAAAACCCCGAGCCGCCCAAAGCGAAGCGGCAACGAGGGCCAACAGAATGAGATGGTGGCGTCTCACGATCAAACCTCCTCGCCAAGGGACCACGGCCGCCTGCGACCGCCAAGGCATGCCAACGGCCCCTATTGTAACCGCCCGTCGGACGCAGCGGGAGCTTTCGCGCCGTCGGCGCGTTGACGGGGGCCGTCGCCGTGATTCACCATGGACTTGCCGGCTCGGAGGAGGGGCGTCACCAGACGAGAAGGAGAGGACCGACACGCGGGCGTCGACCTGCCCGACGCCGACCGCGCCCGCATTCGCCTTACGCCGCGGGAGCGCCGCGTGATGACCACGTGGATCGACCTGAACTGCCCGCTGTGGGACGATTACGACGCCAAGCGCCACGTGGTTGCGGACGTGGAGTGAGGTTCTCGCGAGCGAGAGGCGAGAGGTCGTCCCACGAAATGCGTATCGAGATCGCCGAATTCACGACGGCCGATGACGACGAGGCCTGCGCGCTTTGGCGGGCGATAGCTGAATCAGGTCCTGGGCGCCATCGATCGGCTCGCTCACCGCCCTGCTGAGCCGGCGGATTGAGCGGGCCGTATCCGCACGTCCTCAATCGTCCAAGTGGGGGATGCAGCAGTTGACCTGCTCGACGATGTCTTGCTCCGAGGTTGCCATCGCGTAGATCTTCAGCCATTCGTGGTGGTCGTGCAGGGGCAGCTCCTGGCTTCCGCCGAGGCGGCAGGAGGCAAGGATGGTCAGTCTCTCATACCGAGGATCGGTGTGTGACAGATCCCGCAATTCCTTCAGGGTGGCAACCGGTTTCACGTCGTCCATCAACTGCGCCTCCCGCCCGTGTTCCGAGACCGACATGAGAACTCCTCCGAGATCGACGTGCCGGGCGCGGGCGGCCGAATCCCGTAGGCTCGGCCACGGTGCTCTCGGGCACAACCGGTCCGGCAATCACGACTGCCCACTCGGTTCCTCTGGTTTGACGGCTCTTCGTCGCTTGACCAGGGTGACTTGGTTGCCCGACTCGTTGAACGTCACTTCGTCCATCAGGTTTCGCATGATGGTCAGGCCCCGGCCGCGCCCCGCTTCCAGGGCGCTGGGGTCTTTCGACTGGGGGACCGTGCTGATGTCGAAGCCCGAGCCTTGATCGCGAACGACGAAGCGGACCTCGTCGGGCGAGAGGCTCACGGCCACGTCGATTCTCCGGTTCCGAACCGCCGGGTCGAGGCGCGGGTCGTGGACGAGGCTCACGATCTCGCCCGCGCGCAGCTTGTCCAGCGCCTCCTGCATCTGGTCGACGCGCAGCTCCAGACTGCCGTGCAACAGCGCGTTGAGCAACGCCTCCTTCAAAGCCATGCCGACCTGGAGCCCCTCGGTGTAGTCGCAGAACCCGATCCCCACGACCAGCCGCTGGACGAGGTCGACCAGGGGATCGATCAGCTCGGCGTCGTTTTTCAACGAGAGCCTGAATTCCGACGTGGTGATACAGCCCGCCAGCTCTTCGTAGTTGCGCTCCGCGCGCCCCAGCGCCACGACCTTCTCCACCGTGTTGATCAGCTTCTGGGCGAGTTGCTGTTTGGGGACGTAGCTGGCCGCCCCTTTTTCCAGGGCTTCCACGGCGAGTGCTTCGCTGCCGAAGGCGGTCATGAGGATCACGGGCACGCCGGGATACCGCCGCCGGACGGCGGTGACCAATCGCAGGCCGTCCATCTCGGGCATCTGCATGTCGGTGACGACCACGTCCGGCGTTGCGTGCTCCATTCGGCTCAGTGCTTGCACACCGTCGCCGGCACTCTCGATCGTCCATCCGGACTTGCTACCCAGAAGCCCACTGACCAGCGTGCGATCAGTGGCCGAGTCGTCCACGACAAGTACGGTCGTCATGCGTCGACTCCCTCACGGATGCGGCAACGGGCCCTGCGAGCGGGTCAAGATCATGGGTTCCCTCCCTCCCTCCGTCCCTCTACGAACACAGTTTAGCAGAACCGGGGTGAGCCGTTCCATCCCCTTCCGAGCACGGCGAACGCTTTCTCCGTGCTTTCCAGACTGCCTTTCTTTCCCATCTTTGCCCGGCGCGAAGCGCAATTGAAGGCGGGGATCGACTTCCAGCAGCGAATGGACCCCTCCGTGCCTGGTATCCTCTCAACTGCTAGATGTTCGTTTCGTAAATCCTTGGCCAGTTATACCGCGCGATATGGTGGTAAGGTCGAGGCGGGTAGAGCAAGCGTTCAAATAGCTTCGGCCGGGGGCTGAACCAGGCGCGGCCGCGCTTTTGTTGGCGGAGCGTTTTGCTGAATGGGGTGTCGCGGACCAATGGCTGGCCGGTATACGTCCAGCGGTACGGATGAGCGTAGTTGGCGTTGTAGTCGTCAAGGAACCGACGTAGTCGGTCGTATCTGTCCATTTTGAAAACTGGTCTTTGTGGAGATTTCGGAATCGTTTAAG
>CAZDHR010000557.1:0-3842 GCA_964505295.1 uncultured Planctomycetaceae bacterium
CCACGTTGCGGCGCGATCGGTCGGTGAACAGCGGCGGAAGGTGGCAGGTGATGCAGCGGTTCTCCTTGGGGATGACGCGGCCGTCGTTGGTGCGGGTCCTTTCGAACACGGCCTTGCCGCGGCGCTGGGCGTCGGTCAGCTCGGCGCCGAGCGGCCGATAGCGGTTCGGCGGCCGAGGGATCGTGCAGATGTAGCGGTCCACCGCGTAGAGCTCTTCCGGCGTGAACGGCTGGATTCGCGTGAAGAAGACGGCCAGGCGCGGGCCGCACTGCCGGGAGAGACTCGGGTTGGTGCCTTCCCATTTGAACGGGGACGTGTCGAGGATGCCCCGCAGCGTGCGGTTGTCGACCGGGCTGGAGCCGATCCCGTCCGGCTCGATGTCGTAGGTCAGCCCGTTGACGTGCCCGTCCGGGTGACACGAATGACAGGAGAACTGGCGGTGGAAAGTGACGTCGGCGCTGTGGAACAGTCGCTCACCGTAGCGGACGGTGGTGATCTCCTTCGGGCCGCCCAGGTCGATCCGCCCCACCGCTTCCAGCTCGGCGACGTCGATCACCGTGAGCGAGTCGTCCAGGGCGTTGGCCACGAAGGCCGTGGCGCCGTCGGGCGTGATGAGGACGCCGCGCGGGCTGCACTCCGTCGGGATGTGTGCCGCGATGAACTCGGCCGGCTTGCCCAAGTGATAGGGGAAAACGTGCTCGCGCTCGTGGTCGGTGGCCGACTGGAGCATGCCGATCAACTTGGCCAGGTCGACGACCGCCACGCGGTTCGAGCCGGAGCTGGTGACCAGGGCCAGCTTGCCGTCGGGGGTGATCGCGACGTCGGCCGGGTCGGGGAAGCAGAGGTGCGGCTCGTCCAGAAGCACCTGGTCGACCCGGCCGTCGCGCCAAAGGATCCCCAGGCCGTTGGTGATTGTCCACCCTTGCAGCAGCCGGGTCATGGGGACGAGCGTCTTGTTGTGCATCAGTGTGATCAGGGCGAACCGGCCGTCGGGAGCCCAAGCGATCCCTTGAAGCATGTTCGCATCGGGCACGACGACCCGATCTTCCACCGCGCCCCGCTCCGTGTCGATCAGCGTCACCTCAGACGTCGGAGAGCTGCGGAGCTCCTCGATCAGCACGATCTCCGAGGTCGGCGAGGTGCGGGGGGGGCGAAAGCGGGGAAGCGTGTTGGTCACGGCCAGTCGCGATCCGTCGGGCGACCGGGAGAGCGACCAGGGACCGCGGCTCGCCGCCAGCCGCCTCACTTCCTCGAGTGACTCGGTGTCGATCACGGAGATGCTGTCGGACGACGTGTTGAGCACGTAAAGGTGCCTGCCCGAGGCGTCGGTCAGCACGCCGTGCGGCTCGTCGCCGACGGGGATCGTCTCGATCACTTTTCGGGCGGCCACGTTGATCACCGAGACCGAGTCGTCCAGCCGGTTGGAGACGTAGGCCCGGGTGCCGTCGGGGCTGAAGGCCACGTCGGTGGGATGCCCGCCCGCGGGGATCTCGGCGACCTTGCGCCGGGCGATCGCGTCGACGACGACGACCGTGTGGGAGGCCTCGCAGGCGACGTAAAGCTCCTTGCCGTCCGGGCGCAGGGCCATGTTGAGCGGCGTCTTGTAACGGGCTTCCTCCACCACCTTGGGCGGTTCGGTGGGATGGGCGATCTCGGCGAGGGCCTTCTCGTAGTCGAAGGGCTTGCCGTGCGCGTCCTCGTGACACGCAAGGCACGTCTCGCGCGTCACCTCCCGGAGCCCGGCCAGCCTGGCCGCGCGCTCGTCGCGCATCACGGCCTCGTGGGAGTATTGGCTCCCCGGGCCGTGGCACGCTTCGCAGCCGATGCCTTCGGATAGCGCGAACCCTTCCAGGAATCCGCCCGCCGGGTTGTGATGGGCCGTCGTGTGGCACTCCAGACAGTCTGGGCTTTCCCAGGGGTCCCCGCGAACGCCCGCCTCCCTGGCGATTTCGAGGGCCTTGGGGGTCGCCAGCGCGGCGTACGCCCTGGCGTGCCCGCTCATCCGCCACTTGCTGAACTGATAGGCGAGCAGGGGGCTCTTGTGGCAGGCGGCACAGGCCATCACGCCGGTGTATTTTAGGCCGGACGGGTCTTTCGGCTCCGGCAGCAGGGGCGGCTCGCCGGCCATCCAGGGCTTGGGGGTGGGATGGGCGATCGCGTCCCAGGCCTTCTCCATATCCATCTTGGGCAGCTTGTGTACGGCCACGTGCGAGCCCTTCACGTCGTGGCAGCCCAGGCAATCGCGCATCGTGGGCATGGCCGGCTTCGTCCGCTCGGCGGCGTCCCGGTCGCCCGTGGTCCAGGCGTGCACGTGCTCGCTTCCCGGGCCGTGACACTTCTCACACTGGACGCCGTCCTCGACGTGGAACGTGGGGTCCTTCTCCCACTCCTCGACGTGCGCGCCGGTAGCGTGGCACCCCAGACACATCGGCGACTCCTGGGGCTCCTGGGGAATGCCGCTGAGCCGGGCGATGTCCTTGGCTTCGGGCTTCGACAGGACGGCGTACGCCCGGGCGTGCTTCGACAAGAGCCACAAGCTGTGCTGGTGGCCCATCGTCTTGCCCCGGTGGCACGACGCACACACTTCCGCGCCGACGTAGATCGGTTGAACCTCCTCCTCGGCCGATTGCACCAGCGTGGGCAGCACTGCCGCGGCCCCCAGCGCGAAGCCGGCCAGGAGCACCAGCGCGGGCCATGTCCGCCGGATCGTCAACGCGGTCTTCGATCGCATCGTGTCTACTCAGCTTGGGCGTCTTCTTGAACCACGCGGAGAATTTGCCCTGCGGCGACGTCTCGAAGCTGCGTCACGCGTCCGTCGGGCCAGCGAACCTCGACGAGGTCCGCCGTCTTCGCCCGGCCCAGCCCGAAGTGGGGCCTCGGGTCGGACTGGGAGAGATAGCCGGTCACCGGGATCAGGTCGTGGATTTGGGCCAGGGAGCCGGTCTTCACGGTGATCCGGGCGCCGAGGGCGTCCACCGCTCCGCCGGGCAGTTTCGCCTCGATCTTGAGCCAGTTGTTCTTGTTGCCGCCGTCGTTGCGGAGCAGCTTGGCGGTGTCGTTGAGGTTGACGACCAGAAGATCCAGGTCGCCGTCGTTGTCGTAGTCGCCGTAGGCGGCACCGCGACCGACGTGCTTCTCGTGGAAGTAGGAGCCGGACCGTCTGGCCACGTCTTCAAAGGCGCCGTTCCGGTTGTTGTGCATGAGCACGTCTTCTTCCGTGTACTCGTGGTGGGCGTTGCCGTTGGCCACGAACACGTCGAGATAGCCGTCGTTGTCGTAGTCGAAGAGCACGCCGCCCCAGCCCGTGTATTGGCCACAGACCACGGCGAGAGTCGTCTCGGCGGTGAGGTCCTCGAAATAGTCGCCGCGGTTGACCAACAGGCAGCCGTAGCCCATGTCGGGGATGTAGACGTCGAGCCGGCCGTTGCGGTCGACGTCGCCGACGGCCGGTCCCATCGACGACACGCCCTGGCCCCCTTCGCCGAACTGGAGCCCGAGGATGAGCCCGTTCTCCTCGAACGTGCCCTGGGCGGTCTTCTCGTAGTAGTAGTTGCCCATGCCGTCGTTGGTCACGTAGAGATCGAGGCGCCCGTCGTTGTTCAGGTCGGCGACGGTGGCGCTCATCGCGCGGCCTTCGGGGTTGTAGAGGCCGACCTCCCGGGCGACGTCGGTGAAGGTGCCGTCGCCGTTGTTGCGGTAGAGGGCATCGGGCTGGCCACTGTAGGCCAACGGGCCGGGGTAGTTCTCCGCCGCGTAGACCGAGCGGAACGCGCCCCGGTCGTACTCCAGGTAGTTGGCCACGTAGACGTCCGGATCGCCGTCGCCGTCGTAATCGAACCACG
>CAZDHR010000558.1:0-3783 GCA_964505295.1 uncultured Planctomycetaceae bacterium
GAGGGAACATTGAAGCATCGGGCGCCGGCCATCAACTGCTGGAGGCCGACGGCGAGCTTCTGGGTGTAGGAGAAGATGCCGATCGCGCCGAGGGGGATGTTCTTCATCTCGTCCTGGCCCACGATGTCGGCCACCTGCTCGTAGCAGACGAAGATTTCCTCGACCTTGTGGCCGTACTGCGAGACGGTCTTCGGCAGCCTGCCGTTGTTCATCCAGTGGGCCACGTTCTTGCCGACCATGCCGGGGATCATCATCGCCCGGCCCAGGCACACGGCCCTGACGTACGGGGAACCGAGCGCGAGGCATTTGAAGATATGGTCTTCGGCGCTGAAGCCGCCGGCGAAGGCCAGGTCGGGCACGCGCTCGCCCTTGGCCGTCAGCTTGTCGGCGAACTGCACGGCGGCCGAGTGGAGGTAAATGCTGGGCATGCCCCACTCTTCCATCATCCGCCAGGGGCTCATGCCGGTGCCGCCGGGGGCGCCGTCGATCGTCAAAAGATCGATCTTGGCCTTGCTCCCCCACTTCAGCGCCATGGCCAGCTCGCGGAGTCCGTAGGCCCCCGTTTTGAGCGTGATCCGCTTGAAGCCGAGCTTGCGGAGCCGATCGCACTTGGCCAGGAAGCCCTCCTCATCGACGAAGCCGAGGCGGCTGTGGCGCTCGAACTGCTTGATGGCCCCGTCGTGGTAGCCGGCTTGGATGACGGGGTTGGACGGATCGGGGGTGACGATGTATCCGCGTTTCTGGAGCTCGAGGGCCCGCTCGAGCGAGTCGACCTTGATCTCGCCGCCGATGCACTTGGCGCCCTGGCCCCATTTGAGTTCGATGGTGTCCAGACCGTGCTTGCGGCTGACGTACTCGGCGACGCCGAGCCGGGTGTCCTCGACATTCATCTGCACGAGGATCTCGCCCAGGCCACGATGGTACCGCTTGTAGGTCTCGATGCGGCGGTCCATGTCGGGGGCCGAGGTAATCTTGCCCTGGGAATCGAGCTCGAGCTCGGGGTCGATCCCGCAGACGTTCTCGCCACAGACCGCGGTGATGCCGGTGATGGCCGCGCCGATGGCGAAGTGCTCCCAGTTTTTGCGGGCGATCTCGGTCGAGCCGAGCGCGCCGGTGAAGACGGGGGCGGTCATCCGGACCTTGCGGTCCCAACCGTATTCGGTGTCGACGCTGACCGACGGGAATGTGCAGGTATCGGGGTTGGCCGCGGTCCCTTTCGGTAACCCGTTACCGCCAAGGGCGTAGCCCTGGATGTTCAAGTGGGAGTAGTCGACCGGATAGTCCTTGTCGCCGCCGGCCGTGACGTCGCCGAACGGGCCGGGATAGATCAGCTCCCGGCCTCGGAACGTGGCCTGGAACACCTCGCAGTTGCCGGTGCAGCCGTCCACGCAGCGCGAGCAGAGGCCCGACTGGGGCACGACGCTCCGCGAGCGGTTCTTGGAAACCGTGGCGTCATTGGCGTTGGGTCTCTGAAGATTCACCTTGCTCCTCCCTCGATCGGTTCTTGAAGCCAGCTTGGCCGGACCGTCACGGTTCGGGCGACACGACCTTGGCCCTGACCGCAACAAGCGACTATTGCGCAGAATGCGCCTGTTAACCTTCTCCTTATCCTGGCCCTCCATTCTATCGATCGGCGTTATTATTTCAATCCCGAAATTTACTAATAGTAACTATTAGTGTTCGTTATGCTGTGGCTCCACTCACGCCCCGGAAATCCCGAGCACGTTTCCGCGGGAAGCGGTGAAACAGGAGCGGATCGGGGCGGTCTACGCGGGGGCTCGGGTGCAGCCGAAGCTGGTTCCGAGCTCACACTGCACACAGCTTTCGGGCATGGTCTCGACCATGGAGAGCTGCGATTCGCACAGACCGCAGAGCCGTTCCTCGCCAGGCTTCCACGGCCCCGGACACGGGGGGATGGTCATGGGGCACAGGTCGATGCAACTGTTGCACCGCTTGCAGAAGTCGGGCCTTTTGCCCAACGGGAAGTCCACGTGACGATCCTTCCCCCGGCCCACGAACCCGAGGGCCCTGGCCTGCCACATCTCTTCGCACACCCGCACGCAACGGCCGCACTGGACGCAGTCCACGTTGTGGAAGGGGTAGCGAACTTCCTTCACGCCGCAACGGATGGCCAGATCCTGAATGGCCTTCGAGTTGGGGGCCTCGGCCACCAGCAACTCGGCGATGTTTCGCCTCAGGCGAACGATTTTCTCGGAATGGGTCACGACCTCCAATCCCTCCTCCACGTCGAGCGTACAGGACGTGGTCACCTTCCGGCGTCCGTTCTTGACGACCTCGACGATGCACAGCCGACACGCGCCGAGGGCCGAGAAGCCGGGCATGTGGCAGAGGTGGGGGATGCAGACTCCGTATTCCAGCGCGGCATCCAGCACGGTCGTGCCCTTAACCGCACGCACCTGAGCCCCGTTGATCGTCAGTGTCACGTACTCTTGCATCGAGTGTCTCCTCAGAGGACCGTCACCGCGTCGAACTTACACGTCTCGCGACAGATGCCGCACTTCGTGCATACCTCCGCGCTGATGGTGTGCGGCTCTTTTTTCTCGCCCGTGATTGCATCGTGGGGACAGGCTGTCAGGCACGCGCCGCAACCGGTGCATTTGTCGGTGTCGATCGTGTAGTGGATCAGCGCACGGCATACGCCGGCGCCGATGGCGTAAGCGCCGATGATCATCCCTTCCAACACGGCGTGCGGGTTGCCCTCCAGGAGGCTTCGGTCCATGTAGGCTCCGGGCCGGACGTGACAGGCCGTGCCCATGCAAACGGTGATGAGGTGCCGTCCCCGCGGGCTGAGGCTGAAAGCCTTATAGAAGTTAGCAACACGGTAAACTTCAATCAGCGGGACGCCGAGCCGCTCGGACACCAGACTCATGGTATCCTCAGAGAGGTAGCCTTCAGATTCCTGGATATCCTGTCTGAACGCCAGAAGAAATCGAGCGGGGTCAGGGCGAGCCTTGAGCCGCTTCGTACAGCTCGATCTCCCAGACCCGGCTGACGTTGATCTGCGTCTCGCGGACCAGCAGGCGGAGGCGCGCGGTGGTGATCGGATCGAATCGGCAGTGCCAGTCGACCTCCGCGTTTGCGACGGTGTTGGTCGCGGGCATGTCTTTCCAGACGCCGCCGTCGAAGTGCTGGAAGACGAACGACGCAATCGGGTCGGTGACGTTTCCGCCGTGACAGTAGCCCGATGTGACTCGAGCGGCCACGAGCGTCTTGGGATCTTCCCATCTCAGCTCAACCCAGTTCGGCACCTGGGCGTGGCTGAGCCAGCGGAGGTCGTTTCGGCGGCAGTCCGCGCGGCCGTCGTTGACAAGCGAGGGTGGCGAGCCGGCCGGATCGCGGTCGCCGGAGGTGGAGATCGTGGCCGAGCGGGCGACGTTTCCGCCCACGTCTTCCAACTCGGGCGGCGGTGCGGCGGGCTTTCCCACGCCCTCGCGCATCAGCCCCTTCAACTCGTCGAGGTAGTCGCGGTACACGGCGCGGGGGTCGGCGTCGTGCTTCCTGCAAAGCGAAGCGGCCATGCCCACGATTTCCCCCATGCAGCCGCCCGTACGCATCACGCGGACCGCGCCCAGCGCCTCGTGCGTCACGCTGATGTCGCGGCCGGCCATGAAGAGGTTGTCCACGTTTCGCGAATAGAGGCAGCGATACGGGATCCAATAGGGGCGCGGATAGTCGGTGTAGTGGGCTCGGGCGATAAAGCCGTCGCCTTCAAATCCCTCGACGTAGCGAGGGTCGGCCAGATGCAGGTCGATCTTCCAGCCC
>CAZDHR010000559.1:0-3776 GCA_964505295.1 uncultured Planctomycetaceae bacterium
GCAGGACTACCACCGCCAGTAGAATCATCATTCGCCTACGCATTTCCTTCCTCCTCTTTTCGCTGAAGTTTGTGTTCATAAGCCTTCCATCTTGAAACGTCTCTGATTCACCTCCTTATCGCCGTAATCCTCGCTTGCCTCCAGAGACATCAAGAACCCTCGACGCGCGTCAAGGGCTCGCATGAATCTTCCCCGTATCTCGGGGATAATTATGCCAATACCAGGCCGTGAAAGGCGAGACGATGGACCCGGTCAACGCTCCCTCCAAGGGCCTACTTAGAATAGCACCTGCGTACTACCGACGTCAATCATCTGACCGAAATTTTAAGATTCAGAGGCCAGTTTTGGTCGATTTTGCACGGTTTCAGGGGGTCAGGGCGGCAGGTCTTCCGTGCAGCCTGCGGTGGGAGCCGGCCGCCATGGCCGGCTCCCGTCCTCCCTCCGCCGGTCGTGCCAGTGGCCCTACTTCAACCGGAAGCGCGCCTCCAGCGGGTCGTGGTCCGAGGCCCGAAGGGCCGTGCTGGGATCCTCGCCCAGGCCATCGGGATAGCTGGCGTTGAAGTGCAGGATGTCGACCCCACGAAGCACCTCCCTCATCGCCGGGCTCGCCAGCATATGATCGAGCACCTGGCTGTTGCCGTCGAAGATGTAGGTGAAGCGCTCGGCGGCCTTCTCCTCCCATACCAGGTTGGCCAGCGGCACCTCGCCGGGCCCGCCCTCCAGGATCGCAAGCGGGTGATCGGCGCCCTCGCCAGGCTCGGCGAACGGGAAGTCGTTCAGGTCTCCGGCCACAAGCACCCACGCATCGGGATCGGCGTCGAGGATGGCGTTCACGAACTCCCGCACGACGCGCGCCTGCGCTTTGCGTTGAGCCTCGGTGATGCGGTCGGGCGGCCAGTTCACGCCGAAAAGCGGTTCATCGCCGCCCTTGCTCTTGAAGTGGTTGCCGACGATGATGATCTCGCGGCCATCCACTTCGAACACGCCCACGATCGGCTCCCGCCCCGGGCTGGGGCTGGAGGGGCCGAAAGCGGCCGCGACGCCGGGCATGATGGCGTCCGTGAGCTGGTAGGCGTCCACCAGAGTTACGCGATCGGCGTCCCACAGGAACCCGGGCTCGATGCCGCGCCCATCGCTTGTCTCGAAGGAAACCGCCTGGTAGTTCGTCCCGGCGGCGGCATTGACACGATCCGCCAACACCTGGGCAATCTCCTGGTTCTCGACCTCCTGCACAACGATGATCTCCGGCAGCTCCAGTTCGATCTCGATCGCCAGCGCCAGCTTGGTGAGCTGGACCTCTAGCTCCTCAGGGCTGGGCGTGCTGCCTTGATCGTCCTTGTCGGGGTTGTCCACGAGGTCGAAGAGGTTCTCCACATTGAAGGTCGTGATCACCAGGTCCCCCTTGGGTCCAGAGCGGTCGCTGACCGGGACCTTGGCCAGTTTGTGGGTCTTGACGTCATACTCGACCGGCTGAAGCTTGTAGTTGCCAAAGGTGTAATCGACGACGCCTGTCAGGCTGCGCACCCGGTCGCCTGGTTTGACGACGATCGGATCCTCCAGAGTTGAGTCGTCCACCAGGACACGCTCCGGGTTGTAGTCAACCGCATTGGGGCCTGTGCTCCGGATCAGGATCTGCTTGGTCTGGGGATAGTAGCCCGAGCCGGGTTCGGCGTCCGTTTCGGTGATCATGGCAAACTCGCCAAAGCGCGAGGTCGGTCCTACAACGAAGCCGTTCTCGACCGAGACCAGCATGCCCTCCAGCGGCTCCCAGAAACCGATCGCATCGGGGATGGACTCGTCGGGTAGATCGGTGATGGGGATGACCGGCGGAAGTGGATTTTCGGTGGAAAGAATCTCGAATTCGTATTTGTGTGGATCATCGATGCGCGTCAGAGGCAGGGCGGCCCCGAACTGGAGTTCCTCCACCTGCCCAGTGACCACCACGAGATCGCCTACCTGGGGCTTGGGATCAGGAAGACGGTCGCGATCATCCACAAAGATGCCGTCGGAAGTGTCCGGGTCGCCATCTCCGTTAGGGTCCTGGATCCAAAAATCCCGGCCGCTGGCTGTTATGGCCGTGACAACGCCGCTCGTCTGAACGATCTGTCCTTCGAAGGGGGAGAACTGGCCATCGCCCTGGATTTGCATGATGGTCACGCTCGGCAGGATATCGCCGTCATCGCGGGGTTCGATCTTGAAGTTTCCGAAGCTGAAATGCAGCGGTCCCTGGACGTAGGCCAGCGTGTCGCCGCTGGCGGGGGCATAGCTGCAGTTCCCCAGGTCGTCCACGCGTGCTCCGCCGCTGCCGTCGTCCACCAGCCACTCGCCGAAGCCCAGATCATCGTTGATGACGACCACATCTTCGACGCGGACCAGTACGCTTTCCCACTGCTCCTGCGCCATGCTGCCGGTGGGCAGCACTTTCGGCGCTGGGAGCGGATTTCCCGAGCTCAGCACGGTCACATCGCCGAACGCGATTTCGGTGAGGCCGAAGAATTCGCTCACCTCACCTGTGACCTCTACAAGGTCCCCTAGGTCGACAAAGCCGTTCGGCCGGAAAAGCATCAGCCCGCTCCACGGCCCCTCCCCATCCTGGATGAAGGTCAGACGATCCCCACCGGCGTAGAAGAAAGCGGTAACCACGCCGCGGGTCGTAACAACCTGTCCAACGAACGGGGAATCCCCGCCGGGATCGCTGGTGGTTTGAATGTCCTGGATGGAGACCAGCGGCACACTGGGCGTGGGTGCGGGTTCGGGAGGGCCACCGCAGGGATTCGCCGCCCCGGGGGTGTCCTGGCCCCCTGACGGATCGAAGTCGCCGATCTCCCAGCTGCCTGGGCAGCGGAAGACATGAGCGGGCACGAATGAGCCGTCCGGCCCGACGGTCTTGGGGCTGTAGTAATGGTCGCCGCTGCCGGGGGTCTCGACCAGCGATACCCAGTCTACGATCTCCGCCCAAGGTGTGACGTCCAGCGTGCCATCATCGTCCCCGTCGAGATCGTCCCCATTGGCCCCGCTGAAGTCACGCACCAGCATGTGGGTGACGTTATCGTTGTTTTCGAAGTTAAGGCTGGTGGTGAGGTTTGCCGTGCCAAGCGAGAAGCTGCTCTCCGCAGCCACGAAGTAGCCGCTTCCGGGAATGGCATGAGCGCTCAGATCCACCACGGCTTCGATCACCCCGCTACCGGCGGAGCTATCTCCGATGACCAGATAGGTCAGGCCATCCAGGGATCCGGGCGGGCCGCTCAGTTCAAAGTATTCGTCAACGTCGGATCCGGGCTGGTCGATGCGAATCTCGCTGATCTCCAGCGTGGCTTGAGCATCGGGCATCGCCCCCACGGCCGGAGCCCACAACAAGATTGCCGCCAGCAGGGGCAAAGTGAGTATCAGCCTACGTTTCCTCATGCTCCACATCTCGGTTCCCTCCTCGGTCGAAAGAATGGGATTTAACGCAGCAAGCCGCGCGGTGCGCAGCTTGGCATTGCCTGCTTCGAATTGGGGCCGGCTGCGGTGTGGGCGCCATGATGAAACCTCTCGAGCCTACCGGAACCATACTCCTAAATCATTGCGGCCGTATCTTCGCGCCGCCGTGGGCGCCTCGCAATTCCTAGTAGGCCTTTTTACGCGACGGATTCCCTACGCTTCGCTTAAAGCCGCAGGAGAAGCAGGTGGTCTCGGAGGGGCGCTTTACGGCTTTTCGGTCGAGTGGTATCATCACCGCCAGGAGGAACCCGCCATGGCGAAGAAAAAAACCCTTTCCAAACGCCAGCAGCGCA
>CAZDHR010000560.1:0-3762 GCA_964505295.1 uncultured Planctomycetaceae bacterium
CGCCGAGCAATCCGATCACGCAGGCCAGCCCAATCGAGAGCGGCATCGGGGGGATCTTGACGGCGCGCAGCCATTCCCCCGACCGTCGGAGCAGGCCGCTGGGCGATTCCCGTTCGGCGCTCGGCCGGGAACGGCGGAAAACGCCTGCCAACTTGGCACAAGCTGCGCCCAAGGCAAGCAAGTAGTTGACCGAATTGGGCACGTCAAGGTGCTCCAAGCGGAGGGGAGGGCATGCCAATCGCCCGCAGCCGGCCCCTCGCTACAACTCCGAGACGGCTTGCCCCCGGGTGTAGGGGGTGCCACTTCCCCAGCCGAGACATACCAACCTCGTGCTGGGGTCGGACGGGCAGAGCCGCAGGTCGCGGGGCGGGGGCGAAAGGCAGCGAGCCACGAGTGCATAAAAACATTTTAATTTACCAGGCCCGCTGCCGGTATTCAAGTACACGGCCCCAAAAAGCAGCGGCCAGCCACCTAGCGTCCCAACGCAGAGAACCGCAAGGGGCCGAAACGCGGCCGAATCACATGCCGCGTTGGCACGGGGCATCCTGCCCACGGCGGGTCACTGCTCGCCCTCGGCCTCCGCCTCGGGGTCGGCCTCCTGCCGAAACGCGTGCCAGACCAGCAGGATCGCCCCGCAGACCAGCATGCTGTCGGCCACGTTGAAGTTGGGCCAGTGGAAGCTGCCGATCATCACTCGGATCCAGTCGCGGACCGCGTAGACCGGGTCGCCCACGGCGTGAAGCTTGGTGGCGTAGTTCCACGCCAGGCCGGGCAAGCCGAGCCGGTCGTAGAGATTGCCGAGAATCCCGGCCGTCACCAGGCCGAGGGCAATGGTCAGAAGCAGGTCACGGGCGGCGCGGGCCACGAACAGCCAGTAGAGGATGACCGGGACCACGAGAATCGAGAGGACGGCGAACACCATCACCCGGCCCTGCCCCAACCCGAAAAGCGCGCCCTCGTTCAGACTGGTCTGGAAACCGAACACGCCCTCCCAGAGCCACAAGGTGGGTTTTTCGCCGGGCAGGCCCCGCCAGTCGAAGATCCACTGCTTCGTGGCCAAATCGAGCAAGCAGCCGCAGACGGCGATGGAGAAGAAGATCACGTAGCGGCCGGCGGGAACCGTCGACTTGCCGGCGGTCTCTCCCGCCTCGGCGCGGCCTCCGTCGCCCCGTCTGGCGGAACCCGCCGTCATGGTCGTCCTTTCGCTGCGGGGCACGTCGCGGGCGCCTCCGTTGCCTCGGGTATGGTCGAGGATCTCACCCCGCTCGGAGTCCTAACACAAAAACGCCCTAGGGCACTTGCTTTTCGGAACTTGCTGCAAATGAGTCAGGTTTGTGGGGTTCAGGGTTCGGGGTTCAGGATTTGCGTGCACGGGTGGAACTCCAAGTGCTGAACCCTGAACCCTGACCGCTGGAATCTCGCTTCGGTCTGAGGCCCCGCCTCGCTAGTCGTACTGGGAGGCACACTTCACGCACATGGTCGCGTAAGGAATGGCGTTGAGCCGCGTCTTGGGGATCTTCGCCCCACACTCCTCACATTGGCCGTAGGTGCCGTCCTCGATCCGCTCCAGGGCCGCTTCAATCTTGTCCAGGATTCCGGCGTCGCTTTCCATCAAGCTCAGGGTGAACTCCTGCTCGAAGTTGTCCGTCCCCAGGTCTGCCATGTGGATCGGCATGTTCGACAGACCCCCGTTGGATTGGGTGCGACTTTGTTTCAGTGCGGTGTCGGCCATCTGGCTGACGTCGCCCTGGAGTCGGGCCCGCAAGGCGAGAAGCCGCTCTTTGTAGACCTTCACGTCTGCCTTCTTCATCGCTTGTTCTCCGAGTAAACCCCTCTCGCCCATCGTCAGAAGTGAAGCTAACAAACTACTAATTTTAAGCGGCCGACCTGGGGCTGTCAAAGAGGGAGAACCAGCCGACTCCCCGAGAGCCCTGAGATTGCGCCGTACGGCCACCGTCCATTCCACCATCGCGTCACAGTCCGCACTTCCGCTCGCCGCGACCCAGTTTTGCCGATCGCGAAAGACGAGTAAGGTGCTCAACGAAGTGTACCCCCCAGCGAGGGGTCCAGGCCATCGCTCGCGCCGGGAACTCCGGGGCGAGCCGGCCGTAGATCGCCCCCCAATCGCCCGAGGGCCCCCTCGCCGCCCGGCCGGGCGGATCTTGATCTAAAGTGTAGTCTGATTTAGGATTATGGACACGGGCGTCTGGGGCACGATCCGCCGGTCACGATCCTCCAGCCAGCCGGGGAGACGAGAAGATTTCCTCGACCGAACCCTGCCTCCAACAGTGCATTTCCCCCGCGTGTGGGGCCGAATACGGCATCGACGAGGTCCTGGTCGCCTGCCCCCAGTGCGGCAACCTGCTCGACGTGGTGTACGATTGGGACCGTCTGCGCGTCCCGGACTCTTTGGCCCGCTTCGGGGAGAAGTGGACACGCCGTCGCTGCTCGCACTGCTTCAGCGGGGTGTGGCGGTTTCACGAGCTATTGCCCTTCGCCCCCGTCGACCAGTGTGTGTCTATCGGCGAAGGACAGACGCTGTTGCACCTCTCCGACGGGGTAGGCGACTACGTCGGCATCCGGCCCGGCCGTTTCTTTCTCCAGTACGAGGGAATGAACCCCTCGGGCAGCTTCAAAGACAACGGCATGTCGGCCGCGTTCACCCACGCCCGCCTGATCGGCGCCCGGCGCGCGGCGTGCGCCTCGACCGGAAACACCAGCGCGTCGCTGGCCTTGTACTGCTCGGTGACCAAGTTGATGCGGGCGGTCATCTTCGTCGGGTCGGGGAAGATCGCCTACGGCAAGCTGTCGCAGGCGTTGGACTTCGGCGCCCTGACCGTTCAGATCAGCGGCGACTTCGACGACGCCATGGCCCGCGTCAAAGAGGTCACCCAGCAGTTGGGCATCTACCTCGTCAACAGCGTCAACCCCTTCCGCCTGGAAGGGCAGAAGACGATCATGTTCCGGGTGATCGAGGCCCTCGGCTGGGAGCTGCCCGACTGGATCGTCGTCCCCGGCGGCAACCTGGGCAACTCCAGCGCGTTCGGCAAAGCGTTTCACGAGCTCCAACAGCTCGGGCTGATCGACCGCGTCCCCCGACTGGCCGTCATCAACGCCTCCGGCGCCGACACGTTGTACGAGCTGGTTGAGAAACGAGGGCTCCGCTGGAATCAGGGGGCGCCCACCGAGTCGCTCACGGAGACCTACTACGACGAGATGGACCGCCAAGGGCGCCGGGCCTCGACCATCGCCAGCGCCATCGAGATCAACCGGCCGGTCAACCTCAACAAGTGCATCCGCGCCCTCCAGTGGTGCGACGGCGTGGTCCGCGAGGTCAGCGATCAGGAGATCCTCGACGCCAAGGCCCAGGTGGGGGCCGGCGGGCTGGGCTGCGAGCCGGCCAGCGCCGCCAGCGTCGCCGGCACCAAGCGGCTGGTCGACGAAGGCGTCATCGGCCCCGACGAGCGCGTCGTCTGCATCCTCACCGGCCACCAGCTCAAAGACCCCAACGCTACCGTCGCCTACCACACCACCGACCAGAAGATGTTCAACGACGTCCTCGGCAAGCGCGGCGTCCGCCGCGCCGCCTTCGCCAACCGGGCCGTCGCCGTGCCGAACGATCTGGATGAGATCATCAAGGCGATTCAGCTCTACAGCTAGCGAGGCGGGGCCTCAGACCAAGGCGAGGGTCGAGTGGTCAGGGTTCGGGGTTCAGGGTTCAGGGTTCAGGGTTCAGGGTTCAGGGTTCAGGGTTCAGGGTTC
>CAZDHR010000561.1:0-3758 GCA_964505295.1 uncultured Planctomycetaceae bacterium
CGTGAAGTGCGCGGCCCTGTCCCCTAGGACGCCGCACCGACTTGAGCTGTCGGGTGGCCGGAAAAGCTCGTCACAGGGCGGTATTCTGCCCGCTATGGGCCTCTGGGTAAAGACCAGATATTCGAAGGCCAGAGGGCAGAACGCAAGTTGGTTTCTCACAAGGGGTTAGCGGTCATCATGCCCAGGCCGCACCGCCGGCGCACTGGAGCGCTTGCGCAAGGCAAAATCGCACGTTGCCGGCTCGCAGTGACCCGATTCATCGGGTCGATTGGTGGATCGGACCGCATGAATGCGGTCACTACCAACGGGTCACTTGACAAGGCGCTAGAGCACGTTTTCCCAAACGCCGTCCAGGTGGAGCAGGAAATCGAGGTTGTCTCCCTCGTCGGCCGTGTCGTCGTCGCCGGTGCCCGAATCGGCCCAGATCTCATCGAGGCCGTACGCCCAGATAGCGTACACGGCGTCGGCGGCGTCGCGGAGCAGGGCCCAGTCCTCGCCGGCCGGATCGCCGTCCCGCGCTTGCAAGTAGTCGTCGCCGGTCGAATCGTACACGTAGCCGACGTCCGTGCCGCCGCTGCCTAGCTCGGCGTAGCCGTACACGGTGCGGAAAGACACGGCCCGGTTGAAAAACCCGTCGCCGTAGAGCTTGGCCTGGTCGGGCCAGGCCTTGAACGTGTCGTCGCCGCTATCGTCGTCATAGAGTTGGGCGATGTCCTGGCCATGACCCGGGCCCGAAAAGGCGTGTACCTGGGCGAAGGACTTCGCCCGGTTGAAGAACCCGTCGCCGTAGAGCTTGGCCTCCGTGGGCCACGCCCGGAACGTGTCGTCGCCGGTTGGGTCGTCGTAAAGTGCCGCGATGTCACTGCCGCGGTCAACCCCGGAGTAGGCCAGCACCTGGGCGAAGGACTTGACGCGGTTGAAGAACCCGGCGCCGTACAGTTTCGCGTCGGCAGGCGAGGCGTTGAAGTGTCGTCTCCGGCGGGATCGTCGTACAGCACCGCCGTGTCCTGGGCGGTCTGGTCGTTGGAGTACGCGAGCACCCAACGGAAGGAGTTCGCTTGGCTGTGAAACCCATCCCCGTAGACTTTCGCGAGTGTGGGCCATGCCTCGAACGTGTCGCTGCTCCCCTCCATGTCGTGCAGGAACGCCCAGTCCTCGCCCCCGTTCTGGGAATACGCGTACACCGAGCCATGGTCATAGGTGGTGATCCTGTATCCGTTCTCCATTTCGAACGTGGCGCTGCCCGGATACGCCGTGAGCGTGTCGCTCCCCGGCGAGTCGTACAGGCGGGCGATGTCCCCGTCCCCCGCCGCGTTGATCACCACGTTGCCCGCGAAGTCGCCGAGCGAGTTGACCGTGAACGTGTCCTGGTCGGTGGAGCCGGTGAAGCTGAAGCCGTCGATGCTGCTGATCGGGATGGGGTCGAGCGAGGAGCCGTTAATCTCGATCTCCAGATTGTCTCCGTTGCGGCTGGCTTCGAACGTGTCGGGGTTCCCATCATCCTTCTGATCGCCGGGTGCCGGGTCGTCGTTCGCGTCGAAGTCGGGAAATCGTTCCATCACCAGTTCCGTCGCCTCGACCGCATCGACCAGGCCGTACCCGGTCAGGTAGTCAAAGCCGGCCTCTTCCATATCAATGGCCGTCGATTCCAACGCAGAGTAGATCCCCGATGGGGTGGCCGCGGGGGCCGCTTCCAACATCAGCGCTGCCAGCCCGGCAACGTGGGGGGCGGCGGCCGAGGTGCCGAAGAAGTTGGGGTACTCGTCTTCGTCCTCGGGGATGTCGGTGCCAAAGAACGTCGTATTACCTCCGTCGGGGCCCACGAAGTCCGGTTTCATACGGTCTTCAGGCGTCTCCAGCCGGTTTCCATCGGTGTCGAAGAGGATCTCCGTCCCCCCGAGGGAGGTGAACCATTCGGGAAGCGGGGGGGACTCGCCAAACTCCGGCGTCTCGTAGTACGCGGCGGCGCCGGCGGCGCCAGCCCCCGCTGCATTGGCGTGGCCGAACAACGTGGAACTGTTCGTGGCGTACTCGAAAGCGACGTCATAGCCGAAATTCACGTATTTCATGAGCCCCGGGTCCGAGCCATCGTCGTTCACGATCATCAGGTTCAAGTCGATCGAGCCCCCTCCTGTGTAAGTAACTCCTACGAACTCGTAAGGGTCGTAGTCTACGTTGCGATTCACGCTACCGGCCAGGACGGTTGTACCCGCGCTGTTGAAGAGGTAAATGTCCAGATCGTTCGCCGACCCCACGTCCCCCGTCACTGATTCAAAGGGTTCGTCCCATTGGAACGACAAGACGATGCTCTGATTCTGGCCAAGCGTGAACCCCTGTAACAGGTCTGTCCCCGCGCCGGGATCGAAGTCGTGGGCCGTACCCCCATAGAAGTGCGGTGCACCCGGCGCCGAGTCGAACTCTCCGTCGTCGTAGGTTGTGCCGGAATCGGTGAACGCACTGTCGTAGGAGTTGTCGGCGTAATTCGCGGCAGCGGAAAAGTAGCTGACTCCCTCAGCGACCACGTCGTCGACGGCCTGGGCAATCTTGCCGTCCATAAACATCGGTTCGGCGAAATAAATAACATCGTCGGCAATGACGTTTGCGCCCGCATCGGCAAGCTCCCGAATACCATCCGCGAAGTCATCATCTCCGTTGAGCGCCGTGTGGAAGAGCAGCTCAGCCGCCGGCGCGACGTCATGCACGATTTGAAGCATCGCGCGACCTTCGTCTGTGCCCGTGGTGTAGCTGTCGTCGAGAACTTGCACGCCCGAGGGGAGATCGCCGGAACTTACGTCGTCGGAGGCGTCCGTCGCGGCGTTTTCATCCTGGTTGTAGCTGTCGGACAAGACCGCCACGCTCACCCCTGTTCCGTCCAGTCCAAGGCTGCTGCGCACATCGTCCGCACGGATCGCACGATCCCCTTGCGACGTAGTGTCACCTACACTCGTCGCTACGTAAGCGGGATAAACGGCACGAACGACCTCTAGCGCCGCCACATCGTCGATCGCCCAAAGCGGGAGCCAGGCGCTCCCGCTGATCCCGGAATAACCGGTGAGTTCAAGCCCCGCGGCCTCCAGTTCCTCAATCAATTCCCAATTCGTGATGACGACCGCATCGCCCCATTCGTCGATTTCCTCAAACGTAAGCGGCTCCGCGGTGACGAACTTCACCAAGACGCGTTGATCGCGAAGCGGAAAGAAAGGGATGCTCGGAGTATAATCACCGGCAGAAAGCCCCGCGTCCACTGCCGCCTTATACTCGTAGTAGACGCGCGTTAGATCCCAGCCCACTTTGGCCATGGGCCCGTCTTTGTTCTCCCCGTATGCGTTGCGCGCTTCATCCCAGTCCACCGTTGGCGCCGGGTCATTAAGTGCGCCAACCTCGGGGTAAACACACCCAACGGACTCTAGCGCGGCCACGTCATCGATTGCGGAGAGGGGCAGCCACGCGCTTGCGCTAATCCCCGAGTAACCCGTGAGTTCCAGCCCCGCGCCCTCCAGTTGCTCGACTAATTCCCAATTCGTAACCGTCACAACGTCGCCCCATTCATCCGCGTCCTCGTAAGTAAGCGGCTCCAGCGTAATGAGTTTTACGAGCACGCGTGCATTTTCGATGCGAAGCCACGTGTTACCGGGAGTGAATTGCGCCGGGTCTCCGCCATTCTCAACGAACGCTTGATACTCGAAATAGACATACGTCAGATCCGAATGGCACTGTCAACAGCTCTTAGTGTAAGGGGGGAAACGATTTGCGCGAAG
>CAZDHR010000562.1:0-3747 GCA_964505295.1 uncultured Planctomycetaceae bacterium
CCCCGCTCGGCCGCCAGATCGACGATCACCGAGCCGGGAGCCATCCCGGAGACCATCTCCGCGGTGACCAGCGTCGGGGCCTTCTTGCCCGGGACGGCCGCGGTGGTGATCACCACGTCGCTCTCGGCGACGACCCGGGCGATCAGCTCGCGCTGCTTCCGGAGGAACTCCTCGCCCATCTCCTTGGCATAGCCCCCCTTGTCTTCGGCGGCCGACGTGTCGAGATCCAACTGGACGAACTTCGCCCCCAGGCTCTCGACCTGTTCTTTGACGGCCGGCCGGATATCGTTGGCCGAGACAACGGCCCCGAGCCGCCGGGCGGTCGCGATCGCCTGCAACCCGGCCACGCCGGCCCCCATGATGAACACCTTCGCCGGTCGCACCGTGCCGGCGGCCGTCATCAGCATGGGGAACATCTTGGGCAGGTGCGTGGCGGCCAGCAGCACCGCCCGGTAGCCCGACACCGTGGCCATCGACGACAGCACGTCCATGCTCTGCGCCCTGGTGATTCGCGGGAGCAGCTCGAGGGCGAACAGCGTGACGCCGCGGTCGGCCACTTCCCGGGCGGCCTGGGGGGCTGCAAGCGGATCGCACATGCCGATTACCACCTGCGCGTGGCGGAAACGTTCGAGATCGGCGCGGCCGGCCTCGGGGTTGGCCCCGGCCGCGCGGACCTGGAGCACAACGTCGGCGGCGAGGGCTTCCTCGCGGCTTGCGACGACCTGGGCGCCGCTTTCGGCGAACGCCTGATCGGGATAGCCGGCCGCCTGACCGGCCGAGCTCTCCACGACCACTTCCAGCCCGGCCTTGGCAAGCGCCGACACCGAGGACGGCACCAGCGCCACGCGGTTCTCGCCGGGAAAACTCTCACGAGCTATTGCAACAAGCATGACCTGTCCAGATACTTCCGGTGGCGATCATTGATCCTAGTGTCAAGGGGTGGACTGTGCCGCCGCCCCACCAAACGGCAAGGCGCAGCACGCGACGCCGGACGGCCTTTCAGCCCGTCCACCTCCCGGCCCCCCGAGTCGCGCATCCCAGTGTACGCGCCCTTCACTCAGCTTTCCATAGCCCGTGGAGATTACAAAACGCGCGGACCGTCGCTCCCTGGCTCTCGACCGGGAAGACGGCCTCGGGCGGGTCGCCCGGATTGAGGAACCGGCGGCAGGACCGGCCGTCGGCGATCACCTCGATCCACTCGATCCAGTGCTCCTTTTGCATCGGGTGGGCCACGGAGCCGACCTTGACGCGGATGCCGCCGTCGGCCTGCTCCACGACCGGCACGTGCTTTTCCTGCGCCGCGTCGGTCGTGTTCTCGGTCTGAAGATTCATCGGCTGGTTGCAGCAGACCAGGGTTCCGCCGCCAACGGCGGTCACCTCGACCTGGTTGCCGCACACACCGCACTTGTAGACCTGCAACCTCGCGATCGCCATGCTCATGTCTCCTTCCCGCGAATGGTTATCGATCCGGCCGCCGGCGGAGGCCACCCCGCCGGCGACGCCGGAACGCTCGTACTCGTCTTCCCCGTCGAGCCCCAATCTCGCCGAGTCAACCGGCGGCGGCTCACGAAGCGTGCTTGGCCAGGTACTCGGCGACGCCCTCGGCCGTCGGCTTCATCGCGTCTTCGCCTTCCCGCCAGTTGGCCGGGCAGACTTCCCCGTGCTTCTCGGTGAATTGCAGGGCGTCGACCATGCGTAGGGCCTCGTCCACGTTGCGGCCCAACGGCAGGTCGTTCAACACCGCGTGGCGAATGATCCCCTCCTTGTCGATCAGGAACAGGCCGCGCAGCGCGATGCCTTCGTCCAACAGCACGCCGTAGTCCCGCGAGATGCTCTTGTCGAGATCGGCGACCAACGGGTAGCCGACCTGCCCGATCCCCCCGTCGTCTCGCGGCGTGTTCTTCCACGCAAGATGCGTGAAGTGCGAGTCGACCGAAACGCCGATCACCTGGACGTCCTTCTCCTCGAACTTCGCCAGCGCCTTGTCGAAGGCGATGATCTCCGACGGGCAAACGAACGTAAAGTCGAGGGGGTAGAAGAACAGCACCACGTACTTGCCGCGATACGAGGAAAGCTTCAGCTCCGCGAACGAGTTGTCGGGCATCACCGCTTGGGCGGCGAAGTCCGGCGCCTCTTTGGTCACCAAGTTGCACATCGTCTTACTCCTTACGTTTCCGTGCAGTCAATGGTCGAAACGATTCTGTTCAAGCGTCACGGCGTTCTGATCGCAGTACGGCCCGTTCCAGGAAAACCGCAACGAATGCCCGTAGCTCACACTAACCCGAAGCGCGAGCGAGGACAGGCGTTTCCCCGCTCTTCTCCCTCGCTGGCGCGTCGGGTTGGTGTTGACGGGCACGGCCGTTGCCATGCTTTTTTCGGAGGCGAATTACGGGGCCGTCGCGCCGGGGGCAGCGGCCGGCGGGCGCTGGCCGAGCTCGCCGTCCATCATCAACAAAGCCACGGTGTTGTCGCCGGCCAGCTTGAGCTTGTCGACGATCGATTTCGCCGCCGCCTCCTCCTCCACCTGCTCGGTCACGAACCACTGGAGGAAGGCGTTGGCCGCGTGGTCGCTTTCCCGGATCGAGAGGTCCACGAGCTGGTTGATCAGGCCGGTGATCTTGCACTCGTGGCCGTACGCGTCTTCAAACGCGCCGAGCGGCGACTGCCATTCGATCTTCGGCCCTTCCACCGGCGTCAACTTCACGCGACCGTCCCGCTCGTTGATGAAATCGAAGAACTTCAGCGCGTGCGTCAGCTCTTCCTGGGCCTGGATCCGCATCCACGCGGCCATGCCCGCCAGGTTCTCCGAATCGAAATAGGCCGCCATCGAGAGGTAAAGGTAGGAAGAGTGCAGCTCCGCGTTGAGCTGCCGGTTGAAGGCTTCTTGGATTTTCGGGTTCAACATGCTGGCCCCCTCCTTTTGGGTTTCATACGTCTTTCATACGTCGTTGTCAGAAGAAACGCTTACGGTTCGCCGGGGCGCCCGGACGTCTCGGCTGAGCTGCCGTCCGGTGAGGGCGCCCCGCTTTGTTCGGTTTCGGGCGGGTCCTTGCAATGAGGGCAGACTCCGACGAACTCCAGGCGGTGGCCGAGGATCTCGTAGCCGGCGGCATCGCGAGGACCGTCGAGCAGGGTGCCGGTCGGTAGGCCGTACACGTCGTCGACCCGCCCGCAACGGACACATCGCACGTGGTAGTGGGCGTCCAGGTTGCCGTCGAATCGGGCTTCGCCACCACCCAGATCGAGTTTCTGAATCTTTCCCATCTCGGCAAGCAAGTCCAGGTTGCGATAGACGGTGCCCAGGCTGATCCTGGGCAGGCGCCGCCGCACCTTGGCGTAAAGCTCGGCCGCGGTGGGGTGGGAGGAAGTCTTCTTAAGCTCCTCCAGAATGACCCTCCGTGGCGGCGTGTTGCGTTGGAACTCCGTCTCGGTTATGTGTCTCGGCCTCTGTTACTGTCAATTACTATTACGGATAATGGATTTTGGTCAACCTGGCTTGGCGATATTTGGGGGGGTCGACCCACGTTCTCGGCGACTGGACTTCCTGGCCGTCCCAACCCGCTTCGGTACGCATTCATCCAACCGGTCCAGCGGACCATCGTTCCCACGCTTCGCGTGGGGACGCACTACTCCGACGCTTCGCATCTGAAGCGAGCAACCGCTTGTGAATGAATGGTTTGCGCTGATATCGCGGTAAACATTCGTCCAACCCGTCAGAGCGAACTCCCCTGGTTCCCAAGCTCCAGC
>CAZDHR010000563.1:0-3738 GCA_964505295.1 uncultured Planctomycetaceae bacterium
GAAGACCCGTTCGGCCGCTCGGTAGACGGCCTCGACGAACAGGTCCCGGAGGTGATCGGGAACCTCCGTCACCCCGAAGGGCGGCCGCTCGAGATGGAAATCCGCGGCATGAACGAACCGAAAGGGCCAGTTCGACATGAGACCCCTCCCTGCTGTTAAGGGTCCAGCTTGGCGATCCGCGCTACGCCAGAAGTTGGGTAGTCGACATAGGGCCGCGTAGTTTAGCCCCGATTCACGAATCGTTCTACGGCGGTTCTTCGGTTGGGCGGCATAATACGTGAGCCGCCGCGTTAAGATGGGAAGAACAAACAGACTGCGGGATGGGTAGGGCCGTGAGCGTCGCGTACGCCTGATTCCGAAAGCAGTCGGGCAAATCGGGCTGCGGGTCGGCCTCGAAGGACCGACTCTGCATCCGATGGAAGGCCGCGTTTTTCGTCTCCCGCCAGTGCGGCTGGTGAATGCCTCGTCCCTGATCCGGCTGCCGCGTTCGCATCCGACCCCCATCGCAGAACACGGCCGCCAAATCGACCGGCACCTCGGCACACCTTGCCCTGCCGCGGCAAAGGCTGGTTGACGTACTACTGCGTGCGTGCGTCGCGATCTTGAGCCATCTGCTGGCCGATCTCGCTGGTCAACTTGTTGATCTGGCGATCGGAAATCGAAATCTCCCCCACCACCTTCAACGCCTCCTCCGCCACGTCAAACGAACTGGTCACGCCAGCCATATGCAGCACCCGATGGAGGATCGTCGGGCGGTAGCCGTGACCGTCAATCTTCAACGCGGGTCGCTGAGGGAAAAAATCCCGACGACACGTCGGGCAATGTCCCACCGGTTCGTCCAGCGTGGCGTCGCCGCCACGCACCACCACGCGTCGCGGCTCCCGGCGTACCGGGCACATCCTCCCACAGGTGGGACAGGGCTCCTCCTCGGCCAACCGCTCCGCTTGGTCGCCGGTCATCGTTTCCACCGCGCCCCGCACGATCGCTCGGCAAGCCCTGGCAGCCACCTCCTCCATCTCCGCCAAGCTCACGTCCAAGCCAGGACCGTTGGGAAACGTCTCCCGAGCCAGCAATTTTCCCCAGCCTGCCGCAATCTCCTCGATCTCCCTGAGCTTCTCCTCGGAAAGCTGTTCGGTAAACATTCGTCCAACCCGTCAGAGCGAACCAGCGTGCGGGAACAGACGGGTTGGGCGAATGTTTACGCTGTTCGCTCCCCATATCCTGTTCCTCCCTGAACTTAGGACCACACAACCAACCAGAATCCGGCCCAGAAGTCTACTCGTCCCCCGCGACCACTGCAAACCCGTTCCTACGCCCAATTTCCTACCGATCTCCCGCGACTCATCTTGGCCTGGGGTCGGGAAGTCTGCTATAGTGCCGCCCCATTTGTGCCTGCCCCCGCGGGCGTCTCTTCCCACCAAGCCATAAGAGGCGACGACTCGATGTACCGTGATCCGAGCAGAATCCTGGCGGCGGTGCTCCTCAGCCTCGGGGCGATCGTCTGTTCCGGTTGCAGCGGCCCCAGACCAGCCGACAAGCTGGCGTTCTGGCCGTTCAATCGGGGGGACTCCGATGCGGTGCCGGGAATCACGTCGCCGGCAGAACGTGTCGACGTGCTGCGGAAAATGGGCAAGAAGGCCGCCTGGGCCAAGCCGGAGGAGCAGGAGCGAATCTCCAACGAGCTGGCCGCAGCCTTCCAGGACGAACCTGACCCGTTGATTCGGCTGGAGATCGTCCGCGCGATCGGCCGGTGCCGGACGCCCGCGGCCGACACCGTCCTCGACGCCGCCGCGAACGACTCGGAACCCGATGTCCGCATGGTGGCTTGCCGGGCATGGGGCGACCGGGGCGGTCCCGAGGCCGCTGCCAAGCTCAGCGAGATGCTCCGTTCCGATGTGGACTTGGATGTGCGCCTCACGGCTGCCCAAGCATTGGGCGAGACCGCCGATCCCAATGCGGTCGCCGCCCTGGGCGAGGCCCTGGAAGACCGCGACCCGGCCATGCAATACCAGGCAGTCCAGTCGTTGCGCAACGTAACGGGCGAGGACTTAGGCAACGACGTCAACCAGTGGCGTCACTACGTGAAGGGCGAGCCGCCTGACCCGGCCGAATCGGTCTCGGTGGCCCAGCGAATCCGCCGGTTCTTCTACGATTGAGCCCTACGCGGCCAATGCACGAAGGGCGACCGACCAGGGGCGCGGTCTCTGGGAAAAGGACACCGCAGGCCCGCGCACCGCCCGCCACGGAATCAACGAGATGAGCGGCCCCGATGCCTGGGCCCCCGCTAGATCCTGCCGATCTTGCCTCGTTTCCGACAACTACCTATAATCCGCGGCCCTGCGGCTCGGAGGGTCCTGCTGCCGGCGGACGGCGCGTCGGCGGGTGGTCCGAGCGCGAAAAGCACCTTGGCCTCAGTGGTGCCGGTCTGCAATAATGGAGGGGTGGCGCGACCGAGAGGGGAGAATCCCGAACAATTGCCAAGAATCCTCCGTAACCGGACCAAACGTGTCCGGCGCGTGGTCGAAATCGAGAGTAGGCATCGCGTGACGGCTTCTCGTCGCGCCGCAGAGGAACCCGATAGGGGACGTATTCAAGCCGAGCAAGACGCCGCCCAGGTCGAGTCGTTCCGGACGCGCCGAAAGGCGCGGCCGCAGAGTCGACGGGGTCGGCAACGTGAGGTTGCGAGCATCGGAGTCAACCGGTCGTGGTTGTTCCGGTCGACAAGGTCGCCTTTTCGCGACATCGTAGCGTAATCTCACCAGGTATGTGTTGCTTGGAAACGACGCCTCTTCGCACCGACCCGGCGAGCCGTCACATACCTCACAGGTTGCGAACCGAACGTTTTAGTCCGACACGGGCGCTTTCCGCTTTGGCTGAAACCTACGGCGGGGATGGGCCGATGACAGCACTGCAAGCGACTCCGCAGCGCGGCACGGAAGGGCCACTTGTCGGATCCATTCAGGATAAGCGGAGCGTAAGCTAGAATTCTGAGGACGGAATCGTTCGTTTTCCGCCCCAGCCTTCAAGGGAGAAGAAGGATGCACATCTACGGCCCGACCCATCTGCACGGCGCCCAGCCAATCGGCCCGCCGCACACGTCTCGGGCTTCCAAGCCCGCCGAGCCGGATTACTCCGCGCCGATTCAGGATGAGCTGGAGATCTCCGACGCCGCGCGACTGGTCGACAAGGTCGGCGACGTGCCGGAAGTCCGGCAAGATCGGGTGAACGAAATCCGTGCCCAAATCGCCGCAGGCACGTACGAGACGGACGAGAAACTGGAAATCGCGGTGGGTCGGCTCCTGGACGAGATCGGCTGACGCGACTTAGGGAAACTGGGGCAGCCGGCGCCGGCTGCGTGCCACGTCGAGTTCCCGATTTCCAATGCCCCATGCTCCGGTCCGCTTGGTTATCATGTCCGACGACTTCTCGCTCGGTTCCGTTCAGGTCCAGCGTTCCCCGATGGAGCAGTTCGCGCAGTTCCTCCGGCGCCGGGGCAAGCGAATCACGCGGCAGCGTCGGCTGATCGTCGAAACCGTGTTCAGCCACCACGACCACTTCGACGCCGACGAGCTGATGGGGCACCTCCAGGAGTTGATCGCCCAGCGCAAGGTGAGCCGCCCGACCGTCTACCGCACCCTCTCCGAGTTGGTCGAGGCAGGCCTGTTACGAAAGATGACCCTCGGCGGACGCAGCGTCTTCGAGCACGAGTACGGCTACCCCCGTCACGACCACCTCTAC
>CAZDHR010000564.1:0-3737 GCA_964505295.1 uncultured Planctomycetaceae bacterium
GTCTGCGCGCACGCTTCCCCTTCGGGCGATAAGAAGCGTTTGACAGTGCCATTCTGTGAAAGGACCTCTTGAACTTCCGATCACCGAAGCGGAAACTGACGTGGTAATTCCCGGATGAAAACTGCTGAAGCCAGACCATCGCGGACCTCGATTGGTGGCAATATGGCCCATTCAACGCCCCTGCAATTCTACGGCTGTTCCCCCAAGAAATCGACGGAAGTGAGATAACTCATTGCGTTTGCAATGCAACCGCCGCGCTTCTGCCCTGTTAGACACCTAGCTTCAGGACCTAGTCGGGGTTAACCCGGTGCGAGTTCGAGTCTCGCCTTCGGCACTAACGTAAAGTGTTATAACAAAAGGGCTTGCGGCAAGAAATCGCAGGCCCTTTTTTCGTCGGGTTGCGTCGCTCGCCCGCCTTCCTGGTGGTCGTCGAGGATGCGGTACGTCGTGCGGATCGAGCCGAGGCAACGCCCTCGGTCATGCAACGCCGCGTAGACGTCGGCCGGGGCCCGGCCGGCAAGGGGCTGACGGCGCAGCGATCGGCCTCACGGAGCGATGCGAAGCTTGCACTCGGCGCTGAAGCGTCCGCCGCACAGGCTTCTCCGCGACGGTGGGGTCCGGCATCGGCTTTCCGCCCGGTGCCGCGGCGATGGGCCGGTGGTCGCTGGCCACGCGAGCCTCATGCCTTCTCTGGCGGCTCCATCCACTGAAGCTGCTTCTCGACGTTGTCATGGAGCCGGTAGGTGCGCTGGTGCCGGGCGATGGACTCGCCGAGGATTTCAATTTGGGCCAGGTCCGCCTGGCCGAGCCGGGCTTGGGCGCAGTAATTGAGGTAGCCGATCTTGGCGAAGTCGATGCCCATCAGCTCGACGCCCACCCGGTCGGCCGCCAGCCAGTCGGGCGAAACGACGCACACGCGGTGGTCGACCGCCGTTCCCCACACGGGGCCTTTGCCCTCCATGCCGTCGTAGCCGTCGATCACGGCCAGGTGGGGGTGATAGCGCTGGGCCAGGGCGAAGAGGTTGTAGTTGATGCCGTAGATGCCGCTGCCGTGCACGATCGGCTTGTCGGTCTTGAGCCCCGGCTTGCGACCCTTGCCGAATCGAAAGCCCGGGTCCTTGATCGGAGCGCCCACGATGATGTTCTTCAACGACAGCGTCGCCACGATCAGGTCGTGCGTCTTGAGCTTCGCCGCCGAGATGAGGAAGCTCTGCGGATCGAGCATGCGCCGCGCCATGCGCACGGCGTGCGGCCGGAAGTCCTTCTGGTCGAACACGAACACCGTCACCGGCTCCTCCTGGTCGAAGTCGATGAGCTTCACGCCGTACTTGGCCGCCACGCGCGGGTAGTCGTAGTTGGAGAAGCCTTCCATCGTCGGGCCCGTGGCGGCCGACTCGGCGATCACCGTGCCCTCCAGCTTCCCGATCGACTTGAGGAACTCGAGGACCCCTTCCAGGCAGTCGGCGTGCGTCGCCGCGAGCTGCACGTCGATGGACACGTTGTTCGGCTTGACGACCACGCGGCGATCGCCGATCGCCCGGGCGATCTCGTCGCGGAACGGCTCCAGGGCGCGAAAGACGTTGTCGGCCCGGTCGTCGCCGGCGGTGAGGGCAACGCGGCTGGTGGCCTCGCGCGCAGTGCTCGCGGCGGCCGCCGACGGACCGGGCAGATGCCCCGCGCCCAGGCAGGTGAGCCCGCCGAGCAGGGAACCTCGAAGAAAATCGCGTCGGCAGGTTGCGTGGGATGGTTTCATAGGAAAGCTCCCTTGGCTGGTCGGATTGGCGATCTGTGTGTGGCGGCGCGTTGGTCGTAATCGTTCACGGCGTTCGATCGAAGTAGCAGGCACACGCCGTGTGCCGGCGTCCTTCTGCTTATTATCGCCGGGATTCCGACGACCGCAATAGCCGATGGCGAGCGGCCCGGGCGGCTTACGGGTTGCGGCGCTTGCGGAGGATGAACACGGTGTCGGAGATCTCGTCGTTGAACTCGAGCGGGTGGTCGATCTCGTACCAGAAGTCGTAGACGTCCGAGAGCTCCAGCGAGGGGACCTTGGCCAGCAGCCGTCGGAACTGGCCGGCGGTGTACATGCGGAACGGGAACTCGTGGCGGAGGCGGAGTTCCCGGGATCGCGTGCGCACGAGGAGGCTGACGCGGAGCGTTTCCCGCCGGCGACGGCGATCGGTCGCCAGCACGCGCAACGTCACCGTGACCTGCGTGCCGGCGTGCCGCTCGGTCCACCGTTCGATGCACTCCTCCGGTGCGTCCGGCGGGAGGAGATGGAAGCCGAGAATGTAGATCCCGCCCGGGCGAAGGCTCTCGGCAACACACTCCAAATGACGCCGGGCCGCCCGTTCGGTGAGCAGGTGGCGGAAGCCGTCGAACGTCGAGTACGCGGCGCCGACCGCCCCGGGCAGCCGGAAATCGGCCATGTCGGCCTCGAAGACCGTCGCGTGCAGGCCCCGCCGGGCTAGGCGGCGCCGCAGGTAGCCCAGCGACGGCCCGCTCAGGTCGAAGCCGGTCATCCGGTACCCGCGACTCGCCAGCTCGGCGATCAACCGCCCCGTGCCGCAGGCCGGCTCCAACAGCCGCCGCACGTTGAACGCACAATACTTGCGGCACGCCGACTCGATGAAGTCGGCCTCCAGCCGCGTCTCGCCGCGGAAGGCGAGGTCGTAGTACTGGGGGTAGTCGTACCAGCTTGCCTGGATGAGGGGCGTGGTGGTCATACGGCGCGACTCGTCAGTCGGCGTACGTCTGGAGCGCTTCGGCGTCGCCGAGCCGTTCAAGGAGCGTCTGGAGCCCCTGAAGGTTGCGGCGGAGCACGACCTCGGAGTCCTCGCTGGCGACGTGGTCGAGGATGCCGATCGAACCCCGGTAGCCCGAGTCGCGGATCATCCGCAGCACGTTCAGGTCTTCGCTGCCCTGGCCGAGCGGCAGGATCTTGGGTCCGCCGGGCTGCATGCCGTTGAGGTTGACGCAAACCAGGTACGGCACCATACGGCGGAACGCCTCGGGGAATCGGGCGAGGTGCTCGTGGCCGTGGTGGAAGTTGTAGACGATGCCGACGTGGTCGGCCCCCTCGTGCTCGCGGAGCCACTCGACCATGGCGACCATGGTCTCCGGCTCGCCCTGCCAGCCGCCGTGGTTGTAGAGGCCCAGCTTGCAGCCCAGCTCCTTGGCCTTGGCGACCATCGGCACCAATTGCCGGGCCGCCGTTTCGACGCGCTCGGCCTGCGTGTCGCCCTGCGGGCCCGGCGCCATCACCCAGAGCTGGGGCGTGATCTGATGCTTCCCAATTAGGGCGAACATCGCTTGGTTGGCCTCGGCCGTGACGCTTCCGGGACACCAATGGGCGGCGAATTCGATCCCCGCCTCCTTCATGGCGAGGATCTCCTCCTCGAACGTCGGCACGTGCTGCGCCCGCCAGTCGTAGGCCAACGCCTTCAGTCCCAGCCTCTTGAGCATCTCCGCCCGCTCGTGCGGCCCGCGCCCCTTCGCGTCAAACGGCACGACGCACCAGGCGACGAGGTTGTCCCGGGCGAACAGGGCGGGCGGTTTGGGTGCATCGGCAGCGGGGGCGCGCAGGTCGAGGGCCGACAAAACGGCCGCGCCCACAAGGACGATCCTAAGGTGTCTCGTCATCAGCAACTCCTTCGCGAAAGACGCGCGCTGGCCAACTTCGTAGCAGCCCACACGGCGTGTGACGTGCTAAAAACTCGGACCGGTAACGCCGTCTT
>CAZDHR010000565.1:0-3734 GCA_964505295.1 uncultured Planctomycetaceae bacterium
TTCTCCTTCTCGTGGTCGATGTGGAGAATCACGACCTCGATTTCCTCGTCGATGGAGACCATTTCGGAGGGGTGGTTGATTCGTCCCCAGCTCATGTCGGTGATGTGCAGCAGGCCGTCGATCCCCCCCAGATCGACAAACGCCCCGAACTCCGCGATGTTCTTGACCACGCCTCGGCGGAGCTGATCCTCCTCGAGTTCGCCGAGCAGTTGGGCCTTCTTCTCCGCGCGTTCCGTCTCGATCAGGGCTCGGCGGCTGACCACGATATTGCGGCGCGACTCGTCGATCTTCAGCACGATGCACTGGATGGTTCGGCCGATGTAGTCGCCGATGTCCGACGGCCGACGGATGTCGACCTGGCTGGCCGGCAGAAAGACGTTGACGCCGATGTCGACGAGGAGGCCCCCCTTGATCTTCCGGTTGACCACGCCGGTGACCACGTCCGCCTCGCGGACGTTCTCCATCACCTCGATCCACTTCTCGATCTTCTCAGCCTTGCGTTTGCTGAGAACGATCATGCCCCGGGAATCATCGATCAGCGTGGAGACGTCCTCGATGTCCTCGATGAGCACGCGAACGGCCTGGCCCGCCTCGGGGGGGGCGTCGGCGTCCTCCCATTCCGAGCTGGGGATCATTCCCTCGCTCTTGTAGCCCACGTCGACCAGGACGAAGTCGCCTTCGACGCGGAGCACGCGCCCGTCGACAATCTGGTTGACGGCGACGATGTCGCCCCCGTCATACCATTCGTCCGGGGGTGTGCCGTCCAGTGCTGACTCCAGCTCCTGCTGCCACTCCTCCTCGGTAGGATCCAGTCCTCGAATCAGGTTTCGGTTGACCATAGTCGAATTGCTGTGATGTCCGATCGATGAAGGCGGGCGCGCGCATCCGGTCGACTGCCCGGTTCGGGCGACGTCTCGCGCGGTTGCCGCCTCCAGACGCCATTGGGTTTCCGATCCCGTGTGCCCGGCCTCCTTCCGCAGAAGGCCTCCCGAAGCCTACGGGTAACCCCATCACTATAGCAAACGGTGGGCGGTCCAACAATCGCGCCAAGCGTTTATTTCCAGAAGAGGGGGAGGTTTCTGGGCCGAACGGGGTTGGCGGGCCCGCTCCTGTGGAAATGCGGCCCGGGGAGCGTCGGCTTACTGCCGGTGCGTGTCGGGGCCCTCGTCGCGGGCGTCGGGTCGGCGTCGGCCGAGGGGCCTACGCCGGGCAAAGGGCCGACGCCGCCTCAACAACGCCTGGCAATCGCGGACCCTTTTCCGCACTTCGGCGATCAGCTCCTCATCGCCCAACCGCTTGACCTCCTCCGCCGGAATCGCAGCCCCGTAGTGGACGTGAATGACCCCCGGGCGCGGCAGCTTTTGCCAACGGGGCCACGCCTCGAACGCCCCCTCCATCGCCACGGGGAGGATCGCCGCCCGGCCCCGGGTCGCCAGAGTGGCGAATCCAGGCTGGAACGGCCCGACCTCGCCGTCCCACGTTCGCGACCCTTCCGGAAAGACGAGGACCATCTCACCGCGTCTCAGCCGCCGGAGCGTCTCCTTGATGCCCCCGAAGCCGATCCCCTCCGTGTCGAGGGGGATGGCGTCGACCGAGTCGATCAGCCAACGGAACGGAGGGAAGCGGAAAAGGCTCTTCCGAGCCAGGTAGTTCAGCGGTCGCGGACACCCGGCGCCCACCAAGAGCGGGTCAAGGTAGCTCTGATGGTTCGGGGTTACCAGGACCGCCCCCTCCGGTGGGACATTTTCTCGGCCCGTGTACCGAACCCAGTAGCCACCCGCCAAGAAGAGCCAGATGACCCTCTTCAGACACTCGTACCAAGCCCGACCGGCAGGGGAACGCTCACTCATGGCCGCCTTCGCGTGGGATGGGTTTCGTGATTGGGTTGGGGGCGAGGCGCTCGCGCACGATCGACTCCAGCCGGTCGATCACCTGCTCGATGCCCAGCCCGTCGGTTGAGACCTCGACCGCCCCCGAGGGCCGAACCAGGGCCCCGACCGGCCTCTCGGCGTCCTCGCGGTCCCGCCGGTTCAGGTCGCCGAGCACCCGGTCGATCGCCGCCGCCTCGCCCTGGCCTTCCAGATCGCGGAGCCGGCGCGCGGCGCGCTCCTCAGGGCTGGCGGTCAGGAAAATCTTACACTCGGCGCGGGGAAAGGCGACGGAGCCCTGGTCGCGGCCTTCGGTGACCACGTCGTTTCCGGCCGCAACGGCCCGTTGGAGCTCGACGAGCTGCCGGCGGACCTCCAGGTTGTCGGCCGCGTGGCGCGTCACGGCCGTCACTTCCGACGTGCGCACTGCCTCGGTCACGTCTTCGCCGTCCAGAAGGATTCGATCGCCGACCACCTCGATGGTCAGCTCCCCGGCCAGTTGGGCCAACTCCGCGGCACGGTCCCAATCCACCCCGCGTCGCAGGCCGGCCAACGCCACCGCCCGATACATGGCCCCGGTGTCCAGGTACCGAAATCCCAGGCGTCGGGCCAGCGCCCGCGCAACGGTACTTTTTCCCGCCCCGGCAGGTCCGTCGATGGTGACGATCATGGAAGCCAATAATCCGGTCAGGAGTCAGGACGAAGGCGGCAAGGGGCTAGGGGAATTGGGCTTCCACCTGCGCCCATTCGTGGGCCTTAAGGTCCATGGTGATCTTGTCGCCCTGGGTGGACAGCTCGGTCGGCTGCTCGCCCTGAAAGTTGGTCTTGCGGGCGGACTTGACCGGACGGAACGACGTCAGGCTCACTCGGCCGGAGCGCCCTTCGGTTTCCAGCAGGCGCGCCCGCAAACCGGTGATTCGATCGCCCGAGCGGATCGGGCTCCAATGGGTGGCGACGACGTTCTTGGCGTCCACGTGGAACAGCCAGCCGGAGCCGCCCGTCGCCGCCCGGGCCTTCTCTCGGTGCACGTGGTCCGGGGCGAGGAAATCGAGGGCGGCGGGCACCGGGTGCGTCAGGTTGACTCCGATCCCGAGCCGGAACGACCGCGCGGTCTCGCCGCGCACGACCAACAGCGTGTCGAGTTTGCGCAGACCGAACCGGCGATGGTAGGGAAGGCCGCCGGTGAGTATCGTGACCCGCCTCTCGCCCGATCGGATATCCACGAAGTGCGGCGATTCCAGGCGCGGCCGCTCGGTGGGCCGGTTGGCCAGGCACACGCCCCGATACACGTCGGCCGCCGCGTCGTTCCAGGCGAAACGGGCCGCATAGTACGAATTCCAGGGATCGGCGTCGGGCTCTCGCTCAACGTCCAGATCAATCTTGATCTCGAGGATCGGGCTTCCCCGCCGCGCTTCGATCGTCTCGACGAACCGGGCCAGGCGCTCGCCGTCACGACTCACCAGCCGTCCCCGGCACACAATCTGCCCGACGACCGGCCCGGACGACGTGACCGAGATCTTGTCGGCGGCCATGATCGAATAGTCCTTCTCGGGGTCGTCCTCCGCGAAGCCGCCCCGGCCCACGCGTTTCGGGCGTGGCTGGCGGAAGGCGATCTGCTGGGCCAGCCGGGCGCCCCGCGACACGTAGTCGTCGATGGCCTGGATGGCGCCCGTTGTCGGGTTGATCTCGACCTCGAAGTGCTCGTTGCGGAGCACGTTTCCCTCAGCCATCGGGGGTTCTGCGGGAGCCTTCTTGCGCCACCTTTTCTTGCGTTTCGGGGCTTTCGGCACGGCCGGCTCCGCGGGGCCGGGCCCGCCCCAGGCGAACCCCACCGCCGGGACTTCGCCCACGACCTGCTTCTGCCCG
>CAZDHR010000566.1:0-3723 GCA_964505295.1 uncultured Planctomycetaceae bacterium
AAGGACGAAGAGCAGGACTATGGCGATCTGGCGAGGCGGCTGGCGCCGCCCCGGGCGTTCCGTCTCGACGCGGCCGACAGCCGGGTCACGCCGGAGGAGGCACGCCGTTGGGGGGGCGAGGCCCTCCGCGCCGGACACGTGGGCGTGATCCTGGTGGCCGGCGGGCAGGGTACGCGGCTCGGCTTCGAGCATCCCAAGGGCATGTATCCGATCGGCCCGATCTCGCAGAAGTCCCTGTTCCGAATCCACATCGAGAAGATCGTCGCCTCCTCGCGTCGGTACGGCGTACGGATCCCTCTCTACGTGATGACCAGTCCCGCCACCCACGCCGAAACGGAGAGTTACCTCGCCCACCGCGGTCGATTCGGGCTGCCGGAGGGAGACCTCAAGCCCTTCTGCCAGGCGACGATGCCCGCCGTCGACGCCGACACCGGATCGGTCTTGCTCGCCGAACGGCATCGCGTGGCGTTGAGTCCGGACGGCCACGGGGGCACGCTCGCCGCACTCTCCAGCCACGGCTGCCTGGACGACATGCGCCGGCGCGGCCTGAGGCACTTGTTCTACCTCCAGGTAGACAATCCCCTGGCCGACGTCTGCTCGCCCGAGTTCATCGGCTACCACCTGTCTTGTGGGTCGGAGATGTCGACGCAGGTCGTGGCCAAGGAGACGGCCTCGGACAAGGTGGGCAACGTCGTCGAGGTGGACGGGCGGCTCCACGTGATCGAGTACATCCATTGGGACAACGTGATTGAGCAGAAGGCCGACGCAGCCGATCCCGGGAAGTTCTGGGCCGGTAGCATCGCCGTCCACGTGTTCGACCGAGCCTTCCTCGAGCGGATGGCCGACCGGGACGACGTGCTGCCGTTTCACCTCTCCGACAAGAAGAAGGTCGATCACATCGCCCCGAGCGGCGAGCTGGTCGAGCCCGAAAAGGGGAACGCGATCAAGTTCGAGCGCTTCATTTTCGATCTGCTGCCCTTCGCGGCCAATGCGATCGTGGTGGAAGTCGACGCGCACCGCGATTTCGGCCCGCTGAAGAACGCCCCCGGTGCCGAGCGGGATACGCCGGAATCGGTCAAGGCCCAGATGGCGGCCGTCCACCGGGAGTGGCTTCGTCAAGCGGGGGCGGAAGTGGCCGACGGCGTGCCCGTCGAGATCAGCCCCCTATTCGCCCTTGACGCCGCCGAGCTGGCGGAGAAGATACCCGCCGGCACGCGGATCAGCGGACCGGAGTACTTCCACTAGCCAAGCAGTCGGTAGCCATGAACCCCGAGCTTCCCGCAGGCGTGGAGACCGCACCCGGTTTGGGCCGGTTGGCTCGACCGATCGCGGAGCTGGCGCGGTGGATGGGCGTCGTGCTCGCCGCGGTGCTGCTGGCGGCGGCGATGGTGCTATGCTGGCGCCGCGTGGCCGGTGCGTTGTCGGCCCCCCTGGGCCCGGCGGCCTTGCTGTTGGTCGCCACGCTGTTGGCGGCGGTGGCCTTGGGGGCCCGATTGGCGTGGGAATACGGGGCCGGAAGGGAGCGGACGAGCCTGGCCGCCCGGTCGGTAGCCCTCAGCCTGTCGGCCGCGCTTCTTGCCATCGGTGCGATGTTGAGCCTGCCCGGCACGTCGGCCGGAGGACTGTCCGTGTTCTGGGCCATTCTGGCGGCCGAGGAGTGTTGGGCGTGGGGCTGGGCGGGACGGCGTCGACTTGCCCGCGGCCGGTGGAGTTGGCCGGCCATCCACATCAAACGCACGGACGCCCCGCAGCGATTCGAGCCTCGTCGTACGGAGTCGGCCCCCGTTGCGGACGCGCCGCCGGCTGAGGAGGTGACGCAGCAGATGGTCCGTAGCCTCGCGCCCGATGGGGGCGAGCTTCTCGCAGGCTGGATGCGGGTGCCGATGGCCTTGGGGCAGCGGAGCACCAGCGTCCACTTGGCCTTCTGCCCGCCTTTCTCGCGGACTCCCCGGGTGAAGGTCGAGCAGCTCGAAGGCCCGCGCGCTCGGATCAAGACGGTCCAACTGCTGCCTTACGGTGCGCGATTCGACCTGAAGCTGGCGGCCCAAAGCGAGACGGCGGAGATCGTCCTGCTGCGGTTCTCGGCCGAGACGGCCCCGCTCGCGCCCGACTCGGACGCCATGGCCACCGGCAGCGAACCGCCCGTCGAGGCGTAGGGCCTCGTACCATCTCCGAGGGGAGCTTGCCTCGTTTGCAGCGCCCCGATTCATCGAGGCGGCGCGAAGTGTGGACCGCATGAATGCGGTCACTACCAACCGCGGAAAGCTACCCCGCGAATCGTGCGACTTCCTCCCGGGCGGCGGAAAACGATTCCCAGGCCTCGTCCTTCTTCTCCGAGGTCTTCTTGTCGCCGCCGTCGAAATCTTCGATGACGAACTCAAACAGCGACAGGGGGGGAATCTTTCGGAACAGGCTTCCAACCTCCTTGGGCAATTCCGTGCCGGGTCCCGAGCGCGATCTTCCGAGCCGCTTGTACGTCTCGTACGCATAGGCCAGACGTTCCGCTGCCTCGCGGGCTTCGCCGTCGCCCTGTAGGTAGAGGCCGACGAGGACCCTCCTCGCGCCGACGTGTTCGGAGCCCATCCAGGGCGACCTGCTTCGCGGCTCCGCCGCGCAATCGACGTAGACGTAGTCGGCCCTCCAATCCTTCGGCACGACGAACCGACAGACGAACTCCTTTCGGCCCTGCAACGAGACCTGGCTGAATGGCTTGAGCTTGAAAAACACGCCGTGTCCCCGGTTTATCGTACCGCTGGCCACCACGAGTTGCCTGGGTGCCAGCTTGGAATACTTCTCCTGCCGATTATTCTTCGACGCTTTCGAGGCCCCTGCCGACGGCGAAACGTGCACGCCGGCGAGCGGACTGATTTGCACCGATAACGACCCGTCAATCGAGCTAGCGTCTTCTCCCGTTTCCACGACCTGGACCGGGTCGATGAACTCGCTCTTCATTTGGGTCTTCGGCTCGAAGTCGACGACGCGCAACCGTTTCTCCGGGCTGAGAACGACGTACATCATTTCTTTGATGTCCGCCTCCTTGCCGCGCCGAACGAGCGCCGACACGTGGAACCGGGCCTCGATGATCTTGCTCTCCGGATTGGCCTCGGCGAAGCCGTCGGGAGTCACGTCGCGGCATTCGACCGAGTAGCTCACGTCGAAGCCGACCTTCGGCGGTCCGGCGTGCACCGCGGCCAGCCAAGCAAAGGCGGCCGTGCCCAGGAACACTCCGTCGAGGGGCAACCCGAACCGGTGATATGGCGAAAGGTTCTTCATGGCTCGCCGCCTCCGTGTTGCACCGTGTGATACGCTGCTAGCCGGAGCCAGTCCGGCACTTGGAAAAAAACCGATCATTCTATCCAATTCTACGGTTCCGCCCGGTTGAGAGGTCAGGCTTTTGCCCTGCAATCGAGGCGTGTCCCGGCGGCGTCCGATGGGAGAAGACGGCCGGCCGGCTTCCGCTTTCAGTGCTAGCACGGAGCCGAACTTCCGTCGGTCTCAGCGTTTAGCGAAGACCGGACGGGAAGCGAATCGGGCAGAGTGCCTCGACACGCGACGAGGCGGCGCTTCGGATTCCTGCCCGTCCACGCGAGCGACCCTGCCGGACACTCCGGGCGACGGCGCCGGGGCGCTGGGGAGTTCCGGGGACACCATACATAACTATTGACTGCGGCGGGCGGGTCTGCTAGGTTGGCCGCATGGCTCGATTGGCAAGAGTGGTTGTGC
>CAZDHR010000567.1:0-3693 GCA_964505295.1 uncultured Planctomycetaceae bacterium
GGTGCGCGGTTCAGCCAGCTCAGCGAGGAAGAGCGGCGGACCATCGTCAAGCGTGCCCGACGCCTGGCTCAGGCCGGCGGTTGCCCGGCCGACGTGACCAAACGCCTGGCCCAGACGACCGGCCGTAGCGTGGAGACGATCCGCTACACCCTGAAACAGTTCGACCGGGATCATCCCGACCTGGCGATCTTCCCGGACAACAGTGGTCCGCTGCGGGAAGAAACGAAGCGGAAGATCTACCAGCAGTTTCGCCGAGGCGAGTCGGCCGAGGCCTTGGCCAAGAAGTTCTGCCGCACGAAGACCAGCATCTACCGCATCGTCGCCGAGATGCGCGCCCGGCGGATCATGGAGCTGCCGCTGGACTACATCCCCAACGAGCAGTTTCAGGAGATCCGCCCGGGGCAGGAGGAGAGGGAGATCCTCGGTCCCCCGCCGCTTAGCGAGCTACCGGTTCGGAAGACGCGTCTTCCCAGCGGGCTGCCCCCGTATCTGGCCAGCCTGTACGAGGTCCCGCTGCTGACCCGAGAGCAGGAGATGCACCTGTTCCGGAAGATGAACTACCTGAAATACAAGGCCAGCAGGCTTCGCGACAAGCTCTGCCCGTCGCGGCCGAACACGGCCCTCATGGATCAGGTCGACCGGCTGTACGACGAGGCGGTGGCCACCAAGAACGAGATCATCTCGGCGAATCTGCGGTTGGTCGTCTCGATCGCCAAGCGGCACGTGGGACCGACGGAGAACTTCTTCGAGCTGGTCAGCGACGGCAACATGTCCCTGATCCGCGCCGTGGAAAAGTTCGACTTCGCCCGCGGCAACAAGTTCAGCACCTACGCGAGCTGGGCGATCATGAAAAACTACGCTCGCACGATCCCGGACGAGCATCGCCACCGCGACCGCTACCGCACGAGTCACGGCGAAATGTTCGGCGCCACGGAGGACGACCGAACCGACCAGTACGAGCAGGAGTCGGCGCAGCTTCAGCGGGAGGCCCAGGTGGAGCGGATCCTGGAACGGCTGGACGAGCGGGAGCAACAGATTATCGTCAGCCGGTTCGGCCTGCGGCGCGGTCGCGAGCCGCTGACGCTCAAGGAGGTCGGCGCGGAGCTCGGCGTCACCAAGGAGCGGATTCGGCAGATCGAGTCCCGGGCGTTGAGCAAGCTGCGCAAGGCGGCGCAAGAGGAAAAAATCGAGATCCCGGAGCTGGATTAGGCGATCGACGGTCCAGAGCACGTCGAGGCCGCCCCGCAAGACTTCGTGCAGCAGGGCGGTCTCGCCCGCATACAGGGGGATAAGGAACCTGTTGCTCTGCTTTCCTGTGCCGGGAGGGTTGAGGGATTGCGGTTTCCGGGCTTGTCGGCGGGAGAGACACTGCCCGCGTCCGGAAAAAAAACCAGTCATCATTCCGCGCGAAATACCCCGGATGGAGGTTCCGGGTTTTCGGCCGGCGATTCAAGGGCTGGCGACCGGTTGGGCTAGCCATGAATTCGCTATCTTGTCAGAATGCCCGCTTTGCCGCCCTTGGGCGATCATCGCGTGACGGATTGCGCCACAATCACCCCCAGATAGGCGCATGCGATAGCCACCCGAAGGAGGCACTCAGGGAGGGGCTTGCCCCGATCGAGAGCGATGCTGGTTTTTTCTTTACTCATCTGCCTTGAACGGGTTGTGCGAATGGGTATATTAAAAGGTTTGCGTGATGGGCCTGACCGGCTAGCGTAGCTCAATTGGCAGAGCGGCTGATTTGTAATCAGCAGGTTGCGGGTCCGAGTCCCGCCGCTAGCTTGCAGTGGGAACCCCTTGTTCTGACGTGGTGTCCATACGATACGGGAAAGCCTGAGGCAGGAACCCGGTGCGTGAGGTGGGAGAGCTACTGGCGGACGAATGGAGGTTGAATCGTATGCGGGGGGTTTCCCGAGCGGTCAAAGGGGTCAGACTGTAAATCTGATGGCAGCGCCTTCGCAGGTTCGAATCCTGCACCCCCCATTGTCTCACCGCCACCGGCTGAACCGCTTTCCCGCAAACCGCCGTACACACGGGGATCGAACGAAGCGCGCCATGCGGCTCGACCTGCCGGATCGAGACCGCTCGGAGCCAACCAACCGGACGGGCCCCGGCCGGGACTGCTGGATCGATTGACTGCGGGTGTAGCTCAACGGTAGAGCCATAGCCTTCCAAGCTAAAGACGAGGGTTCGACTCCCTTCACCCGCTTCGTGGGCGGACTGACGAGGGCCGAGACGGGCGGAAGCGAAGGGAGAAATTGCCACGGCACAACACGAGACGGCTTGCGGAGTGTCGGGAGCAGCATATATCGTTACGATACAACAAGGAGCTAACGAGCCCGGCGGCTTGGGAATCGCTGCGGCCAGGGGATCATCAGACGACTATCGCCACGCAGTCCTCGCCTCGCGCCGCTGGGGTCGACCGTGGGCCGCACAGCGACTGGGCGGCTGTTGTCCGTTTCGGCTGCTGTAGCTCAGTTGGTAGAGCGCGTCCTTGGTAAGGACGAGGTCATGGGTCCGAGTCCCATCAGCAGCTCTCGTTTCGGACGATCCCTGGGCCCGGGTTCGTCCTGCGTAATCCAAATGTACCCGCTTGACTGAACGTTCTAAGAAAGAGAGACGTAGCATGGCCAAGGAGGTATTTGAACGAACCAAACCTCACGTGAATGTGGGCACGATTGGCCACATTGACCACGGCAAGACGACGTTGACCGGCGCGATCCTGGCCGTCCAGCAGCTTAAGGGATTGGCCAAGTTCAAGTCGTACGCCGACATCGCCAAGGGGGGCACCGTTCGCGATGCGACCAAGACGGTGACCATCGCCGTCGCCCATGTCGAGTACGAGTCCGAGAGACGGCATTACGCGCACATCGACTGTCCCGGCCACGCCGACTTCATCAAGAACATGATCACCGGCGCGGCCCAAATGGACGGGGCGATCCTCGTGGTGTCGGCGGCCGACGGCCCCATGCCGCAGACCCGAGAGCACGTGCTCTTGGCCCGGCAGGTGAACGTGCCCGCCCTGGTCGTGTTCCTCAACAAGACCGACCTGGTCGACGACGAGGAGCTGATCGAGCTGGTGGAGTTGGAGCTTCGGGAACTGCTCACGAACTATGGTTTCCCGGGCGACGACATCCCCATTATCCGCGGGGATTCGCTCTCCGCGTACAACAAGCCGGACGATCCGGAGGCCACCCGGTGCATCGCCGAGTTGATGGACGCCATCGACGAGTACATTCCCGAGCCGGTCCGCGTTCGCGACAAACCGTTCCTGATGGCGGTCGAGGACGTCTTCTCGATCGAAGGTCGCGGTACGGTGGCCACCGGGCGGATCGAGCAAGGCGTGATCAAGACCGGCGAAGAGGTGGAGATCGTCGGGCTGAACGCCGAGTCGAGGAAGACCGTGTGCACCGGCGTGGAGATGTTCAACAAGACGCTTCCCGAAGGGATCGCCGGAGACAACGTCGGCTGCCTGCTGCGGGGAATCAAGCGGGACGAGATCGAGCGCGGCCAGGTGCTGGCGAAGCCGGGCAGCATCACGCCCCATACGAAGTTCGAAGGCGAGGTCTACGTCCTCTCGAAGGAAGAGGGCGGACGGCACACGCCTTTCTTCAGCGGCTACCGGCCCCAGTTCTATTTCCGCACGACCGACGCGACGGGCTCGCTCAATCTCTTGGGCGGGGCCGAGATGTG
>CAZDHR010000568.1:0-3688 GCA_964505295.1 uncultured Planctomycetaceae bacterium
TGGAACAAAAACCGAACTCGATGTGCCCCGTCAATGACGGCCGGTTTTAGCAGCCTACACGCCGTGTGCCTACTACCAAGAGACAAGAAAAGGGGGCGCGGCTCGTTCTGAGAGCCGCGCCCCTCTGAGAGGCTACGGTTACTCTTCAGCCGACGACGACTCTTCGGCCCCCATCCCCGTCGCCTCTGCCTCGGCAGCTTCGTCGATTTCCTCCGACGGGGGTGGGGCCGCCTCTTCCCCACCACCTGAAGATGCCGGCGAGCATCCAAGAGGAGCGAGAGCGACCAACAGAACGAAAAGCATCAACCATTTCATCAGACATCTTCCTCCTGAATAGACCCGAATCAACCCAACACAGCTTGAGGGGAAGCTCGACGAGGGCGCAACTACTGGAGCGTTTGCGTTTCGCCTCCATTCATCGTCCCCGAGCTGATCCAAACGGCCTGGTCGGTGGTCTCCGAGGCAAAGGAAGCAGAGCCGTCCGCTTTCAGCACCTGAGCCCCGCCCGGATGATAGCTGCTCGGCTCCTTCACCCTGAGGTCGGTTGGCGAACCAGTATCGTTGTCACAGGCCGGGCCGGCGTTCGGACCCACGAGCGTGGTGATATAAGGAGCCCACGCGGCCCGACCGGACACCCAGAAGCGGCCTTGCTGGTCGCAGTAATTCGTGTTGAAGCCGCTGCCCGAATCATACGCCGCAAGGCAGCCTTGGTAGTAAGTGTTGATGGCGTTGATGTCTGCAGCCCTAGGAGTGAAGGTCCTGGCATTGCCTATTCTGGGGCTGGGCTGTACCAAGTCGCCAACACCGCCCACAATGTAACTTTCGTCGCGTTTGCTCACGTCCCACATGCCTTGGTTTCGGCCCATTTTCGCCTCGGCCATGGCGATGGTGTTGGACGTACCGTCCCGGATGTCGGCCAGTCTGCACCAATACAACCTATCGAACATCCCCACGACCTGACTGTTGCTCACGTCCCAAACAGAAGTCGGCCCGTGGGACAGGTTGTAAGAGGTGGGGCCCGCGTTGCCGTAATCGAAATTGAAGCCGGGATCGCTAGGGCACTGAAGACCGCCGATGATCGAGTCGGCTACGACACGATTCGTAACACCATTCGCGGGATCGTTGCGGTTCCAATACTGATCCCACGTGATCTGATCGGCCAGAGCCCGCTGCTCCATGAAAGCGATCATTGGAGCGATACCACCCCAACCTTCCCACCCATGATTGCACGCAGTCCCATTGCACACAGGCGGTCCAGTAGCGGCCGGGAACGTCTTGTACGTGTCATGGTAGTTGTGCAGCGCCAAACCCAACTGCTTGAGATTGTTGCTGCACTGCGACCGCCTTGCGGCCTCGCGCGCGGCCTGCACGGCCGGCAACAGCAGCGCGATGAGGATACCAATGATGGCGATCACCACCAACAACTCCACCAACGTGAAACCTCGCCGTCCTCGTGCATTCATAAGAGCACCTCCGAAAAGAAGAACGAGAAAACAGAACAGGACACGAGAAGGGGCCCCAGAAGAGAGCCCCCCTCCCCCCGCGGAAGACTTTAACCAATGAGAACCGAGAAATCAAGCTTTGGGACAAAACGACAAAGTCTTTTCGCGAGAATCTTCGAAGGAGTGGTATAAGGAACCCCCGCACAAGGTGGGGAAGGGGCAGACGGCTGGAATACGCCAGTCTTGGCATCCAGGCCAGAAACCGTTGGGAGAACAGCACTTCCGGCGCCAGGGCGCGAACTGAGAAGACATGATGGCCTGTGATCGGCAGCCCAGCGCATCGAGCGGTGCCGTGCCCAAAGGTAAGCAAAGAAAAAGGGGACGCAGCACGTTTCGAGAGCCGCGCCCCCATCTCCGCTACTCCTCGGGCGCCACGGTTTCTGCCTCGGGCGCCACGGTCTCTGCCTCGGCAGCCTCGTCGAATGCCTCTAGGTCTGTCGTCAAAGCCGGATCGCTCTCATCTCCCGCACTACCCGAGGGTGCCGAAGAGCATCCAACCGCAACGACAACGCCCAACAGAAGAAGAAACCTTAACCACTTCATCGGACATCATGCTCCTGGATAGACCTGAAAAACTCAACACAGATTGAAGTCACGCTCAGTGAGGGCCCAACTACTGTAGCGATAGCGTCTCGCCTTGGTTGATCGTACCCGCGGCAATCCAAACGGCCTGGCCAATTGTCTCGCTGACAAAGGAACCTGAAGCATCCGCTCTTAACACCTGAACGCCCCCCGGATGATAACTGCTCGGCTCCTTAACGTTTATGTTCGTTACCGACGTATCTATGTCACAGCTTGGGCCGGCATTCGGAGCAACGAGTGTGGTGATATGCGAAGCCCACAACGCGTTTGACCTTACCCAGAAGCGGCCTTGTTCGTCGCTTTGACTGTTCCAGCCGCTGCCTGCATCGTACATCGAAAGGCAATTCTGATAGTAAGCGTTAATTGCCGCAAGGTCCGCGGGGCGGGTAGTGAACGTTCTGGCATTGCCCAGGCGGGGGCTAGGCTGCAATAAGTCGCCCGTAGCGGTCACTCGGTAGCTCGGATCGCGTTTACTCGGATCCCACATGCCTTGGTTTCGGCCCAATCTCGCCTCGGACATGGCGATGGTGTTGGACGTACCGTCCCGGATGTCGGCCATCGTGCACCAATACAACCTATCGAACATTCCAACCTCTTGACCTGTTCCCACGTCCCAGACAGCGGTCGGCCCGTGGGAGAGGTTGTAAGAAATGGGACCCATATCGGCCGTGTAGGTGACGCCGTTGCCTGGATCGCTAGGGCACAGAAAAGTGTCGATGCGACTGCGTCTTACGTCCCGATTCGGCCCGTCGCCGGTACGCAGGTCCCAGACGATCCGATCGGCCAGTGCCCGCTGCTCCATAAAGGCGATCATGGGAGCAATACCACTCCAAGCTTCCCAAGTCAGGCCACATGAACCACTAGCGCTACAAACACCCGGTCCGATAGCCGACGGGAACGTCTTAAACGTGTCATGGTAGTTGTGCAGTGCCAGGCCGAACTGCTTGAGATTGTTGCTGCACTGCGACCGCCTTGCGGCCTCGCGCGCGGCCTGCACGGCCGGCAACAGCAGCGCGATGAGGATACCAATGATGGCGATCACCACCAACAACTCCACCAACGTGAAACCTCGCCGTCCTCGTACATTCATAAGGGCACCTCCGAAAAGAAAAGTGAAAAAGAGGACGAAGGAAACTGAACAGAGAGCCATCCCCCCAGGGGAGAATCTAACCGATGGGCACCTTGAAGGCAAGCTTCGGAACAAAACGACCGAGTTTTCTTGCGAGAATCTTCACAGGGGGGTTGTATCGCACCCCCCGCGCGGGGTGGTAACAAGGGTGCAGAGGACGGGACAACGCCAGTCTTGGCATCAAGCGGTGCCGTGCCCAAAGGCAAGGCGAGCAACAGGCATCGCCGGAACCGGGGCCGATCGCCACCGATGCGTGCCCAGCCCCACGCGCCCGAGCCGGCGGCCACGAGGAATACAAACCGCCACACGGCGTCTTGTAAACATTCGTCCAACCCGTCAGAGCGAACTCCCCTGGTTCCCAAGCTCCAGCTTGGGAACTGACGTTTGCCCGTTAGTCGCCCCGAATCGCGAGGTTCCCAAGCTGGAGCTTGGGAACCAGGGTACGGGAACCGACGGGTTGGGCGAATGTTTACGG
>CAZDHR010000569.1:0-3683 GCA_964505295.1 uncultured Planctomycetaceae bacterium
CGGTGACCGCCCAGCGCGACAGGGCCATCAGGGGGAAGTAGATCGGGTAGTAGCGGTAGGGGAGGTAAAACACCTGGGGAAAGCCCGTGCCGGTGAACTCCGGCTCGTCCCAGGTCCCGTCGGGCTCCTGGGTGTCGACCAGGAACTGCACGCCTCGGGCCACGGCCGGGTGATCGTCGAGCCCGGCGGCCAGCAGCCCCATCACGGCCCAGGCGGTCTGCGAGGCCGTGGGCGGGCCCTGACCTCGAAGCGCCGGGTCCGCATAGGTATCAGGTGATTCGCCCCATGCGCCCGACGGCTGCTGGGAAGCCAGAAGCCAATTGGCGCCCGCCGCGACGGCCGGATCGTCCTGGGGCACGCCCACGCGGACCAGCCCGGTGAGCGCCTGCCACGTGCCGTAGACGTAGTTGACGCCCCAGCGTCCGAACCAGCTCCCGTCGGCCTCTTGCGTGCGGCGGACGTAGGCCACGGCCCGATCCACGGCCGGGTGGCCCGTGCGCAGTCCGAGCTGGCCCAGGCACTCGAGCACCCGGCCCGTCAGGTCCGGCGTGCTGGGGTCGATCATCGCGTTGTGATCGGCAAAGGGCACGTGGCAGAGGAACCGGCGGTTGTTGTTCCGGTCGAAAGCCCCCCAGCCGCCGTCGTCGTTCTGCATGGCCAGAAGCCACGCGAGCCCGCGGTTGATGGCCGCCGTGGTCTCTTCCACGAGCCCGACGCGATCGGAGGTCGCCTCGTCGGGCTGGTCGAGCGTCGCGTCGAGCCGCGCGTCGATCGCGTCGCCGCCGACCAGGCGCAGCTCGGGCGGCAGGGCGTCGAAGCGCCACACCACGTCGGCCGCCCCTGGTCCGTCGTGCAGTTGCCCGGCCAACGCCATCAACGCCATGGCCGTGTCGTCCGAATCGGGATAGAAGTCGTTGTGATGCTCGAAGCACCATGCGCCCGGCTCCGCGCCGACCGTCTCCGCCCAGTCGCCGCGACGCGTGATCTGCTGGTCCACCAGCCACCGCATCGCGCGGAGCATTGCCGGATTGTGGGGCCGCACGCCGCCGGCCAAAAGCGCCCTGAGGCTGATCGCCGTATCCCAGACGGGCGACTTGCACGGCTGGATCTTCACCGATTCGCCCCCGTCCCGCTCGACCACGAGATCCTCGAGTTGCCGCCAACAGTACGCGGCCTCCGGGCTCTCATCGTCGTATCCCAGACTCCGAAGCGCGACCAGGCTCCAGACGATCGGCGGGAAGATTGCCCCCAGGCCGTCGCTGTTCTGGAAACGCTCGAGCATCCACGCTTCCGCCGCCTTCAACGCCGAGCGGCGAAGCGGCAACAGGCCGTGTCGGCGGCACCACTTCAGCGCCCCATCGACGGTGCGGAAGAAGCGGTCCCAACTGAACGGCCCCGTACCGCCCTGCAAACCGGGACACCGGAGCGTCGGCCAGTCTTCCGGGCTTTTTAGGAACAGCTCGCGGATGCCCCGCCGGGGGTCCAGCTCGCGGACCGGCCGCATCGCCGAAACGATCGAAAGCGGCACGATGATCGTCCGCGACCAAGCGCTCACCGAGTAGAGGTTGACCGGGAGCCATTTCGGCAGGAGCACCACCTCGGGCGGCACTTCCGGGCACTGGTCGTTCGGGATCTGACCGAGCAGAGCCAGGTAGAAGCGGGTGAAGCTGTTCACCGCGTCGGCCCCGCCGTGGGCCAGAATCGCCCGGCGGGCACGCTGCATGTACTCCTCGCTCGGGTCGTGGCCCGTCAGCTTCAGCGCGAAGTAGGCCTTCACGCTCCCGCTGATCTCCACGCCCCCGCCGGGATACATGGCCCAGCCGCCTTCGGGAAGCTGGGCATCGACCAGATGTTGGGCGGCACGTTGGGCCAAGTCGGAGTCTTCGCGACCCAGGAACGCCAGGAGCAAGATCGTCTCGCTCTCCAGGATCGTGTCGCCCTCCAACTCGGCGACCCAATGCCCCTCTTTGTGCTGCCGGCCGAGGAGCCAGGTTCGGGTGCGGGCGATGGCCCGGCGAACCGGTTCGGCCAAACGAGGGGAAGGGGAACAGCTCGGGCCATCGGGCTCGGGCAAGAGGCCGTCGTGCCCGTCGCTAGGCAAGACGGAAACGTCTCGCAGAAGTCTCATGAGAGTGCTCGTCGCAGTTGATGGCGGTCGTCCCTGACACGCTCCCCTGAGCGCGAGCCCCGGGGGCCGAATAGCTTATGCGATGCCCGGCTCCCATACAAGGTCATTGGACCCGACCGAGCAATGGAAGCTCAGCCTGCGAGTGCTGGCAGTGATAGCATCTCCGATGAAAAGGGGGAGGTACTACCTGTTCCATCTTTCAGACGGCAAGCGTTCACTCAGCGTCCATGACGACCCGGTATCCTCGCCCCGGGTGTTCTCCGGAAAAGGTGACAGCCACCAAATTTGGCGAAGGTGGAGAAAATCGCGTCTGACAGAATACGCGGATTACCCAAATTTGGTGGCTGTCACCTTTTCTCAGCAACGACCCGATACGCCCGTCCCCGGTGTTCCCCGATTGGCGGTAAGGGTTCCAGAACCGCTTGGTCGACCAGTCTCTCGAACACGGCCGGCTGGACGAAGTCGGTGAACCCGTAGTTGCCGGGCTCGCGATAGCGGGCGATCTCGCCCCAGTGGACATAGACGTGGGTGATCCCCTCGCGGGCGAAGATCGCCCGGACCTCGTCGGCCGTGCGGCCCTTCACCCATCGCTCGAGCATCGAGTCGTCGAAGCACGTGCTGTAGACGATCGGCACGTCGAGGTCGAACACCTGGGCGTCGCCGACCACGAGCACCCGGCCGTCGCGGGCGTGGGCGTTGAAGTAGCGATGCCACGCGTCCACGCGCATCGGGTCGGCGCGGAGCCGATCGAGGCGGACGAAGTAGCGGGTGTATCCGCCGGCAACGGAAGTCACCGTCAGGAAGCTCGACACCGACGCAAACACCAACAGGCCGACGAGAACCCGGCGCCAAATCGCCTCCCGGCTCCAACACGCCCCCACGCCGGCCAACAGCGCGACCAACGGCAGCGCCACGAGCCAGAACCGATCGATCCGGTGCGTCAAGAGCCACCACATCAGGACGACGTACGCGAAATAGGCCGCCAGGCCAATCAACAGGCGCCGTCGCGTTGACACCAGAAACGCCAGCGCCGCCAGCGGCATCACCAGCGGGCTGAGCCATTCGCTTCTGAGCCCGACGCGGGCAACGTCGCGGACGAACGTCGGCGGCGAGAAATCGTGCGGCCGGTGGACGCGGTTCCACTGTGCGTTCTTGGCCGGGGTCCAGGTGTTCGTACTGTCGCCGAACACTCCGTACAGGAGCGGATAGGTCGGGTTGCCGGTCAGCGCCCAATTCTTCCCCAGCCACGCCCCGCAACCGACCGCGGCCGCCAGCAGGAACACGCCGCACGGCTTCCAGCCGAGAGGGAGAAGGGACGAGGGTTGAGGGTTGAGGGTTGAGGGCTGAGGGGCTCGCCGCTTGCCACTTGGCCGGCCATTTGCCGTCCTGAGGAGGATCCACAAGGCCAGCGGCAATACCACGAACAAGACGGCCGGATACTTGCACGACACGGCCCCGCCGGCAAGGTAGCCCGCCAGCCCCAAGGAAGAGAAGGAGGAGCGTCTTTCTCCTGCGACGGGGTGGCTGGGGTCGAGCGCCAGCGAGCCCCCAGCTT
>CAZDHR010000570.1:0-3662 GCA_964505295.1 uncultured Planctomycetaceae bacterium
AAGACTCGGGCGAGGAAGAGTCTGACGCGGCTGACGAATGCACCGAAACGCTGGGAAGACCTGTGACGGCTGTTCTGCCCGATGGTTCCGGTGACGAGTGCCCTGGCGCGGTTTTGCTTAGCGCTTTGGGAGGGCGCGGTCGATCCGTCTGAAAAGACGGATTCCGGTCGGACGCCGCGCGCCGTAGCGCACACGGTTGGCAAGGTATCATGGAAGTGATGAAGGATCGCCTCATGTCGGTTTTGTCGCATCGGTGGAGGTTGCTGCTTCTGGTTGGGCTGGCGGCCGGCACGCTCTGGCTGGCGACCCAGCGTACCCAATGCCCCCCGGCACGCCATACATCCGCGGCAGACTTGCCCCTTGTCGCGAGCACCTCTTCCCCGCCGCTGCCCGCACACCGCGGGATAGGGATCACGTTGACCGCGTTGCCGGCGAGCCCGGGACAACCGTTCCCTTGGGGCCAGCGCCAACCGGAGGTGCTGCCCGATGAAAGCGTGTTGGAGTTGCCAACGCTCAAACTGTCTCCCCCCATGACGGACGAGCCCCCCAGCGCCGGGCTCGACCAGACCGCGCCGCGATACCCGCAGTCTATTGCCGAGACGTTCCCGGCGGTCAATCCGCCGCCCCGCTTCGAGGCCGCCAGCCAGCAGCGCCCCGAGATCCGTCCGGGGGCTCTCGGGCTGGAGCAGCGCCCCGACGAGCCGTTCGTGGAGAACCCGCTTGACCCGCAACCGGAAGTGCCCGCAGTCTCCGACACGGAGGCGGCACTCGACTTCGGCGCGCCGCCCGACGTCAACTTGACACGTGAGATGGGTTTGACACTCGATGGTGATGTGACACCCGACGTTGATCTGACGCCTGACGTTGATTTCAACCCCCAGACGGATTCCGAGCGTGGGCTCGGCCCGGCGTTCCAAGCGGAGCGGGAACCCGAAATCGGCCCGGCACGCGAGTTTGACGCCGAGCCTCGAGTCGACCGGGCACCGCGAGTTGAATGGGAGCGTGGAGTCGACGTTCCGTTGCCTTTGACGATCGACGAGGCGTCGCGCCAACTGGAAGCGGCGCTACGCGGAGAAGCCGCACGGGGGGAGCAACCGCCGAGGCCGGGCGATCCGCAGCCTCTCGCGACCATCGGGCCGCCACCCGGCTTGCTGCCCACGCGGCCGGACACGCCCGCACGCCGCTCCCGGCAGCTCGAGCTGATTGCCCGCGAGGCCGACATGCACACCCGGCGGGGGTTCGAGTTGGCCGGACTCAAGGCCTACTATTCGGCGCGGGCGGAGTTCGTGAAGGCCCTGCGGCTGGTGTCCCAGGCGTTGGATGCCGAACATCAAACGACAACGCACAGCCGGGCCCTGGCAGCCGGATGGACGGCGATCCGGGAGGCCGACGATTTCGCCCCTACCGGCTCCCGATTGGAGGCCGACGTGAACCTGCCGAGCCTCATCCGCGCACACCGGACCCCGGTTCTGAAAGACGCCCCGGTCGAGACCCTCGCGCCGCTTGCCGGGCTGCGGAGCTACTTGACCTTCGCCCAAGAGCAACTGGCCGCGGCCGTCGGCGAGGAACTGGCCGGCTCGATGGCTTTGCACGGTTTGGGGAAACTCCATTGGTCGTTGGCCGCCAGGCAGCGCGGGGCCGGCCCGGTGGCCACGTCCAAGGCCATCGTCTTCTACCAGGCGGCCCTGCTGGCCACCCCGCGGAACTACATGGCCTCGAACGAGCTGGGCGTGCTGCTGGCCCGAGGTGGACGGTATGAGGAGGCCCGGTCGGCCCTGGAGTACACCGTCTCGGTCAAACGGCAGGCCGTCGCGCTGTACAACCTGGCCGTGGTCTACCACGAGCTTGGCCGGACGGAATTGGCCCGGCAAGCGTATCGGCATTGCCAAGCCATCTACGAAGCGCAGACCAAGCAACGGGGCCAGCGATCGGGGCCCCCAGACCGGCAGGTCGAGTGGGTCGATCCCGGCACCTTCGCTCGATGGCACGGCGGGCCGCGAAGCGTCGCGCCCGCGGCGTTGCCCGACACGCTGTCGCTCGATACGTTGTCGATCGACGGCCGGCGGCTTGACGGGCCGGGACGCATCGTCCTCTGCCAAGCCCTGGGACCGGCCGCGCCATGCAGCCCGTGCGCCGTCGACTGCTCGTGTTGCGACTGGTCGCGACGCGACGGCTGGGAGCGTGCGCGGGCGATTGCCTGGCAGGCGTACGCCCAGGGGGAGTACGTGGGCCACGCGCGAACGGCCCACGTGCCCGAGTATCGGCTCCGCGTCGACGATCTATTGGACCTGGTCTACCGCGTCACGCGGAATGAGACCGCCACACCTTACCGGCTGAACGTGGGGGATGAACTCCGGGTTGAATCGTCCACCGACAAAGAGCTGAATCGAGAGCTGGTGATTCAGCCCGACGGCTCGGTCACGCTCCCGTTCCTGGGCCAGGTTCAGGCGACCGGGCGTACGGTGCCCCAGCTTCGCGACGACCTCGAAGGGCTGTACAAGAAGTACTATCCCATCCCGGCCATCACGGTCACGCCGCTGAAGGTCAACACCAAGCTGGAGGACCTTCGGGCGGTGGTCGACAGTCGATACGGGCGGGGAGGCCAGGGCCGAGAAGCCCGGGTGACGCCCGAAGGGACCATCGCCTTGCCCGTGATCGGCTCGGTGCAGGCGCAGGGTCTGACCCTCCCCGAGTTGCAGCAGGAGCTCAACGAGTGCTATCGGGAGGAAATTGAAGGGATCGAGGTCATCCCGGTCTTGATCCAGCGTGCGCCCCGTTACGTGTACGTTTTGGGTGAGGTGGGCACGCCGGGCCGATTCGAGCTGACCGGCCCGACGACCGTGCTCCAGGCGTTGAGCATGGCGGGCAGTTGGAACGTAGGGGCCCACCTGCGGCAGATCGTGATCTTCCGCCGCGGCGACGACTGGCGGCTGATGGCCACGATGGTCGACCTCCGCGCCGCCCTGCACGGCCGGAAGGCCTGCCCCGCCGGCGAGCTCTGGCTCTCCGACTCCGACGTGATCATCGTCCCCAAGAGCCCCATCCTCCGGGCCGACGACTTCATCGACCTCGTCTTCACCCGCGGAATCTACGGCGTCTTCCCGGTGCAAGGCGCAGTGAACTTCTCGAAGCTGAGCACGCTGTAAGACGGCGGCGTTTCACCAACTCGTAGCGACCGCATTCATGCGCTCGGCGCGGGTGGCCAAAAACCCGGCTTGCGTTTCTCGGGCTCGTCGCTACCCTGAAAGCGTGACTGAGATGACCTACGTTCGCTCTCGCGTTTTCGGACTATAATCCCGTCCTTCCACGGAGGGCCGGCGACGGGTCATGCTGCGCCGCACTCCTGCCGGCAAGGCCGGCTCACCGCGACCTCCGGCCCACACAGTTGGCCCATGCTCCTGCTAGCAGCGATAGCACTGACGGCAACGCTGTCGCCGTAAGCCCAGGCGACGCAAGCGATTTGGGCTTCGTGCCTCGAACCGCGTGTGATAGACTCCTACTCCCGTATTCGTCCGGCGCGGACCCACTCGGCTTGACTCCACGCCGGACGGCGACAAGGACGTCAGCCCCAGGTGATCGGGATCGCCCACCACGAACGTTGCGAATCGCGTATCTGCTCAGCCATCTGAAGTAGATGTAAGAAGAGGGAAAATGGAAAAGAG
>CAZDHR010000571.1:0-3645 GCA_964505295.1 uncultured Planctomycetaceae bacterium
TCCGGCTTGGGAACGCACTCGAGGCAAGCTGCCGCTTCCCCAGGGGCGAAGCAGGGCTTCGCGGTTCGGGGTTCCCAAGCCGGAGCTTGGGAACCAGTGAAATGTTTGCTTTCAGTCAGTCTGATGTCCTCAGAAGCAGTCCTCGATGCTAGGGCAAGGCTCGACGGCCGGGGGACGTCCGCTCGATCGCGGGCCCGTCGGGCGAGGACAACACCTTGCCCGGCGAAAGACGCCCGGTGGGGTTCAGCGCCGTGCGGACTCGGGCCATCGCCTCCAGGTCGGCGGGGCCGTACAGCCGGCTCATCAGCTTGAGCTTCTCGACGCCGACGCCGTGCTCGGCGGTGACGCTACCCCCGCACGCGATGCACTCCTCCAGCAGCTCTTCGCCGGCGGCGAGCACGCGGGCGACCTGGTCCCGGTCACGCTCGTCGAAGAGGAAGATCGGGTGGACGTTCCCATCACCCGCATGGGCCACGTTGACGATCCGGACCTGGTGCTTCTTGCCGATCTCGGCAACCCGCCGCAGGATGTGCGGCAGTTGCGTGCGGGGCACGACGCCGTCCTGGATACAATAGCTGGGACTCAATCGCCCCAAGGCCCCGATCGCCTTCTTCCGGCACCTCCACAACAGCTCCCGCTCCTTGGAGCTGGTCGCCGGCACGACCTCCCGGGCGCGCGACTTCCGGCACAGCTCGACCACGCGCTCTTGTTGCCCGTCGAGCCCGGCGGCCGGGCCGTCCAGCTCGATCACCGCGATGGCCCCGGCGTCGAGCGGGAAGCCGAAATGGAACGCCTCCTCCACCGCCTCCAGAATCCCCTGGTCCATCAGCTCCATGGCGGCCGGCACGATTCCCGCGGCGATGACGTCGCTCGCCGCGCTGGTGGCGTCGTCGATCGTGTCGAAGATCGCCCGCATGGTACGGTGGGCTTGCGGGTCGGCCGTCAGTCGGACCCAGACCTTGGTGACGATGCCCAGCGTGCCCTCGCTGCCGACCAGAAGCCCCACCAGGTCGAGCCCGACCGGCTCGCGGGCCGGCCCCTGGCGCACGATCGACCCGTCGCCCAGCACGACCTCCAACCCCAGCACGTGGTTGACCGTGACGCCGTACTTGAGCGTGTGCGGGCCGCCTGCGTTGGTGCCCACGTTGCCGCCGATCGTGCAGGCCGTCTCGCTCGATGGGTCGGGCGCGTAGTGATAGCCGGTTCCGGCCAGGGCGCGGGCCAACTGGAGGTTCAGCACCCCGGGCTCCAGCACGGCGAATCGATCGCGGAGGTTGATCTCGACGAGCTTATTCATCCGGGTCAACATCATGACCACGCCGCCGCCGACCGGCAGGCAGCCGCCCGCCAGACTGGTCCCGGCCCCACGGGGAACGATCGGAACGTCGTGCTGGTTCGAGAGCGTGACGACCTCGGCCACTTGCCGGGTGGAACGGGGAAAGACGACCAGCTCGGGCCGATTCTTCTCGATCGTGAACCCATCGCACTCGTACACCACCAGGTCCGACTTCGCCGACAGGACGTTCTCGGAGCCCAGCCGTGAGCGGAGCGCTCGGGCAAGCGGAGCGCGTTGGGCGGTGTTCATGGGGCAGCAGGCGTCGTGTGGGATTCCCCGAGCATGTGGGACGTCGATCGCTCGATTATAGCCCGGACGATCCGGGTCGCAAAACGGTTCCGCCACACCCCCTGTCGGGCCAGACATGGGGTCTAAGAAGCGACCCGCCGCGTCTACTTCTTCAACTCCCGTCCGAGCTTCTGCTCCACGCTGCGAACCTTGGAATCGAGTCGCCCCCGGCGACCTTCACGGTAGTCGAGCTTGATGCTGCACTCGATCCGATGGCAGTCGGCCGCCATCGCCCGGAAGCACTTGGCGACAACGTCCATCACCTCGTCGAACTCGCCTTCCAGCAACGTCCCCATCGCATGGCAACGATACGCGAGGCCGCTGGAGTCGATGATGTCGAGGCTCCGCGCCGACGTACTGGCTGAGGCTCTCTCCCTTATCCAAGGGAAACATGCCGAACTCGAGCACGACCATGATCGGGCTCCCTTTTGAGGGCTTGTTGAGTTGGAGGTCTGCGAAGGCTTGTCTCCGACGGCGATCAACGGTGGCCATCGGCTCCGGCAGGAGTCGTATTTCTGGGTTTCTGGGGGCCTTTCAGGTCGTGTCGAGCCGGGAGGGCGGGCCGAAGTAAACATTCGTCCAACCCGTCAGAGCGAACTCCCCTGGTTCCCAAGCTCCAGCTTGGGAACCTCGCGATTCGGGGCGACTAACGGGCAAACGTCAGTTCCCAAGCTGGAGCTTGGGAACCAGGGTGCGGGAACAGACGGGTTCGGCGAATGTTTACGGGCCGAATTGCGTAACATGTTGTCCCAACAAGGTTTACGACTACGCCAATTCCGTCTGCCCTTGCAGAAGGGGAAACGTTACACTACTGCCCCTTTTCGGCCGGCTCTGCGCGCGGCGTGCGCGACCCGCCGACCGCTCCCGCTCGACTCGCAACCACCGGCACGCTTCTGTGGCAGCCGGGGCGTCGCGATTGCCCGATCGAGGACCGATTTGCCATGCGTCGCCATCAGGCGTTTCTCTTCGCTGTCGCGTTTTCCCTTTGGCTCGTCGGCGGTTTGGGCACGTCGAGGCTGTCGGCCCAGGCGCCGGCCCCGACGCAAGCCCTGCCGCCCACGACCGCGTGGGGTTCGGCCCGACCGACCGGGCTGTCAGGCACCGCCGGCTCGAACGCGCTGGTTTCTCTCCCCGGCGACGACGTGGACTACGTCTTGGAAGGAAACACGATCGACATGGGGCTCGGGCTGGACGAGCCGGCGTACTACGACGACTACTGGACCTGGCAGATGCTGCCCGAGGGGCTTCTGTTCCCGGCCTACATGGCCGGCCACGAGTCGCGACTGGCCAGCCACTGGACGCACGAGACGGGCAAGGGCGGGCTCTGGGACATCGCCCTGGGAGCTCACGTCGGCATGTTGCGCTACGGCAACAGCGACCCGACCTGGCCCGAGGGATGGCAATTGGACGTCGAAGGGGCGGCGTTTCCACGCCTGACGCTGTGGAGCGTCCGTGACGTGACGGCGGTGGATTTCCGCTTCGGGCTTCCGCTCACGTTCCGCCAAGGTCCGTTAGAGACGAAGTTCGGGTACTACCACCTCAGCTCGCACCTGGGGGACGAGTACATGGTCACGCACGCGACGCTCGATCGGCTCAACTATTCCCGGGACGTTCTCATCGCGGGCCTGGCGGTTCGGCCCCATCGAGACTTCCGCCTGTACGCCGAGGCCGGCTGGGCTTTTTACACCGACGGGGGCAGCGAGCCCTGGGAATTCCAGTTCGGCGTCGAGTACAGCCCCGTCGTGCAGTGGTCCGTCCTCGGCACCCCGTTCTTCGCCGTCAATACCCGGATTCGCGAGGAGGTCGATTTCGGTGGGAACGTGACCGTGCAGACCGGCCTCCAGTGGCGGGACCGGCGCGGACGGCTTTTCCGCTACGGTCTGCATTACTTCAACGGCAAATCCGATCAGTACCAGTTCTTCACCGAGCACGAGGAACAGATCGGGTTTGGGCTGTGGTACGACTTCTAGCGAGGCAGCGCCTCAGACCGAGGCGACAGTGCGGTGGTCAGGGTTCGGGGT
>CAZDHR010000572.1:0-3634 GCA_964505295.1 uncultured Planctomycetaceae bacterium
ACGACCTGGACGCCGCCTACTGCAAGTACTGCGGATCGAAGCTATAGCGGTCGGCGCAGCCCCGGCGGTCCCCTCCAGCCGGCCTTACCCTGCGGGGGGCGCGGCTTGGGGTAGCTCCTGCTCGAGCCGGTCGGCCAGGAGGCTTCGCAGGTCGGCGCCCACCGCGGAGTGGGCTTCCAGGACGTTCTTCGTCTGCCCGGGGTCCTGCTCCAGATCGTAGAGGCACGGGCCGGCGCCGCGGTTGTTGCCGCGGATGTGCTGGAAGTAGTGCCACTTCGCGTCGCGGACCGAGGCGAACGTGCCGAACTGCGTGAACACGCGGTCGTGGAGCTTGTCGGACTGGCCCGAAACCAGCGACCACATGTTCTGGCCGTCCATCTGCTCCTGGTCGTCGATCCCCAGCATGTGGCAAAACGTGGGGGCGAAGTCGATCGCCGAGACGAGTTCCGCGACGCGTTTGCCCGCCGTGCTTCGGTCCGGATGGCGGATCATGAGCGGCAGTTGCATCACCAGCGAATTCAATAGGGCCGGCTGCTTTTGCACGTAGCCCAGCTCGCCGAGGTGCGTGCCGTGGTCGGTCGTGAAGACGACGATCGTGTCGTCCAATAGCTTCATCTTCTCCATCGACTCCATGAACCGCCCGATGCAGTGGTCGACGTAACTGACCTCGGCGGCGTAGAGGTCGCGGATGACGGGCAGGTGCGGCGTGAAGTCGGGCTTGTGCTGCCCGCCCTGGACCCCGTAGCCGAAAAGAAACCGCTCGAAGCCGTAGTCATCGCGGTACAGCTTCTGGAACCGGGGCGGGGCGTCCCACGGCTCGTGCGGATCGAACATCTCCACCCAGAGCATGAACGGCGTGTTGGTCGCGTTCTGCTCGAGCCACTTCGTCGCCCGGGAGACCGTCTGGGCGGCCATGTAGTCGTCCTCGCTCTCCCAGTTCTGCGAGTTCATCATGTAGGTCCGCATCGTGTTGTCGTACGACGGGTTCCAGAGATCGGCCGGCATGTGGTCCTTGGGCTGGAACTGCTCCCTGGGGCCGCCCAGGTAGTGGTCGCTTTCGTGGCCGCGGAGCCACTCCCACGTGTCGAAGCCGACGTGGAGGTTCATGTCGGGCTTGAAGAAGTGGTAGACGTCGCAGACCAGCCCGGTCCAGAACCCGTGGGCCCCGAGAATCTGGGCCATATTGACCTCCCCGGCCGGATGCGGGATCCAGGCCGCGCCGGGCACGACCGACTTGCCCGTGTGATAGCAGCGCCGGCAAGGGATCGTCGGCAGCCCGTCGGCAAAGGCGTTGTCGAACACCACGCTTTCGGAGGCCAATTGATCGAGGCAAGGCGTCTTGATCCGCTCGGCCCCGTACGCCCCAAGGTGGTCGAGCCGGAACGTGTCGGCGATCAGCACGACCAGGTTCAGGCCGTTCGACTTGGCCGTCTTCTTGATCGCCCGGGCAGCGCGGTTCCGCACACCCCGCTCCTGCATCTCCTTCTGATCGGGTCTCAGCTCGGCCGGTTCGGCTGCCTCGGCCTGCTCGGCCCCGTTCGACGCCCCGGCATACGCCGCGGCCCCGGCGGCTCCCAGGGCGGCACGGCCAAGGAAGCCCCGTCGATTCAAATGCCCACCGTTTCCACGATTCTGATCGTTCGATTCCATATTCCCGCTCCGTCGTGCTGTGGGTAACTTTGGGACGTGCGTCGCAACCTGTCTCGCCGAAGAGCCTAACTCCCGAGACAGCAAAGGTCAAGCAATTCGGGCTTGCTTCCTGGCTCGACCGTTGCGAATCGGACGCCGCAAACACTACCGGCCTCATTCCGACGGGGCCGATGTGATGTTCACCTCCCACACGCGGATTGTCTTGTCGTCGCCGCCTGAGGCGAGAACGCCGCCTCCGGGAGCAAAGGCAACGCAGCGGACCGGACCGCTGTGCTCGGCAAGCACCGCCAGAATGTCGCCGGAGCGAGTGCTCCGCAGAAGGACCAGACCGTCTTCACATGCCGACGCCACGATGGCCCCATCTGGGGACAGCGACACCGAATGAACCTTGTCGTGATGTTCCAAGACAAGCCGCTGCCGGCGATCTGCCGTGTTCCAGAGCCGAACCGTCTTGTCGTGCGAGCCGGACGCGATCGTACGCCCGTCGCGGCTGAAATCGACCGACCCGACGCGATCCTCGTGGCCGACGAGCCGGCCAACTTCGTCTCCCGTGAAGACGTCCAGCAGGTAGACGGTTCCCTCCCAGCCCGCCGCGGCCAGCGTCAAGCCGTCGGGGGAGAAGCAGAGGGCGTCGTAGGCGCCCAGGTCGGACTTGCGCCATCGTGTCGTGGCGGCGTCCACGTCCCACAACCAGACGGTGGAGTCCGAGGACCCAGTGGCAAGAAGCGCACTGCCCGGCGCGAACGCCACCGCATGGATGGTGCTCTGCTGGCCTCGGAACGCGTGCCGCATGTTGCGAGCGTCGAGCGTCCAGACGGTTGCCCGCTGGTAGGTGCCGGCGGCCACCTGATTGCCGTTGTCCGCAAAGGCGACGCCCCAGACCCCTTCGTCGTGCGCCCGCTGCGTGAGGGTCCTCTCGCCGTCCAGCAGGTCCCAAACGGCGAGCATCCCCCGGGCGTTCCCGTTGGAGGTCAGCTTCCGGCCGTCCGGTGCGAAGGCCAGCGACGAGACCGGGCCGGCGAAGTCGGCAAGCGTCGCCCGCAACGTGGCCGAGGCGGAGGCGACCGCCGGCGGCTCGGGTGTCGGAAGCAGGGCGTCGTCGGGCGAGGGGGGGCCCGTGTCCGAGGGAGGCTCGCCCTTCGCTCGCTCGGCCTGCTCGTCGGCGCCTTCGGCGGGGCCTGCCGCGGCTTCGGCGTCGGGCGAGTGTCCCCGATCTTCGCCACCGTGGCCAAGTACGAGGAAGAGCATCGCCACGACCACGACCAGCGCGACGACTCCGCCCGCGATGCCCAGGAAGAGCTTTGCCGGCGAACCGTTGGGCGGGATGAGCTTCTTCCAGACGCTCGGCTTGGTTCCCCGTTCGACCTGGGAACGGAGCGTGGGCTCGGCCGCCGGGGCGGGCGGCGGCTCGGGCGATCCCTCCTGCTGCGAAAGATGTTGGAGGAACGAGGTCAGGGCGCCGTCCCCGGACGCTCCGCCAGCCGCGACGCGGCCGGCCGGCTCGCGCCGGGCCACGCAGGCTTCCAGGGCCCCGATCACTTCGCTCATCGACTGGTAGCGGGCTTCGGGCGTCTTGGCCAGCATCTTCCGGCAGGCGGCGTCGAGCTCGGCCGGCACGTCGGGCCGGGCATCGCAGAGCGAGGGAATCGGGTCTTCGCGATGGGCGAGCAGGATCCTGATCAGCGTCTCGCCGTCGTACGGCTTCCTGCCGGTCAGAAGGCGATAGAGCGTACAGCCGAGTGAGTAAACGTCGGCTCGATGGTCGGCGCGATGCGTGTCTTCGGCCTGCTCCGGGGCCATGTAGTCGCAGGTCCCCATCACCTGGCCGGTCGACGTCAGGCGATCCGCGCCGGTCTCCTCGCCCTCGAACACGCGGGCGAGCCCCATGTCGAGGATCTTGACGTTGCCCCTTTGATCGACCAACAGGTTGCCCGGTTTGATGTCGCGGTGGACGACGCCCTCGGAGTGTGCATACTCGAGCCCA
>CAZDHR010000573.1:0-3630 GCA_964505295.1 uncultured Planctomycetaceae bacterium
CTCAACCAGCTTGCCCAGCAACTGCACGTTCGCGGGGAGGACTGCAAGAACGCGGCCGAGCTGCTGTTGGACACGAAGCTGGTCTGCCCGCTGGGCGGCGAGTACGTGTTCCAAAGAGCCCCGGGCGGGTCCGGCACCTGGACCTCCACGGCCGTGGGGAACCACCCGACCGCCGGTCTTCTGACCACCCAAGCCCCCGAAGGTTTCACCGCCCCGCCTTTGAGTTGGTTCCGCGGCCTGGAGGCCGAGCTGACGGCCACGCCGGAGGCGCTGGCCATTCACGCCGAGCTGGTGATGCAGATGCCGGCGGAGCAGCCCAAATAGGCGTATCGAAGGGTGCGTGAAACGCACCAAGCCGACTCCGTCTCTGTTAGATGGTATTTTTAACCCTATAATTGAGATGGTGCGTTTCACGCACCCTACCGTCTACAGTCTTGGCCGACCGGTTTGGCGTGCGGGCGAAAGGCAGACAGCGAATCGTTTGCGAGGTGGACGATGACCCGGAGAATCTCCGTTGCCTTGGCATGTTCCGCGCTTTGTGCGGCAGTCACGCTGGCCTTCGTGCCCAACCTGGCGTCCGCCGAGATCGCCTGCGAGGGCGCTTACGGCGGCCATTTGCAGGGAATCGCGGTTGACGACGATGCCATCTACTGGTCGTTCACCGTCGACTTGGTGAAGACCGATCGCCAGGGCAAGCTCGTGAAGAAGGTCACGGTGCCCAGCCACCACGGAGACGTCACGTTCCAGGACGGCAAGGTGTACTGCGCCGTCAACCTGGGCCAGTTCAACCGCGAGCCGGGGCACGCGGACAACTGGGTCTACGTGTTCGACGCGGCCGATTTGGCACTCCTCGCGAAACACAAGATCCCCGAAGTCGTCCACGGCGCCGGCGGCATGGCGTATCGCGAGGGCCGTTTCTTCGTGGTCGGCGGGCTGCCGGAAGGCTACGAGGAGAACTACGTGTACGAGTACGACGCGAAGTTCCGCTTCGTCCGGCGCCACGTCATCCGAAGCGGGTACACGCGCCTGGGGATTCAGACGGCGTGCTTCGCCCACGGCTCCTGGTGGTTCGGATGCTACGGCAAGAAGCTCTTGAAGACCGACGAGTCGTTTAAGCTCCTGGGCAAGTACGACCTCGATTTCGGCTATGGCGTGGTCGGGCTGCCCGAGGGCAAGTTACTGCGGGGGATGACTTCCCGAAAGCAGGGACGCTGGACGGGGTCGGCGGCGCTCGCCCCCATGCCCGATCCGCAGCCCGGCCCCGACGCGACGAAGTGAGGTGAGCCCCCATGCCCGAGCCCAACTACGCAGGCGGGGAGCCGCCGGGTCTGTTCACTCTGGTGGTGGGGTCGATCGTCGTGTTGATCCTGCTTCTCGTGATCAAGTCGTGTTTCTGGGGCAGTTGAAGTAACGGTCGGCCGAGAAATGACTTCTCGACTTCCGTAGCAGGCACACGCCGTGTGCCGTCCGCCGGTTACGGCACACGGCGTGTGCCTACTACTTCGCAAATGCGGAAGTTGTTCCTCGGCCGATCCTAAGCCCAGGGGTTGCAACCCCTGGGCTTGGGAGGCGATCATTACGCGTCCGAAACCCAATCGATACCAAAAGGAGCGAGAAAATGGGAAGGTTCGCATTGTTGTCGATGTTCGTGCTCGCCTGCGTGTGCCACTTCAGCTCGACGGTTGTGGCCCAGACGGATCTTGACGCGCTGGCCGAGCGGGCGAAGGTCGGGTACACCGGCGTCCCCCGCAAAGTGCTCGCCTTCTACTATCCCTGGTACGGAAACGCCGACGTCGAGGGCGGGAGCGGCGAGTGGACGCACTGGTCCGACGTCGACCAGCAGAAACACCAGATCGGCTCGAGCACCCATTATCCGACCCTCGGCCCGTACGACTCCCACGACCCCCGGCTGATCGCCCAGCACTGTGCCTGGGCCAAACAGGCCGGCGTGGACGGGCTGATCATCAGTTGGTGGGGTGAGGGCCACTTCACCGATCGGGCGATGGGGCCGATCCTCGACGCGTGCCAACAGGCCGGGCTCGAAGCGACCATCTACTACGAGTCGGTCCCCCACCCGACCAACGCCCAAGCGGCCGCCGACGATACCGTCGCCATGCTCAACCGCTACGCCCAACACCCGGCGTGGCTTTGCGTCGACGGCAAGCCCGTCGTGTTCATCTACGGCCGGGCCGTGGGGCAAATCGGACTCAACGGATGGCTCGACGCGGCCGTTCGCGTTAACCGCCGATATCCCGGCGGCGCGGTCCTGATCGGCGATCAACTGAGCCGCTCCGCCGCCCGGGTGTTCGACGGCATCCACACGTACAACACGGCCGGCCAGCTCCGCGACAAGGAGCTGCCGCAAGTGGGCGAGTGGGCCGCGGCCAGGTATCCCGGCTGGGTCAAGGCGGCCGACGCCTTCCGCCGGATCAGCACGATCACCGTCATCCCCGGATACGACGACACGAAGATCCGCAAGCCGGGGCTTTGCATCGAGCGATACGACGGGGCCTCGTACCGGCGCCAGTGGGAAGAAGCCATCCGGGCCGATCCGCACTGGGTCCTCATCACGTCGTGGAACGAGTGGCACGAAGGCAGCGAGATCGAGCCGTCGCTGGAAGACGGCGACAAGTACCTGAAGATGACCGCCGAGCTGACCGCCCGATTCAAGAGCCAGCCGAGACGTGCCCGGCCGCGGCCCGATTCGGCGTCGGTTTCGATCTCCGACGAGGCGAAGCGCAAGCAGCTCGACAAGCTGGGCGACGTCAAGATCGGGCTCTTGCCGGAGCCGCGGCTGTCGGTCGTCTGGCCGCTCTTGCGATTGCCGAACCGGCCAGCGACCGTGTCCTGGGAAGAGGTTGCCCGCTGGTCGGGCTCGGCCGCTGAGGAGTACCCGGTGCTGATCTACGGGGCGGACGAGACCTATCGGCAGACGGTCGATCAACCCGGCGACGTGGACGCGGGGCTGCTCCGCTACCTGAAGGCGGGCGGGTTTCTCGTCGTCCTCCCGTCCGGGCCGATGCCGTTCCATTACAACGCGGAGCGGCAGCCCGTGGGCACGAGCAGCAAGCTCGGCCTGCTGCTATCGGTCAGCGGGCCCCGCGGTGGCTGGGAGGAGCCGCCGGAGGGCGTCGACCTGCGGTTCGTCCAAGTCGGCCGTCGTCTGCCGCACCTGCCGCCGGAATTCCCGTTCCCCGACTCGGGCGATCTTCGCTGGCGCCCGTTCGTCCGCTCGGAGCTGGCGGAGGGCGACCGGTTCACGCCGCTCCTGGAGCTCCGCGACGCCCAAGGCAAGCACTACGGCGACGGCGTCGCCTACGTCGAGCACAAGGCCAGCGAGCCGAAAGGGGGCCGCATCCTTTACGCCTGGTTCAGCCTGCTCGACTCCCCGCACGGCGAAGCCCTCCTCTACGACCTGCTGGCCTTCGTGGGTGAGACGGTGCAGGCCGAGTGAAGGGGCGGTCACACTACCATGCCGCATGGAGTCCTCCGAGGGGCGTCGCGGAGCGGGGAAACGCGCCGCGAGGAGGTCGCTGCTTGGCGTTTCACATGCTCGTTGTCCCACCTCGCACGCATCAGTGGGTAAGGGAGAGGCGGCCCTCTCCCTCCCCGTTGTCGCCATGGAGTCGG
>CAZDHR010000574.1:0-3610 GCA_964505295.1 uncultured Planctomycetaceae bacterium
ATCCGCCCCTTACGCCCCAACAACTTACGTCGCGCTACACCAAACATGGGCTAGCGGGGGCCGCATGTGCAGAACACGTCTGGATTTGCGGAGCTCGGGCATCCGGTCAGCCGGCTGACACTGGGTGAACTCCCGTCCGGCCGCCCTCAGGGGGAGCTCAGCCACCCCGGCCTCGGGCCATGTGAGATCGGATCGAACTGTGGCCGACAGTTGACCGTACGCCTCGGCGACGGTCTTCTTCAGCTCGACAATCCCGCCGGCGGTCGTTGTCATGGGGGTAGCCGACCTTCATGGCCTCGACGGACGCGTCGCAAATGTGTTTGGGCGTGTCGAAGTCGAGCTCGCCGAGGCTCAGACCGTAGATGACCTGGCCGGGGGCCTCCCATTCCTTGGCCCTGGTCGCCATCGCGATGGTCGCCGGCGGTTGTAGGGCCTGGACAACGCGTGAAATGGTCGGGCAAACAGAACGACTCCAAGGTGGTGACCGGCGGTTGACGTGTCTAGACGCGCGAGCGACAATCATGCTTTCCTGGAAGCGTTCCTCCAGGTGGCCGGAATCCAACCAAGCGGAGTATGCCCTTCATGGCGACGTCGAATATCGGAATCTGGCTGGTCGGAGCCCGAGGCGGGCTGGCGACGACCGCGATCACGGGACTCTGTGCGCTGAAGGACGGTCTTGTGCCGGACGCCGGACTGGTCAGCCGGCTGCCCGCCTTCCAGCAGCTAGACCTGCCCGACTGGAACCGATTTGTCGTCGGCGGCCACGAGATCCGCGACGTCAGCCTGGACGACGAAGCGATGGGGCTGGCAGGGGAAAGTCGGGCGATCGACCCTCTGCTGATCGAACGAGTCAAGGGCCAACTCCGGACGATTGACGGGCGGATCCGCCCGGGGACGATCTACCAGTCCGGGCCGACGATCAGCGATCTCGCCTCCGAGGCGATCGTTCGTCGCGAGCCACCGCGCGACGCGGTCCGGCGGCTGCAGAAGGACATGACGCAATTCGCGGAGTCGGGCGGCCTGGAGCACGTGATCGTGGTCAACGTGGCGTCGACCGAGCCGGCGGTGGATCCGTCGCTGGTGCCGGCGAGTTGGGCCGAGCTGGAGCCCCTCCTCGACCGGCCCCAAGAATGCCCCCTCCCGGCCAGTACCCTCTACGCGATCGCGGCGTTGGACTTGGGATATTCGTACCTTAACTTCACTCCCTCGCTCGGATCGGCCCCGCCGGCGATCGATGAGTTGGCCCGGCTGCGGAACACCCGGCACATGGGTTGCGACGGCAAGACGGGCGAGACCCTGATGAAGAGCGTGCTGGCCCCCATGCTCCGGAACCGCAATTTCCGGGTGATGAGCTGGGTGGGGCACAACATCCTGGGCAACCTGGACGGCAAGGTCCTGGACGACCCGGCCAACAAGGCGGCCAAGGTCACCAGCAAGGACCACCTGTTGGCCCAGATCCTCGGGTATCCGCCGCAGACGCTGGTCTCAATCGAGTACATCGAGAGCCTGGGCGCTTGGAAGACCGCCTGGGACCATATCCACTTCGAAGGATTCCTGGGCACGCCGATGACGTTGCAGTTCATCTGGCAGGGCTGCGACTCGCTGTTGGCCGCTCCACTGGTGCTGGACATGATCCGCTTCACCGACTTGGCTCGGCGCCGCGGCCACGTGGGGCTGATGACCTTCCTGGCCAGCTTTTTCAAGAGCCCACACGGCGTCGAAGAGCAGGGGTTCATCCGCCAATTCGAAGCGCTGGAAGCCTGGGCGAACGAGACTCCGTAGTAGTTCCCCCTTATATGCCCCGCGTCAATACACGGGGGGCCGGGGAGCACCACCAACGGTCGCAGTGGTCGCTATCCCCACCGTTGTGGTCCGTCCCCCAAGCCGGCCCCGGACGTCCGCACCCCCTGAAATATCCACGTTGCTGCCAACCGATATCGACGGTACAATCGGCCGATCATTTCTCCGCGTTTCAGGCGACGACTGTCAAGGAGGACAGCTCGATGAGTTCGGATCCCGTCCGGAAGTCGGACACGCTCAGCCCCTTCGAACAGCTTCGCCTCGCCCGGCAGATCATCGAGCAGGAAAGCAGGACGCTCCTGGAGGTGGCCGGACGACTGGACCGCCGGTTTTGCCGGGCGGTCGACTATCTGTATCGGTGCCGCGGCAGCGTGATCGTCTGCGGAATGGGGAAGGCCGGGCTCGTGGGGCAGAAGATCATGGCCACGCTGGGCTCGACCGGCACACGCGCCCACTGCCTCCATCCGGCGGAGGCCGTCCACGGGGACCTCGGCCGGGTGTGCCAAGACGACGTGATGCTGATGCTCTCCCAGAGCGGCGAGACGGAGGAAATCGTCCGGATTCTCCCCTCACTGGGGGAGCTCGGGGTGCCCATCTTGGCCATGACGGCCAGGGCCGACAGCACGTTGGGACAAGCGGCCACCGTCGTGCTCGAGCTGGGGCCGCTCGACGAGGCCTGCCTGCTGGGCCTGGCTCCCACCACGAGCACCACCACGATGCTGGCGCTGGGCGATGCTCTAGCCTTGGTGACCAGCCGGATGCGGAACTTCGGCCGGGAGGACTTCGCCCGATCTCACCCCGCCGGCAGCCTGGGACGCAAGCTCAGCAAGGTCGACCATCACCTCCGCGCCTTGGCCCGATGCCGGATGGCGTCGGAGGAGAATACGGTCCGCCGGATATTTGTCGACCTCAGCGTGCCCGGGCGACGGACCGGCGCGATCATGCTCGTCGACGGCGAGGGAAAGCTCAGCGGAATCTTCACCGATAGCGACCTGGCACGACTGTTCGAGCACCGGCGTGAGGACGCCCTGGACCGCCCGATCCGGGAGGTGATGACCGCCCGGCCGCTGACCGTCCGGACGGGCACCAGGATGCTCGACGCCGTGGCGGCCATGGCGCAGGGGAAGATCAGCGAGTTGCCGGTCGTCGACGCCGAAGGCCGGCCCGTCGGCCTGATCGACGTCACCGACGTCGTCGGCATGTTTCCGGAGATGAACGAACACGAGGGTGAACGTCCGTCGAGACCCGAATACCGGGTCTTCCCCGAACCGCGCACCGGGTGATTCGCGTGGAACAGATGGGCTATGTCGTTCGACCACGCAAAGCCCAACAGCGTACACTTCAGCATCCCGGAACCATAGGGCAATGAGCAGCCCCGTTGCCTGAATCCGTGTCTCTTAGCGCGCGGTGTCTTGTTTCTCACTTGACACTCGAGCGTAACCCGCTATCGCTTTACCGTTTGTGGCCATTATAGATACAATTCGCGGCTGGCGCCGTGTACGGTCCAAGCGCGGAGCAGCAAGTCGATGAGGATGTCCAGACACGACCGACAGAAGACCGCAGTCGCGTTGATTGGTTGCAAGTGCAGAGCCAGCAATGAGTTCTATCCAATTTGGGGGTTGGCGTGGCGCCCCGGGTCGATACACTCAACGCATTGCTACAAAAGGAGTTCGATCAGCAATGCGATACGCGAATGACCCGCGACAAAACCGGCTGTTTGACGTCTTCGAGGAGATCCTGTCGCCGTTGGCCTACAAGGTGCTAAGGCCCGGATTATCTGAGACGGGAAGTCTGTGATTATGTGAGATGT
>CAZDHR010000575.1:0-3608 GCA_964505295.1 uncultured Planctomycetaceae bacterium
GTGCTGTCAGCACAACATGTTGTATGATTTTCGCTAAATGGCGCTGTCATACTAGTCGCAGCCGAGCGGTCCGCCGTCATTCAACACGGGCGACGCCCAATCGAGGCCGGTTTCCTCGCGAACGCGGTCTTCGAAGTCGCCCAACAGTCCGCCGATCAGGTCCCAACGATCGTGCCGGCGGACCTCGATGTCGCCGTGGCGGTTGACGCGGATGATGCTCTCGTCGCCTACCCCCGCCTCGGCCAAATCGTCGCGGCTCGGCTCCCGCTCCGTCAAGATCCGAACCAACGTCTTGCCCAACATCTCGATGAACTGGGCGTTCACCCCTTCGCTCGACTCGGAAGCTGCCATTTTGTGGAACCTGCTCCTCTAGAGTAAATCAACGTGACGAAGACAAGGTGAGGCGGACCTGACGGGCCGGCGCTCGTAGCAGCCCACACGGCGTGTGCCTACTACTTGCTCAATCGTTCGGCCGATCCTCAGAGGTCGTAGAGCGTGTCGTCCACGTCGGGCGGCTTGAGCTTTCGCGAGAGGCGGCGCAGGCTCCCGCCGCTCTCGCCCGGGGACGACCCGCCTTCGCCCAGCAACGGGTCTTCCTCCAGCAGATCGCCCATTTCCTCTTCGATCTTGTCGGGGTCTTCGCCGGCCTCCATCCGGCGGATGGCCTCCTCCATGCCCGGGCTGAGTGGAAGGCCGGTGGCGTCGTGGAGCTTGCGCATCATGCGGGCCATCTGCCGGGGATCGTCCTCGCTCGTCCCCTCGAACTCCTGGGCCATCTCCGCCATCACCCGCTCCATTCGCGCATCGTCCAGGCCGGCCAGCGGATCGTCGCCCGCGTCGGACTCCCGGCGGCCCTTGGAGATTGCGAATCGGGAGATCTTGCGCTCGAGCCGAGGCCGGCCGCAGCGCGGGCATGTGGGCCGCTTCGTGGTGTTTGGTTTGCGGGCGAGGAAGTTGAAGACCGTGTGACAATCGGCACAGTAGAACTCGTAGATGGGCACCGCCGGAATCTCCTCAACGAAACGGGGCCGAAAGCGAAATCCGCTTTCGCGGAAGGCCTCGGCGATTGCGGACAACGGGCCGCGGAGAAACCCCTTCGCGCCGGCCAACCCCTGCAACTTGGTAAGCTAATCGCCCGATCGGGTTTCGTCAACCCGAGTGCGCGCCGCGGTGCGAGCCGGAGAGCGGAAGCGAGCAGCCTCTCGCGAAGCCGGCGAGGCGACACGGCCCGGCGACCTCGTGCAACCGTGCGCGGCGGCTTGGGGTCTCCTTGCCGCCGTTTGCCGAAGCCGGTAAGGTGGCATCAGACGCGTACCGCAACCGGAATGGACACGAGTCTCGCTGCCATGCTGACGTTGATCAACACGAACCGGATGGTACCCCCAATCGCCCCGGTTGGCTTGGACTATGTGGCCTGCGCGGCTCGCTGGGCGGGGGTCGAGGTGGACCTGCTCGACCTGCCTCTTGCCGACGACCCCCAGCGCGCGCTTTCCGAGTGCTTCGCCAAGCACTGCCCCGAGCTGGTGGCGATCTCGTTTCGCAACGTCGACGACTGCTTCTGGCCCGGGGCGGCGTGGTTCGTCCCCGAGCTACAGGCCACGGTCCGGCGAATCCGTGAACTCTGCGATGCGCCGGTCGTCGTCGGCGGAGTGGGCTTCTCGATCTTCCCGGAACGGATCGTCGAGCACACGGGCGCCGATTTCGGTATTCGAGGGGACGGCGAACGGTCGCTCGTCGAGCTGCTCGCGCAGCTCCGCACGGGCCGACGCTTCGACACGGTCGACGGGCTGGTCTGGCGGGAAGACGGGGCGATTCGCTCCAACCGGCCCGCCTGGCCGGAAGCGATCTCGGTCCCCACGGCCCGCGACGCGGTGGACAACGCAACCTACTTTCGGCTCGGGGGCCAGGTCGGGTTGGAGACCAAGCGGGGTTGCAGCCGGCAATGCGCCTACTGCGCCGATCCGCTCGCCAAGGGGAGCAAGGAGCGCTTGCGAGACCCGGCGGAGGTAGCCGACGAGGTCGAGTCGCTGTTGGCCCAAGGGGTCGACGTCCTCCACTTGTGCGATAGCGAGTTCAACGTGCCGGTTGGGCACGCACGCGACGTCTGCGAGGAGTTCATTCGCCGCCGTTTCGAGGGGCGCCTGCGGTGGTACACGTACATGACCGTCGTGCCGTTCGACGAAGACCTGGCACGCCAGATGCGCCGCGCCGGCTGCGTGGGCATCGATTTCACCAGCGACTCGACCGTCCCGTCGCTCTTGGCGACCTACGGCCAGCCGCATCGGGCGGACGACCTGGCCGAGGCCGTGCGCCTGTGTCGCGCCAACGGAATGGCCGTGATGTTGGATCTGTTGCTGGGCGGTCCCGGCGAGACGCCGGCAACGGTCGAAGCGACCGTCGATTCGGTGCGACGGATCGATCCGGATTGCGCGGGGGCGGCGCTGGGCATCCGGGTCTATCCCGGCACGCCGATGCACGCGATGCTCGGCGCCCAGGCCCCGTTGGACGAGGTCCCAGGCATCCACCGCCGGTATGACGGCCCGATCGATTTGCTGAAGCCGACGTTCTACGTCTCGCCGGCCCTGGGGGAGCGGCCCGCGGCGATTGTCCGCCACCTGATCGCCGAAGACCCTCGCTTTTTCGAGCCGAATGACGAATCACCCTCATCGCCCGGCCCGTCCGACTCCCGCGCCGACTACAACTACAACGAGAACCAGACCCTCGTCGACGCGATCGCTCGCGGCGCCCGGGGGGCCTACTGGGACGTCCTGCGCGGCCTGCGAACGGGATGATCCGGGCGGATTGATCGGCCGGCGGCGTCTGGTCCCTGGGATTCCTGCCAGGTTGCCCGGTTCGTCGGGCACGCATCGCCGTTTTCGCAACCGGCAAAACCTGCCCGAGAAGCCCCGCGCGGAGCGGGGTTCGCTCATCCTACTTCCCTCTTGAACCGTGTTTGCTGTAGAACCCCGCAGACTGATTCCGATGAAAGAACGGGTCGCAACGGAAGAACCGTCGCGACCGGTGTTTCGGCGTCGGCCGATTTGCCTTCTGTTTCGCTATCCTTCTCGGGGGGGGGTCTGATGGTGAGGATTGCTTGCTACGTGTTGGGAGTCGGCCTGTTGGCCGCGCTATCGACGGGGACGGTTTGGGCCGACGGGATTCCTCAGCCCTCCTCGATTACCCAGGCGTCGTATGGTTCGGCGCTGTTGGCCGACCCGGCCCCGGAAAAAGGCGTGAGCGCTTCGCCGAGCGACGCGGCGCCCGAAGCAGCCGTGTGCGGCGCGGCCTGTGGCGGTTGCTGGGACCCGTGCGGAACGGGATGTGGCCCGTGCTGTGGTGGCTGTGGTTGCTGCTGCCTGGGCGATCCTTGGACCCTGCCACAGCCGTGTACTCTTCAGTGCATGGGGATCAAGGTGGGCGGCTGGCTCCAGCAAGGCATCACCTTGAACGCCGATGGCGTCGACTTCAACGGCCCCGTGGCCACCAACGACTGGGACCACGAGTACCAGATGAACCAGTTGTGGCTGTATGCCGACCGGCCGGCCGACACTGGAGGCTGCGGTGTTGCGTGCTGCGGCCATCTCGAGCTCATCTTCGTGACCGAGTGG
>CAZDHR010000576.1:0-3584 GCA_964505295.1 uncultured Planctomycetaceae bacterium
CACTCTGGGTAGGATTCGCTTTCCATGTACCCTCAATTGTGATTTGCGGCACTAGTCATGCCTGAACCCCGCAAGACCCGTCGCCCCCGCGAGCACGCCCCCGATCGAACGCCGCTGCCAGCGTTGCCCGAGCGGCCGATCGACGCCCACAAGGGCCACTTTGGCCTGGCGCTGCTGGTGGGCGGATCGCGGGGGATGGCCGGGGCCATGGGGCTGGCCGGGATGGCCGCGCTGCGGGGCGGGGCGGGGCTGGTCCGCCTCGCCGTGCCCGACGTCTGCCTCGACACGATCGCCGGGTTCGAGCCCTCCTACATGACCGCTCCCTTGCCTTCCGACCGGGCCGGCCGGATCGCGCTGGACGCCCGCCCACGGATCGTCGAGCTGGCCGAGTCGGCGACGGTTGTCGCCTGTGGGCCGGGGATGGGTCGGTCGTTGGGCTTGGACGCGCTGGTCAGTTGGCTTTACGTGAACTTGCCGCAGCCGATGGTCGTCGACGCCGATGGGCTGAATGCCTTGTCGGCCCGTCGCGAAGTCCTCGCGAACCCCGCGGCCGCGCGAATCCTCACCCCCCATCCCGGCGAGTTCGCCCGACTGTTGGGGACCGATCGCATCACGGCCGATCGGCGCGAGGAGGAAGCCGTGCGCCTGGCCAAGCGATGCGGCGTGGTCGTCGCCCTCAAGGGCCACCGGACGTGCACTACCGACGGGGACACCGTCGCGATCAACACGACGGGCAACCCGGGCATGGCCACCGGCGGCTCGGGCGACGTGTTGACTGGCTTGATCACGGCGCTGGCCTGTCAGGGCTTGTCCCCGCTGGACGCCGCCCGGCTGGGCGTCTACCTGCACGGTCTGGCTGGCGACCTGGCCGCCGAGCAGTTGGGGCAGGAGTCGCTGGTGGCCAGCGACCTGGTCCAATTCCTCCCCGAGGCGTTCAAACGGTACCGCAGAGATCAGGCACAGTGAGTCCGTAAGCTGATGAGAAAAGGTGACAGCCACCAAATATGGGTAATCCACGTATTCTGCCAGGCGCGATCTTCTCCATCTTCGCCAGATTTGGTGGCTGTCACCTTTTCCGATACGCAGTCAACACGGCCCTTGGCCTGCCAGCGAGAGGTCGTCCGCGATGAAGACCATCGGACTGATCGGCGGGATGAGCTGGGAGTCGTCGATCGAGTATTACCGGATCGTCAACGAAGAGGTCCGCGCTCGGCTCGGCGGGCTCCACTCGGCCCGGTGCGTCCTGTTCAGCGTCGACTTCGCCCAGATCGAGCCGCTCCAGCAGGAGGGCAACTGGGACGAGGCGGCGGAGAGGCTGATCGTTGTTGCCCAGGGTGTCGCCGCGGCGGGCGCGGATTTCGTCGTCCTCTGCACGAACACGATGCACAAGGTCGCCGACCGGATCGAAGCGGCCCTTGAGATCCCACTCTTGCACATCGCCGACGCCACCGCCCGCAAGATCCAAGCCGAGGGCCTCGGCAAGGTCGGCCTGTTAGGGACCCGCTTCACGATGGAGGAGGACTTCTACAAGGGCCGACTCGTCGAGAAGCACGGGCTGGAGGTGTTGACCCCGGGCGACGAGCAGCAGGAGCTCGTCCATCGCGTGATCTACGACGAACTCTGCCTCGGCCGCGTGGAGCCGTCTTCCCGAGACCGGTATCGGGAAGTGATCGACTCGCTGGTGAGCCGCGGCGCGCAAGGGATCATCCTCGGCTGCACCGAGATTGGGCTGTTGATCGAAGAGGGCGACGCCGCCGTGCCGCTGTTCGATACCACGAGGATTCACGCCGTCGCGGCGGTCGAGCTTGCCCTGGGGCAATGAGCGCGCGACCGGCTTCTGCACGAGGAAAAGACGATTGCAGGAAGGACACAAAATGGCCACAAGTCCGAAGATGTCCGATCGCGTCAGCCGGATCGCGAAGTCCGCCATCCACGAGATGACCAGGCTCTCGAAGGAAGTGGAGGACGTCGCGTTTCTCTCCTGGGCGAAGCCGACTTCCGATACGCCCGATCATATCAAGGAAGGGGCAATCGCCGCCATGCAAGATGGGCGGGTCGGGGGGTATACGGAGAACGCCGGCCTCGTGAAGCTTCGCGAGGAGATCGTCAGGAAACTCAAGCGTGACAACCACGTCGAGGCCGACGTCTCCCAGATCATGGTGACCGTCGGGGCCATCGAGGGGCTGGCCGCCGCCGTGATGGCCTTGGTTGATCCCGGCGACGAGGTGATCGTGCCCACGCCGACCTACTCGACGCACGTGCGCCAGATCGTGATTGCCTCGGGGAAGCCGGTCTTCGTCCCTACGCGCGAAGAGGGAGGATTCACTCTCGACGTCGACGCCGTCCGCAGCGCGATCACCCCGAAGACCAGGGCGATCATGTTCTGCACGCCGAACAACCCGACCGGCACGGTCCTCGTCGAGAGCCAGCTTCGAGAGTTGGCAGAGGTCGCCCTGGAACACAACTTGATGGTCGTCACGGACGAGGCCTATGAGTATTTCACGTACGACGGCTACGAGCATTTCAGCCTCGCCTCGATTCCCGAGATGAGGCGAAACGTGATCAGTTGCTACACGTTCACCAAGACGTACGCCATGACCGGCTGGCGCGTCGGCTACCTGCACGCCGACGAAGCGGTGATCCCCGAGATCAACAAGGCGCACATCCCGTTTGCCATCTGTGCCCCGGTCGTCTCGCAGTACGCCGCGCTGGCCGCGCTCGAAGGCCCGCAGGACTGCGTCGACGAGTTCCGCCGCCACTACCTGTCGGCCCGGGATCTCATGTGCCAGCGGCTCGACCGCCTCGATTCCGTGTTCGCCTACGAGAAGCCACACGGCTCGTATCTGATGTTCCCCAAGATCCTGCTGGACGAGGGGCACGATTCCACGGCATTCTGCAAGCGGCTGTTGCGCGAGGGTGGCGTTTCGACCACGCCCGGCATCGCCTTCGGCCCGACGGGCCAGGGGCACCTGAGGCTCTCGTTCTGCGTGCCCGAGGAGGAAATCAACAAGGCATTCGATCGGATGGAGTCCTATTTCGGCTGAGGTTCGTTGCGGACGGAGTGGGTGCGGGTACAATCGGGGGCGAACGTGGCCCCGGGAGTGGCTGGGCCCGATCCGTGCCCAGCGGTCGGACGACTTCGAGGGAGGCGCCCATGACGATTCCCATCCAGTGCCCCCAGTGCGGACGTTGGAAGCCGGCGCCCGACCAGTGGGCAGGCAAGCTGGTCGCGTGCGACGACTGCGGGGCCCGGTTCAGGATCCCCGCCAAGTCTGGGGAGCCGGAAGGCGCACCGGCCCCCGCTTCCCCCAAAGAATCGACGCCGATTCCCCCGGCACCGGCGGAGAAGCCGCCGAGGCGGACCGCTCAGCCCGGCATTCCCACGCGCTGTGACGCGTGCGGTAAGCGGTACCTGGCCCCTCGCGGTTGGGCCGGCAAACAGATCCCATGCCCTCAGTGCGGCGGCCTGATCGAAGTGCCCTTCCCGCTCACCGAGGCGGACATCGCCGATGAGCCACCGCCTGCGGGATAGCCCATGTTTGGTGTAGCGCGACGTAAGTTGTTGGGGCGTAAGGGGCGGATTT
>CAZDHR010000577.1:0-3580 GCA_964505295.1 uncultured Planctomycetaceae bacterium
CTCAACTCGCTAACTCCAGCACGGCCAAACTCAACGTTACGCTGAACCAATACATGATCAGCAGCGAGTTGCGACGTACCCCCTCACGACTTGGGAAGGGGGTTTTTGTACGTGTCATGCCGCGGTTGCCACAAAACTTGACTCATTTGCAACAACTTTCGGAAGTCAAGTGCCCTAGAGTGTGATGGGGCGTGCGCGCATTGGAGGCAGGAAGCCACCATGGTGCCGAGGCCCCGGTCGCCCATCAAGGCGTTGGCCCATCGAGACGCGTGGGGGGGAGCCATGGCCAAGAAATCATCTTCCAGAAGCGGGGCCGGTGCGGCCGGCGCGCCGTGTGACTCGCTGCGGATCGTCTGGCTGAATCAGGTTCGGACGCTCTATTCGCCCGGTGAGCGTCTGGATCTCGAGGGCGCGCTTCGGGAGGCCTACCGAGACGCCGAGTGTTTGAGCACGATCGTGGTTTGCGACAAGCTGCTGGGCTACTCGGCCACGAATCGACCTCAAGTCCTGGCCATCGAGCTGATCCACAAGGACCGTTCTCGTCCCAAGATCGTCCGGATCGATGACAAAGCGGGGGCCCGTCGACTGGCGTTGGAGGAGGAATACGCCGGCTGGACGAAGCTGAAGGGCTACCTGGGAGATCCCGACCCCCTGTTCATGTCCCTGAGGGATCTGACTCCGGACGATCGCCGCAAAGTGCTGGAATACGATGCTGCCAGCACCGCCCTGGTAACGCGAGACGTGGCCTTGCTCGAAGAGGTAGTGATCCGGAGTTGCCGCTGGGGCTCGCCCACGCCGGAGTCGGTGGCGCAGAGGATCCGGAACGTCTACGACTACATGAATCGCCGGCTCTTCATCCACGCCCGTGCGAAAGACACTGCGAAGGTGGGCGACTACTACCGAAAGAAGCTGGGAGACTGCATCAAGACGTGGTGGAGGCCGGAGCGCGTAGCCCGGCGCAGACCCGTGCTGTTGAGCATCGAGGGAAAGCCCCACCAGTTCCAGGACCCGATCGATTGGATCAACTGGGTGCTGTCTCCCGTGGCCGAGCAATGCGTGCCGGAGTGCATCTTTGGCCCCTGTCATGGCGACATGCACGGTCGAAACGTGCTGATCGGTCTGTCGAACGGCGAGGCGCTGGACCAGGCCGTCTATGACTTCGAGGACATGGACCTCGATCTTCCGGTCGCCTGGGAATTCGTCAAGCTCGAGATGGAGTTGCGCGTGCGGGCCCTGCCGTACGTGATCCGGGCGATGGAGGACAGCAAGAAAGACTTCCGGCACGCGATGGATTTCGAGCGGCAGCTCTACCAATGGACGAGGAACCTGGACAACCAGACGCTTCGGCCGATCGAGACGCATCGGATTGACTTGGGCCGAGACTATCCGAACGAGTGGAAGCGGCTGTTCGCCATCCTGCTGGAGATTCGGCAGAGCGCCAAGATTTGCCTTTGCGGTCGAGAGCGCCCCGAATGCTGGAAGGAGGAGTACCTGTTCACATTGGCGGCCTACTCCGTTCACACGGCCAAGCACGCGCCCTACGATCCGATCCACCAGCAGTTGGCCTACATCGCCGGAGGCGTCGCCGCCGCGCACTTCGCCCGGGAGGACTGCTACTGTCCGAAAGTCTGTGGCCGGAAGATCTGCCGGACGAACGCTTCGTGGACGCCGACGCCCAAGCTCACGTCCAACGCAAAGCAGGAGCCTTTTGGCGCGACGAAGGAATCGCTCTTCCCCAACTACGCCGTCGTGTTGGCGGATCCCAAGAAGCGAGCCCAGGCCCGCGTCGAGGATACCGTCCAAGAAGCAGTGAACGACCTGGAGGACTTGCACGAGATGTATCCCCATGTCGTGGCCGTCGAGCAGGAATGGGCGCTAGCGAAGGTCGAGCTCTCCACGCTGATCGACGACAAGAAGCGGATCGCGGAACTCCGCAAGGAGGCCGACGAGATCCTCCTCCCGCTGCTGCGCGAGTTGCGATCCGCGGACGAGGAGACGCTCGGGAAGCTGGGACGCCGCCACAAGGAATGCGCGTGGGCGATCAACAACTACGGGCCGTGCGAGTCGGGGGCCGACCGAATCCACTACGAGCGTGCGCTTCAGTACTACCAGCGAGCCTATGAGCTGCGCAAGGGCTACTACCCGGGCATCAACGTGGCGACGCTGCTTTTCCTGCTGGGCAGCAAGAACGAAGCGGCCCGCATCGCCCAAGACGTGCTCGACACGTGTTTGGCGATCAAGCCGGAAGCGCTGCAAGAGGTCGACGAGAGGATTTGGGTGGAGGCGACGCGGGCGGAAGCCTATCTGCTTCTCGAACAGTACGAGTCGGCCCTGGAATGCTACAGTGCGGCCCTGAGCCTGGATCCGACCGCGGCCTACGCGGAGAGCCCCCGTCGCCACGCCCGGTGCATCCTGGCCAAGCTGCCGGCGGGGGATGGATCGCAGGCAGACCGAAGGAAGATCTGCCGCGTTCTGGACATCTCACCCCCCGGCGATCCCCCAGGGGCTGGGGGTTTCTTGGAAGACCGATTCGGGGTGTAGCCTGCGGCCCGGCTTTCGGGCCCGACGTGGCCGCAAAGAGGCGGAGCGCGGCCCGTCGGCCCTCGGGGAGGCGATTGGCTTCTCGCGGCGAGGGTCTGACGGTCGCATGCGGCAGGCAAACCGTTTGCGTCCTCCGGCCGCGGCAAGCGCCAAGGCGGGCGCGGCGGCCCCTTGACCGGTATCCCCGACGCGGCTAGACTGACGACGCCAGTAGGATGAGCGTTGGAGCCCCGGGCTTGCTTCCTCTGCACTTCCCGATCGCCCGGCGATCGCGCCCACGATCCGAACCGAAGCCCGGCGCGCGACGTAGATCTTGGGGAAAAGACGCGCTTCCGGCGGTGCATCGAACGGCGCGCCGGTCGCGAGAAGACGGCTTGTACGGTCTGAACAACCTGCGGAAAGTGGGTAGCAAAAAACGGTGAGGGTGACGAGGCCGCGAAACTGCTGTTGCGCGACGAGAGGATCAAGCATGCCCGAGAGCACTCTGACAATCGACGTGGTCGTGACTGCGGTCTATTGTGACGACAAGGTGCTGGTCGTCCACAACGGCGATTGGGGTGGTTTCACGCTCCCCATGACGAAACAGCGGAGATGGCCGCCCGGCTTCGATGGAACGGACGACCGGTGGGAAACCGGGGCGGACGCGGCGATGCGCAACGTGGGGCGGTGTCTGGGCGCATCCTTCCCCCGGCCGCCTGGGCTTCTCGGCGACGTGAGAGACATTCGCCAGCGCTCGCCAACGGGTGAAATCAACGAATACCGTTTCCAGGTCTTCGGGTTCCGGGTCGACGAGCCGCGGATCGGAGCGGGAGTGGTGGGCGAATGGCTCTCTGCCGATAAGATCCTCAACCCCAAGCGGCGGCCGATCTCCCCGACCGCCCGCACCCTGGTCACCAAGCTGAAAGAGTTCGGAAAGACGCGCGGTCGGTTTCCGCCGGCTCCGCCAATAAATCCCGCCCGTGTGTCGATCGCCAGCGAGGCGATCATCCGCCGTCAGCGACGGGGCGAGTCGAAACAGTGGCTCTGCCAGTGGAACGGC
>CAZDHR010000578.1:0-3578 GCA_964505295.1 uncultured Planctomycetaceae bacterium
TCGGCCAGCTCGGCGACGCGGTGCAGCACGCCGAGCGTCATCGGCTTGCCGCAGACGGGGCAGCGGCCGTCGTGCGCCCGCGATTGCTCGGGCGCGAGGCAGACGCCGCACTTGCGATGTCCGTCGTAGTGGTATTTGCCCTCCTCGGGGAAGAACTCGACCGTGCCGGCGTAGCCTTCGCCCGTCTCCAGGGCCCGACGCATGGCGAAGTAATCCATTTCGGTATCGAACACGCAGGCCTCCCGGGCGATCTTGGGGGGCGAATGGGCGTCGGAGTTGGAGACGAGCGAGTAGCGGTCGAGGCGCGAGAGTCGCCAGTTCATGGGCGGATCGGACGAGAGCCCCGTCTCCATCGCGAAGAGGTGTCGCGTCAGCTCGCCGTAGCAGTGGTCAATCTCGTCGAAGCCCGACTTCGAGCCGAGCACGGAGAACCAAGGGGTCCAGATGTGGGCGGGGATCAGGTAGCAGCCGTCGCCTGCCTCCAGCGTGATTTCCAGAAGGTCGTGCGAATCGAGCCCCAGGATGGGACGACCGTCGGAGTGGATGTTGCCGATCCGGTCCAGGCTCTCCCGCACGTGCTGGGCCTTCGCCAGATCGGGCACATAGATCAGATGGTGGACCTTTCGGGTGCGGTCATCCTTTTTGTAGATCGTGGAGATCTCGACCTGGAGCATGAAACGGATGGGCGTGCCGCCCGCGCCGCCCAGCCACTCGTCGACCTGCCTCTCCAGATCCGGACGGAGCCGATACAGGCCGGGCTCGGCCGGAACGAGCTTCGCCTGGATCTCCTCGAACCACGCGGGGTGGGTGAAGTCGCCCGTGCCGAGGACGGAGATGCCCTTCTTCCGGGCCCAGAAGGCCATGTGCTCCAAATCGCAGTCGCGGCTGGTCGCCCGAGAGTACTTGGAATGGACGTGCAAGTCCGCGTAGAACCGGTATCCTTCCATTGGACACTCATCCGTGTGTGCCGGAATCCCTCGATGGATCTGTGCCTGACCGGCGATCGCCCGCCCCGGGCCGGAGCCAGCGCGCCCCGGAAGCGCCAGGTGCCACGTCGAGATGGGTAGACAACCTACCCCAAGTACGCGTCTTGCTGTCGGAGCAACTTCTGCAATTTCGGGACCTCGACGTTCCGGGGCGGGCAGTTGTCTTGCACGGCCAACGCGGCGGCACAGCCGGCGGCGTGGCCGGTGACGAAGCAGGTGGGGATGATCCGCAGGTGGTCGGCCAGCTTGGGCTCGCCGGAGACGCACCGCCCGGCGGCCAGCACGTTGTCGATCTTCTGCGGCACCAGCACGCCATAGGGGATCTGCCACCCGCCGATGCGTTGCTCGGTGGGCCGCCAATCGCCGCCCACGCCGATGCAATCGGGGAACTTCTTGCCGGCCATCACGTCGTCGAACATCAGCCGCCCGGTGCCGGCGAGCATGCGCGACATGCGAACGCCCAGTTGCGGGGCGGTCTCCACAAGGTAGACCTTCTCGTAGCCGGGCGTCTTGCGGATCCGCTCCACATCCTTCCAGATCTGGCGCCGGTGATCGACCTCCATGCGGGTAAGATCGACCACGTCGAGCGCGTCGATCTCCGTCGGCCCGTGCATGTTGACCCAGTGGATGCCGTCGATGGGCGTCGGCCCGCCGAGGCGCGGAGGTCGCTTGGAGCCCTTCGCCTTGGCCTGGTCGACCTTGTCGAGGTTGCCGATGCGGCAGACCAGCCCGACGTGGAATCGGATGTGCTCGTAGTCGGCGCCGGCGGCGGCGAACACGTCGCCGTCGCCCGTGGCGTCGACGACGACCTTGGCCAGGATGGCCTGGCGCCCGGACTTGCTCTCGAACACGGCCCCGCGGACCGTGTCGCCCTCCATGACGGCGTCGACGCCCCAGCAGTGGAGGAACACGCGGACGTCGGCCTCCTGGAGCATCTCGACCATCACGTACTTGACGGCTTCGGCGTCGACCGTGGGGTCGACGCCCGGCCGGCGGTTCATGATGCCGCGGTCGAGCTTGTCCAGGCGCTGGAGGATTTCCTCGCCGACGCCCTGGATCACCTGCTTGTTGGTCTTGTCGTGCATGCCGGCCACGACGAGCACCAGCCCGCCCGTCCACTGCCCGCCGAAGTGGCCGTAGCGTTCGACGAGCGTCACGTCGACGCCGGTCCTCTTGGCGGCCAGCGCGGCCACGACGCCGGCCGGCCCCCCGCCGACGACCAGGACGTCGGTCTGCGTGAGCAGGGGCAACGAGCGGCGGGGTTGGATGACCTTGCCGTCGACCAGCTTGGCGGGCGGAGCCGTGGTGCCCTCGACTTTGACGCCGGCCGGGGCGTCCTTGCGGCTGGCCGGGTCCGCTCGCGTTTCTTGCGACGGCCAGAAACCCCCCATGCCGGCGGCGAGCCCCGACGTGCCCAGAACCCGAATCAAATCTCTGCGGGAAATGTCGCGGTCCATTGGTCTCTCTACTCGTCAGTTCTTGGTGAACGTGGCTCAATACGCGAAGGTTTCAGCCCAGGTAGGCTTCCTGTTCTCGCAACAGCTTCTGAAGCTTGGGCACGTCGACGTCCCGGGCGCGGCACCCCTCTCGCGCGGCCAACGCGGCGGCGCACCCGGCGGCGTGGCCCGTGACGAAACAGATGGGAATCACCCGGATCAGGTCCGACATCCTCGGCTCCCCGGAGATGCACCTCCCGGCGGCGAGGACGTTTTCAGCGTTCTTGGGCAACAGGGCCCCGTACGGGATTTGCCACTCCTGATGATCGCCGTTCCACGCGCCGCCGACGGCGACGCAATTGGCGACCTTCTTCCCCTCCAGGACGCCCTTCATCGTGAGCGTTTCCACGCCGGAGAGCACGCGCGTGATGCGGACGCCGAGTTGCGGCGCGGTCTCCATCAGGTAGACGTCCTCGTAGCCCGGCGTGCTGCGGACCTCGCGCACGTTCTTCCAGATCTGGCGACGATGGTCCATCTCGAGCGTCGACAACTGGGCGACGTCCACCCCGTCGGCGTCGGGCCCGTGCATGTTCACCCAGTTGACTCCCTTGATGGGGGTGATGCTGCCGAGGTGTCGGGGTTTCTTGGCGAGCTTAGCCTTTTGGGGGTCGACCTTGTCGAGGTTCCCGATCCGCGAGACGAGCCCGAGGTGATACAGCCGGCGTTCGTGCTCTGCGCCGGCGGCCGCGAAGACGTCGCCGTCGCCGGTGGCATCGACCACCTGCTGGGCGAGGATGGCTTGGCGGCCCGATTTGCTCTCGAAGACAACGCCCTTGACGGTGTCGCCGTCCATGACGGCGTCGACCGCCCAACTGTGCAGGAACAGGTCGACTTCGTCCTCGACGATCATCTCCAGCATCATGTACTTCAAGGCTTCGGCGTCGACGGTCGGTCTGTCGCCCGGTTCCCGGTTGACGATCCCGCGGTCGAGCTTTTCCAGCCTCCGCATGATCTCTTCGCCGATGCCCAGACAGACCTGCTTCTTGCCGGTGACGATGTGTCCGATCACCAGGAGGACGAGCCCGCCGCTCCAGAGGCCGCCGAAATGGCCGTATCGCTCGACCAGCGTCACCTTCGCCCCGGCCCGCCGGGCCCC
>CAZDHR010000579.1:0-3568 GCA_964505295.1 uncultured Planctomycetaceae bacterium
CGGTGACCGAGCGGACCCGGGAGATCGGCATTCGCATGGCCGTGGGCGCCCGGCAGTGGGACATTCTCCGCCAGTTCCTCGTCGAATCGGTGCTGCTTTCCACGATTGGGGGCCTGGTAGGGCTTGCCCTGGGGACCGCCGCGTCGGCCGGGCTCACGGCGGTCATCAACGCCTGGACCAGCGGCACCAAATGGCCGACGGTCGTTTCCCTGACCGCCGCGGTGATCGCGATTCTGTTCGGCGTGGTCGTCGGCGTGGTCTTCGGCTTCTATCCCGCATGGCGCGCGAGCCGTCTTGATCCGATCGAAGCCCTGCGCTACGAATAAGGCGTGTCGCCCCTCCGTGGTTTCTCTGTCAATCGGTCCTTGGATCGCAGGGCTTACGCCCTGGGCTATTAACTCGTGCCCCTCCGGGGCTGGCCTGTGGCCTTGCTCCCAGGCCGCACCCCCCCTCGTTCCCAGGCTCCGCCTGGGAACGCCCTAACGCGAGGCTCCGCCTCGCAGAAGCCCTGCCGACTGAGCCCTGCCGCGCATCTTCCCCGCCCTTCACGGCAGCTCGAGGATCCCGGGCTCTGGAACGGGAATCAACTCCGGCCGATGCGCCGGCACCTCCGTCCGCTCCGGCGCCGGCAGCGGGATCCGCTCCGTGTCGGGCGGTGCCTCGGGCGCTGCGTCAGGCAGTCGCATCGGCGGACGCGGCCTGTCCAGAGCGCGCCGCGTTGGAATGACCGGCTCGTCCAGCTCGAAGGCGTTCTCGGCGGGCTCGCTCCCGCGCTCGTACTGCTCGTCGTAGGGCCCCGGTCGACGGCCGCGCGGATACCAGCGCCCTGGGAACTTTCGACCCAACGGCCCCCTCGAGCAGTACCGCTCTTCGACGAATTGGACGCCGTGCACCTCGAGAATCGTTCCCATCTGCTCCTGGAGATTGGCGAACTCGGTGTTGTACTCCAGAAGCGACTGGGCTTCGGCGTCGATTGAGTCGCCCCAGCTCGTCAGCGCCTGGAGGACGTTCAGATAGATCGTCAGGTCGGCGGCCCAGCGTGCCGATTGGGCGTCGAGGTTCGTGCGCGCCGCTTGCCGCGTTTCTCGGAATGCCCGGTACTCTTCGTGGAACTGGGCCAGATTGCGGTAGTTATCGGCCAACAGATGCGTGGCGTGGTGAAGGCCCTGCTCCAGGTTCGCCCGGTCGCGCATCAGCGACAGCTCCGCCCGGCGGAGCGCGGCTCGTGATTGCCTCAGGCCCAGCGGGACGGTGACGTCGATGCCGAACTGCCATCCGGTGAACTGGCCCGGGCCCGAGGCGATCCACGCGCCGGTGGGGTCTCTGCCGCCCAGGGCGTCCCAGCGATACAAGGCATTGGCGTCGACCCGGGGAAGCGCATCGTTCTCGGCCACCAGGAGCTGCTGCTCGTCGGACTCGATGCGGAGCTTCAGCTCGACGAGATCGGGCCGGAACTCTTCGGCGATTCGCAGAATCGTCTCCCACTCGACGGCGATCCACTCGGTCGACGGCGGCGTGACGGGGACGAGCTCCTCCGGCCCCGAAGGCGGCATGCCGAGGATGTTCCGCAGGGCGGCCTCGCGACGCAGCAGACTGGCCCGGGCGGTGATCGCGTTGGCCCGAAAGCGTGCCAGCGAGGATTGGGCCTGCGCCCGGTCGCCAGCGTTCCCCAAGCCGCGACGGAACTGGGCCTCCGCGAAATCGAAGGCCCATTGGCCTTGCTTCAACTGCTGCTCGCGTGCCCAGACCTCGACTCGGGCGAACACCAGGGCCCAGTAGGCCTCGATGACGCCGCGGACCAACTGCTGCACGCTCTGCTTGAGCTGATAGAACGACCGCTCCGTGTCGATCCGCGCGATCTCGATGGGGGCCAAGTTCGCCCGAATGCCCCCCCCCTGCAATAGCGGTTGGCTGAAGCTCATGTCGACCGACGAGGTCGCCCGCGGATTCAGCGGCAGGTCCTCCGCCGAAGACCGCAACGGGTTGGCGTTGACGCTCAGACCGGCCGTCCCGCCGGTCACGGTCGTCTTCGATACCCCCAGGCCCATGTTGTACTGGTCGATCCGATCTCCCACGATCCGAACGTCGTGCGGGTCGGTCTCACTCTGCCGGAAATCCGCGGCGCCGGGTGTCTCCGTCCGGTCCCAGTCGTTGAACACCTGGAAGTTGGGATCGAACCGCGCCCGGGCATCATCGATCTCCGTATTCGTGATGGCCGGGTCGTAGATGGTGCTCCCGCTGGAGGTCGCGCCCGCGCCGGTCAACACGCGGACGACCTCCGAGTTTTCCAGGGCGATCCGAACCGCGTCGTCCAGCGAGAGTTCCAGCGGCTCTTTCGCCACGGGCTTGGAGACCGTGGGCGGCGCGGGGACGTCCGGCAGCCGCGCCACCGGTATCTCGGAGGGCGCGCGGATCTCCATGCGCCGCTGCTCGGGAAAGACGGTCCCCAAAATGCCTTGCCCATGGGCGGGGACCGACGCCATCGAGACCGCCAGGGCGCAGACCAACAGACCGACGATGCGAGGGCAAACGACCATACCCACTTCATCGGTGGAGTGGCCCGCCGTGTGCAACATAATCGTTACATTCCCCCTAACCGGAACGCTCCCCGGGAGGGGGAAAGACAACTCATATTTCCTATTCTCCCCCGTCCTCGGAGTGCAGCGCCCGTATCGCTCGGTCGAAGTCTGCCGTATCTTCCATAATCTCCCCATCTTTGAGGACGAGAAGCCGCTTGGCATGTCGGGCGATGTACTGGTCGTGGGTGACCAGTACCAGCGTGATCTCGGTCTCCTCATTCAGGCGATGGAGCAGATCGATCACTTCCCGGCTGGTGCGGGAGTCGAGATTCCCCGTGGGCTCGTCGGCCATGATGATCGCCGGCTGGTTGACCAACGCCCGGGCGATGGCCACGCGCTGCTGCTGACCTCCGGAGAGCTGCCCCGGATGATGGTACATCCGATCGCCCAGCCCGACCTTCTCCAGCACGTCGATCGCGCGGCGGCGGCGTTGTCGCGCCGAGATTCCGCGTTCGTAAAGCAGCGGCAGCTCGACGTTCTCCAATGCGCTCGTGCGGGCGAGGAGGTTGAAGTTCTGAAAGACGAAGCCGAACTTCCGGTTCCGCAGCCTCGCCCGTGTGTCCCGCGACATCCGGGCCACTTCCTCGCCGTCCAACAGATAGCTTCCGCTGGTGGGGCGGTCGAGGCACCCCAGCGTGTTCATCAGCGTCGACTTGCCCGAGCCTGAGGGGCCCATCAGGGCCACGTACTCGCCCCGTTCCAGGCTCAGCGACACGCCCCGAAGGGCCACGACTTCCGTCTCTCCCAGCGAGTAGACCTTGCGGATCTCGTCGAGTCGGATCAGCGACATGGCTGCTCGCTCAGCGGGGGGCCGGGATCGGTCGATTCCAGGTGGCGAAGCCGAACGCGAGCCGACGTGCCGCGAAAGGCCGCCACAGGTCATTCTGATTGCTGCCCGGACTGCCGGCAAGGGACCGCCTCGGCACCGGCATCCCAAAGAGTGTCGTTGTTCGCTCCGCGAACAAGCGTCTTTTCGCGGAGCGAAAAGC
>CAZDHR010000580.1:0-3563 GCA_964505295.1 uncultured Planctomycetaceae bacterium
ATTACTCCACCGTTCCACCAGAGAACCGGTAACTTGTTGATCGCCCGCCCCTTACTCGTCTCCGTTTTGTGGCCGCCGGTCGCCGTTGCCGCGGCGACGACCGCCGATGCGGCCGCGGGTTCCAAGCGGCCCAACGTGCTGTTCATCGCCGTAGACGACCTTCGGCCCGAATTGAACTGCTACGGTGCAAGCCATCTCCACAGCCCGAACCTCGACAAGCCGTTCTTCCTCGGTGTCGGCTTCCAGAAACCGCACTTGCCGTTTTGCGCGCCGAAGCGATACTGGGACCTCTACGATGCCGACACGATCCGCCTGTCGCCTATCACGGAGTGGCCCAAAGGCTCACCGGCATTCGTCCATTGGAGCTTCGGCGAAGTCCGTTCGTATCATGGCACGCCGCGCAGCGGGCCGGTCAGCCACGACTTGGCGCTCCGCCTTATCCACGGCTACTACGCCAGCGTCAGCTACGTCGATGCGCAAATCGGCAAAGTGCTCGACGCCCTCGAGCGGCTCGGCCTCGACAAGAATACGATCGTTGTGCTGTGGGGCGACCATGGTTGGAAGTTCAGTGAGTACTCCGCCTGGAGCAAAGCCACGAATTACGAACTCGACACGCGCACCGTGTTGCTGCTGCGCTATCCCGACATGCCCAACGGCGGCGACCGAAGCGCGGCGCTGGTCGAGCTGCTGGACGTCTACCCGACGCTGTGCGACCTGGCCGGGCTGCCGCTTCCGGAGCATCTCGAAGGGAAGTCGATGCGGCCCGTCGTCGTCGTAGCCAAGAAGGCCGAATCGCGCATGGAAGGTCTCACGGGGCGAAACCGGCGCGAGCAGATCGCCGTACGCATCGCCGACGCCGTGACCTCCGTCCTCCCCGTCATGGAGAAAACCGTCGACTGGAATCCGGCTTTCTCCCACCGCATGGAACGGGTGGCTCTCAGCCGGCGGCGCCTACGGGGCGATTCCCGAAAGCACGGAAGTGGGCCCGGAAGGGGGGCGCGAGTTGGTCGAACGAACTCTGGAATTGCTCGACTCGCTTTGGGCGGAGCAGTAAACTGCCATGCCCTTCAACGCGACATTCTACTGAGGGTATCAGAAGGATGGAGCGAGCCGTCACTTCTTCCGCACCAACGCGCGACGGATGGTCGAAGCCATCGGCGACAGGGACGTGGCACCGTGGATCATGCCCATGTGCTTCAGCGACGTTTGGGGCGGCCCCCGGCGGTATGACGACCGCGGCCATCTGATCGCGCTGCCCGGCTCGTACATGCACTGGCGCTGCCCCACGCTCGCCGAGATCCGTTGGCAAATCTGGGAGACGGTCCGCAGCGCGTGCAAAGGGGTGCTCTTCTATACGCTCGCGCCGGAGGCTCCCAACGTGAAGACGGAGTCACTGCCGCCGCCTGACATCGCCAAGACAAACGACGAGATTATCCTGGCCAAGGAGCCGACGGACCTGGGGCCCAACGCGCTCACCAACCCGAACGGCACGGCGACGCCTCAACTCGAAGAGATCGGCAAGGCGTACCGACTCCTCGCACCTCACAAGCCGCTCATCCGGCGGTGGGAGCGAACCGATCGCCCGGTCGCGACGGTCGAGTCGCCCATGGAAGGCCAGTGCTTCATGGATCCCACGACGGGCAAATACTACGCGGTCGTGGTCAACGACGACTTCCACCGGGCTCGCGTTGCCGAGGTCCGCCTCAAGGCAGGCACGACGAGACTCGCCGACGTCATCCGCAACGAAGGTCTCGATTTGGAGGAGGCCGACTTCGCAGGCGGTGGCCGTTTGGGGCGTGTGACTCTGGCGGCAGGCGAGGGGACGATCCTCGCGATCGAGCGGGAAGACGTGAAGGCAAAGTGATGCGGCGAGACCGGCCACCAATCACCGGGAACCGCTACGATAAACGCCGTGGGCGTCGTAGCGTGGCGTGGCCGTGACCGAAGTGGGGCACGGTTCCATTCCGCCGCGGCGGATTACCAACGTGCCCCGCACAAACGCCCTCATGATCGGACCATCAACAAGGAGATGACCCCATGAAACTCATGCTTGTCATCATGGCTCTGCTGTCGACAGTCGGGTCCGTCACCTTGGCGGAAGACCTCACGGTGCTGACGGAAACGGCGGACGGCATGGCGCCGGGGAAGCAGTTTGAGGTCTACTTGAAGCAACAGTTCTACCAGCACGTGGAGCGGCGCCGCGAGGCGTTCGAGGCCGTCAAGACCAGGGCGGACTGCGCGCGGTGGCAGGAAGAGCGGCGCGAGTTTTTCGTGCGGCAACTCGGCGGGTTCCCGGAGCGCACGCCGCTGAACGCGACAATCGTCGGTCGGCTGGAAGGCGAGGGCTACCGCGTCGAAAAGCTGATCTTCGAAAGCCGCCCGCATCATCACGTCACGGCGAACGTGTATCTGCCGCTGACAGAGCCGCCTTATCCCGCCGTGCTGGTTCCTTGCGGTCACAGTCACAACGGCAAAGCGGCCGGACAATACCAGCGGATTTCCATTCTCCTGGCGAAACACGGGCTGGCGGCGCTCTGCTATGACCCGATCAGTCAGGGCGAGCGATATCAGATGCTCGACTACGACGAAGAGCACACGCATTTCATCACGGCAAAATGGCTGGAGGTACCTCATCCGCAAGTCCAGTTTGTATGCACCATCGAGCACACAACCGCGGGGCTGGGCAGTATCTTGCTGGGATCAAACATTGCCCAGTACCGGATCTGGGACGGGATGCGGGCAATCGATTACCTGCAAAGCCGCGACGACGTCATCGCGGACAAGATCGGCTGCACGGGGAATTCAGGCGGCGGAACATTGACGTCGTATCTGATGGCCCTGGACGAACGCATCGTCGCCGCCGCGCCGGGTGGCTACCTCATGACGTTCCGCCACCTGATCGACACAAAAGGGCCGCAGGACGCCGAACAGAACATCCACGGGTAGATCGCCTTCGGCATGGATCAAGCGGATTACGTCAAACTCAGCGACGGCGACTGGACCGAGCAGGAACTTCAGTGTACGACCGAAGGGCAGGTGCTGCTGACGCCGGGCGAGAAATCGGTGTTTCGGTTGAATGAAGAGATCGAACGGAAGCTGCTCCATCCGGAGCGTGGAGCCATGGCTTCCCGTGCGTCGATCCATCGAATGGGCATGCGGAGCCTGCTTCCCGGGGCCACCAATTACCCGAAATGCGACCGCCGAATCTGCCTGGACTACCGCACCCGCACGGAAGGCTCGACGGCCTCGGGGTCGCTGTGACGGATCCGCCGCGTGCTACATCACGCGAGGTGGAAGACTGCATTCTCAGAGCCAAGCAAGATCAGTACTCTTGGAGATACCCTTTGAAATCGATGGCCCTTTGGGTCGTTTCGCGATAGGGGAGAGGTTTGGGGTCCAGCCACTCGACCATGCGGTCTTTGAGCGCATAGGCGAAGAAGTGGTTTCCGGCCGGATTGTAGTGGCCGATGAAGTAGCGTTTGAAGTAGTCGCCGACACTGAGGTTGAAATGGGTCTGATCCCAAAGCGTGTCACGCGGCGATGGCTGGAAGTTGCTGTGTTTC
>CAZDHR010000581.1:0-3543 GCA_964505295.1 uncultured Planctomycetaceae bacterium
TCGGATAGCCTGGTAGACTGCGCGATCAGACGCTGGTTTGGAGAAATAGGAAAGATAAAGAAACCTGAGCGTGCGCTTCGCTGGCAACTTCGCTTCTCCCGGCAGTCGGTTTCACCAGAGGATCGGCACCCACGTGCCACGCATTACGTTTCGGCTGCCGCTCCGTCAGCAGTCGAGAAGAAACCGGGACGGTGCTTTCAAGTCCACAGCCCTCAGGCTTTGCGCTTCCTGCTTCAGTTGCCAAGCAGCGGCGGGAGGAGGGGAGGGGGTGACAAGGTGAGGGGGTGATGGGGTGAACGGGCACACGCTCGGCTTGCGGCTCAGGAACCGCCACTCGCCACTCGCCACTTGTCACCTTGTCACCTTGTCACCCCGTCACCCCGTCACCTTAGCGGTACGAAAGGGTCTATCTCGGCACGGGGATGTCGCGGCAGGTGAAGATGATTGCCGCGGCCACGTAGCCGGCGAGGCCTACCGCGAGCAGGGGACCGTCGTACCAGACCGACGCCGACCAGGCCTCCTCCCGCATCAGGATCAACTGCTGCGGCTCGAAGGTCGTGAGGAAGCTGAAGTATTGGAGCCACGCGCCGGGCTCCCACATCCGGGCGACCAGCTTGACGATGGCCGAGACCGCGAAGAAGCCGACGGCGAGCCAGATCGTGCGCCACCGGTCGCGATCGAAGCTGGAGAAGAGCGTCGTGATGCCGGCCAGGCAGAAGGCCATCGAGAAGACGTTCACCGCCCCAGGCAGGAAGAGCCGGATCGTGACGTCCTCCTTCAGGTCGACCAGCGTCACTCCGATCCACGTGCCGCACCACAAGGAAAAGGCCAGCAACGCCGTCCCCAACGTGTTGACGATGGCCGGCACCACCAGCACCCAGACGCGTCGGACGGGCAGCGTCAGGATGAACTCCATCGTGCCGTCCGAGATGCCGCCGCTGACGGCGTCCGACCCGCGACCCACCGCCCAGGTGAAAAACAGGAGCACGGTGACCACGTGCAGGTAGAGGAAGCTGATCCGGCCCGCCGTGCTGGCCAGATCGACCAACTCGACCCCCAGCCAGGCTCGAATGAACCCCCGCATCGGGCCGGGGAGCCAATGGAAAAGCCGCGTCCACGAGCCGGCCGAGAAGAGGCTCATCAACCAGACGAAGAGCCACGCGAACAGGAGGAGCAACACGCCGGTCACCAGAAGCTGGCGCCAGGAGTCGGAGAAGGCCTTCCTCCAAAGCGCCGCGTTGGCCGGGTACCAACGACGCGATGGTGGCGGAATGCTCGGGGGTAGCCAGGGTTTGGTCACCGTGGGATTGCCGTTCAGGGGGCCGCTCCGCTCGACAGTTCCTGCTTGCCGACCCCACGCCGCATGAGGTCCTTTAGCTCGTCCAGGTGGTTCTGGTAGACGCCGCGGGGCCCGGTCTTGCGCTTCGTCGCCAAGGAGGCGGCCATGCCCACCACTTCGCCCATCATCCCGGTCGTCTTCTGCACGCGGACCGTCCCCAGGGCCACGTGGGTGACGCTGATGTTTCGCCCGGCCATCAAAAGGTTCTCCACGTTCCTCGAATAGAAGCAGCGGTAGGGGATCGGGTACGGCTTGATCCGCTTGGTCTTGGCGATCGAGCGGAACTCTTGCCCGGGGAAGTGCTCCGTGTTTTCCGGGGCCGGGTAGTGCAGGTCGATGCCCCAGGTGGTGGTCACCGACGCGTCGGGGAACGGTCGCTCTTGTTCGAGGTCCTGCTGACGGAGGATCACGTCGCCCAGCAGCCGGCGCGACTCTCGCTTGCCGCCGATGTAGGCGACCCAGGCGAGGCGCCGGTTGGCAATCTCGTCCTTCTCCGGGCTGTGGTTTTTGAGGAACGCCCAGTTGCCGTAGACGACGCGAAACGCGTGGTCCCGGATCTCTTCAATCTCGGCAATCTGGTCCCGGTTCATGCCGGTTTCCCAGTCCCAATCGCCCCGCGTGACGCGCTGACACGTGTCCTCGTCGAATGGCACGGCCCAAGGGCAATCGGGAAACGGCTGCGGATTGGGCTCCTCGACGGTGTACCACTGGACGGACGTGCCCATCACCAGACGGTCGGGCTTCTCCGGCGCGAGCGGCTCGCCGGTCTGGTCGCGGCTTTCGCGGCCCACGCGATAGTCGGCCCCGGCCAGATGGCCGAGGTTCCCGTCGCCCGTGCAATCGGCGAACAGCCGGGCGCGCAGCCGCATCTCCCGGCCGGTCTCGATATTCTTGCCGACCACGGCCGCGATCCGGTCGCCCTGCATTTCCGCCCGGAACACGTGCGTGTTGAGAAACAGGCGGAGGTTCTTCTCGGCCCTCACCACGCGGAGCTTCTTCTGGTCCTCGTAGTTCGAGGCCGGCCCGGCGTTGTGGACGCGTTTGACCGGGTCCATTTTGAGGATTCGCTGGCTCTCGGGCCGATCGGGGTGCTTCTCGGCCTCGCGGAAATCGTAGTAGCCGATGGGTGCGATCTCCTTGACCACGTCGCCCAGCCGGGGATAGGGCGTCTGGTGGATCTGCCCTGAAAGGCCCACACGGACCTCCGAGCTGTTGTTGCCGCCGAGGACGGGCCGATTTTGCACCAGGGCGACGCGGGCGCCCAGCCGCGCCGCGGAGACGGCCGCACACGTGCCGGCGATCCCCCCGCCGACCACGACGAAATCGAACTCGCCCGCCTCCTCGGGCTCGTCGCCAAGCCCCAGTGCCTTGCGACGGAAGGCGGCCAGTGCCGGGCCGTCGTTCGGCGGGGTGAAGTGCGGATCGGTGGTGAACAGCACCGCGTCGCACCGCCCCTCGAAGCCGGTCAAGTCGTGCAGGGCGATCCGGACTTCTTGCTTGGTGAGGCGGACCGTCCCGCCGTCCTGCCAGTGCCACCGGGCCCCTTCCGTGCCAAAGACCGTGGGCAGGGCTTGCCCGTCAACGAGCACCTGGAACTTGCCCGGCGCGCCGGGGGCCTTCCACGGGGCGACCCAATCGCGCGTGCGCACGAGCACCCGGTACGTGCCCCGGCCCGGAAAGCGGACGGTCGTCGTGGCGTCGTCGACCGGCACGCCCAGCCCGTGCGCCAGAAGGTACGTCGAGCCCATCTGATCGATCGACTGCTGGTCGACCACCCAGCCCCCGTGGTCGTCGAAGCCCTCGGCCTCGACCAACACGGCCGCGTGCGTCGCTGCCCTGCTCACGGTGGCTCCCTTCGCTGCACTCGAAGCGGAAATGGTCAGCAGGATCAGCCCAAACGCCGTCGCCCTTCGTCTCGTCGTCATCACGGACCTCCCGTTGATTCGTCGCCAGCCCGTCGCCGGCTGGTGCGTCGCCTCCTCGATTCTACCCGACGTTCGCAGCCGGGGAAACGGTACGGGGTGCCGGCTGCGTCACCCGAAGTGGGGCGCGAAAGAAGGCGACTGGAGCGTGGAATCCAGCCCGAGTCTCGTAGTTCCTCAAAAGATTCCCCCTCCTTGCATCGTCTTTGCAGGAGCTGTACATTCAGGTGTTTTGCGCCAGGACGACGTTGAGCTTTGGCTATGTGCTAGAGTTTAGGGCAA
>CAZDHR010000582.1:0-3541 GCA_964505295.1 uncultured Planctomycetaceae bacterium
CAAGTGCTGCCCTTCGGGAAGATGCTGGCTTTGCCCGGCGACGAACGTCAGCAAGTAGAAGTAGGGTGCGTGAAACGCACCAATCGTCATGGAAGCAAACGTCACGTCAGCCCCGTTGCCGCGGTCGCTCAGCGTGGCCGTATTCTCTGCCTTCAACAAGAATGGTGCGTTTCACGCACCCTACGGTCCTTGGAACCGACGGTGTAAGAAGGAGCATGCGCACCGACGAGGATCACCTTCTCCAGCACGGCCGGGCTGTACGATCGACCGTCAGTCGCCAGCGCGATCCGCTGAGGGAAAAAAACCCGATGGCAAGTCGGGCACGTGAACGCCGGTTCCTCGATCCAGACGGTCCCGTCCCGCGCGTTTGCATTGCCCGCCCCCTGCGGGCTTCGTTCGGCTCGACCAGCACGCTGCACGTTGGACAGGCGCACGATTCCTCGAAGTGCTCGGCGTGCTGCCGGGCAAGATGCTCGTCGACGGTTCGGGCCAAAACCCGACCTACTTGATGGCCGTAGTCTTCGATTTCGGCGAACGTCGTATTTCGTAGCGGTCCGTCCGGATCAAACTTCTCCGCGGCCAGCAGGGCCACCAACTCGTCCAACTTCCGTTCTGCTTGCGGCGACAGCGTCGACCTCTCGATCTCGGTGCGGGAGTCCGTCCCCATGGTAAATTCCTTCCCAAAAGAGCCATATTGACCAAACCTCCGCAAATCCTATCCCATGCCGCGAAAATCTCCCACCCGAACTTCCTCAACCCCGGGAACCCTCAGAAGTCCGTTCCTGCACCCCCTCGCGGCGAACAGCGAATTCACGGCTTGCTTGATCGACTCGTGATTGACTACAATCGGCCCCGCGGACTTCCGGTCTTGATGCGACATCCCAGACTCCTTTCTGGGAAAATGCGGCCCGCAGCCAACAGCGGCTTGCCGAACTGAACCAACCACATTTAGCACACAAGTGCTTGTCGCATCAAGACTTATTTCTCCGCTCCCGTCCATTCCGGTTACCGGCGTAATGTGCCATACTGAGATCCGGGATTGTCGTTGTCGTTCTGCTTCCCTTGGTCGCTTGCACAAACAAGCCGGCGACGAGCCCGGTGGGACGTTCCACGTCGGCGGGCGCGCCTTCGGCGGATACGGATTTGACGGCGGAGGACACGCTGGCGTCGAGCGAGGAACAAGGTGAGAAAGTGACTGGGTGACAAGGTGACAAGGCGAGAAGCACGCTGAAGCGAGCCGGGCCCCCACCCCCCACCCCCCGTCACCCCGTTACCCCCTACCCGCTCATCCCGTCACCCCATCACGGCGGCGTCCTTCTCCTCGACGGCCACCTGTACGGCTCATCCCACAAGGGCAAGTGGGTCTCGCTGAATTGGGAGACCGGCGACGTGGCCTATTCCGAGCGAGGCGTGGGCAAGGGGTCCCTGACTTGCGCCGACGGGATGCTCTACACGTTCAGCGAGAAGCGAAGGATGTGGGCCTGGTCGAAGCGACGCCGAGCGGGCACACGGTGATCAGCCGGTTCGAGCTTCCTTCCGGCGGACCGGGCAACAGTTGGGCCCACCCGGTCGTCTGCGGCGGGCGACTCTATCTCCGCCACAGCGACCAGCTCTCGGCCTTCGACGTACGGGCGGAGCCGTAGCGAGGGACGGGAAACCGGTCAAGAAATGGAGAAGGGAGCCGGTGGGGTCGAGCCGCGCCTGCGGTTCCCGTACCCGTCGTCAGGGGTTTCCCCGACGGACGGAACCGGTGGCCGATGGTCAGGCGCGCCTCGAACCCCCGCGTGCTCCCAAGCTTTCGCTCATCTCCCAAGACCCGACCGCCCTGGCCCGGCATCGCGTGTCAAACTTCACGTCTCGTCACGCAATGTGCCCGGGTATGGCGGGTTGACGCATCATGCCGGGCAGGGCGGCAAACACAGCAGCAGTGTGGCCTTCTGCGTCGACCGCAGGTTGACGGTTACGGGCGGACCGGGACGGTATCCACGTCCAGCGCGAACGAGCCGTTGTTGGCGACCGGCATGAGCGGCGCCCACTTGTTCGGCCCGCAGCAGGTCTGGGCGCAACGGCCCGGGAAGAACATCACCCCGGCGGTGACGTTCCAGATCTCTTCGGTGTAGTTGGGACTGCCGGCGTCGACGCTCGGCTTGATGTAGGTGGCCCCGCAGAACAGCGACAACCGCCGGCTCAGCGGTACCTGGGCATCGAGCCCCACCACGAATTCGCCGGGGTCTTCCACGGCCCCCATGTAGAGCATCGTCTCGCCACCGCACTCCCAGTAGCGGCGCCAGAAGAAGTTGTACTGCTGGACGGGCTCACACCACAAGCTGGCGCCCACCAACTGCCCGGTCGTGGCGGGCAGCGGATCGTCGTCGTCGTTGGACTGGGTCATCCAGAAACCGATCTCGTCGCACTGGTTCAGGGCATAGCCGATCAGACCGCGGTACTGTCCCAGGCTGAGGCTGTCGCCGCCGTTCACCCCGTAGTCGGCGTTGAACCGGTGGTCGTAGACGATCGCCCAGCTAAACCGGTCGCCCGCACAGTAATCGCTCCGCTTGAACACCCCCACGGTGAAGATGGTCTGATCTTCGATCGTGGTCGTCGCACCCTGCTCGCGACCCGAAAGCTCGTAGAAGCCGACGCTGGTCCCGATCTGCGCGCCAATCCCGCGGCTACTCAAAAGCGGCATGCCGGCATTGAACCCGGTTCGGAATCCGAAGTTGTTGCCGTCGAGTTGGTCCGCCTGGTCCTTCCAGCCGTCAAAGGCGAAGAACCCGTACATGCTGTCCCGCAGGCGCCACGGATCGCAGCACCCGCAGCAATCGTCCAGGCAGCCGACGTCGCAGCCGCAATCGCCGACGGCCGGCTCGGCCACCTCGGCCTTCGGGCCAAAACTGCTGACAAATTCCAGGCCCTCCGCTGAGGCGGTGGACGTCGATAGCGCCAGCACTGCCAAAGCAGCCAGCGCAACCCTTAAACTAAGCCACATTTTTTCTCCCTCCGTGCTTTCTGAGATATCTCCACGTATTCGACCGCTGTATGCTGGTTATCGACGACTACGATGAGGACAAGCACGTTTTGCTGGAACGCCGTCAAAGAAGGCAGATCCGGCCCAGTTTCATGCAGGGCCGATCGCGCACGGCTTGCCTAACCGTCACGTCTTCCCGAGATTACCCAGTTGGGGCTCCGGCATCCGCCGCTTGAATCACGCCCCCCCGAGCCCGAAGCCTCAAGGCGACGTGCCCGCAGCGGCGAACGTGATCCGCTCGAACCCCCGGCCGGCTTCGCCGTAGCGGCAGAGATAGACGTCCCGCGTGGCGGGCGGATAGACGGAGTCTCCGTAGCTCCAGAGCACGCGGAAGTCACTTTCGCCCTGGTTGAAAACGACCTTCACCTGATTGTGCGAGTACCGGGAGCCGGCGGTGAGATGTTTCGTGTTCGTCCAGGTTCGACCCCGGTCGGACGACCTCCACTCCTCGATCTCGCCCCCGTCCTCGTGCGGCTGCGAGCTGGTGGTGGGGGCGTAGACTCGGAAATCGTC
>CAZDHR010000583.1:0-3526 GCA_964505295.1 uncultured Planctomycetaceae bacterium
CTATTGTTGGCGGCCCAGCCATCGACTGCGGCCGATGCGCCCGGCTATGCCAGGGTTCCCGTCGTGGTGGAATACGACGTCGACCCGAGCTGGCCCAAGCGACCTGAGCAGCTCAAGCCTTGGGGGGCCGTCACCGGAATGGCCGTCGACGCGGCGGACCGGATCTGGGTGCTCAGCCGGTGCGAGGACCCGGTCCAGGTCTACACGGCCGACGGGACGTTCGTGCGAACCTGGGGCCAAGGCAACTTCGACAACCCGCATTGCATCCGTATCGACCACGAAGGCAACGTCTGGATCTCCGACTTCGCGCTGCACATCGTCCAGAAGTACACCCCCGAGGGGGAACTGCTCCTCACCCTGGGAGTACGTGGTGAGAAAGGCGCCGACGGGACCCACTTCAACCGGCCGACCGACATGGCGATCACCCCGAAGGGCGATGTCTTCGTTACCGACGGCTACGGCAACCGCCGGGTCGTCCACTTCGACCGAAACGGCAAGTTCCTCAAGGCGTGGGGTAGCTACGGCACCCAGCCCGACCAGTTCGTCCTGCCGCACGCCATCCTGGTCGACTCCCAAGGCACCCTCTACGTGGGTGACCGCAACAGCGGGCGCATCCTGCTGTTCGACCAGAGCGGCAAGCCCGTCGATCAGTGGTCCGGTCTGATCATGCCGTGGGGGATGAGCATCACCGAGAGCGACGACGTCTGGGTCTGCGGCTCCTCGCCCCACTGGTGGCGTCGCCACGGCAAGTACTGCGAGTTCAAGGACCAGCTCCTCATGCGGTTCTCGACCGACGGGCGCGTCCGCCAAGTCTGGTCGGTTCCCCTCGGCGACCCCCAAAACCCCAAGCCGGGCGAAACGATCGGCGTGCACGCCATCGTGCAGGACTCGAACGGCAACCTCTACGTAGGCGACGCTTACGGCAACCGGGCGCAGAAGCTCGTCCCGGTGACGACGCGGCCGGAGTAATAGTGATACGGGGCAGAGCGCAGTTAGCAGCCCCCTGAAGAGTTGATCTGGTTTTCCGGGTGCCATTGCCGGCTTGTCTGGCCATCGAGGGTTGACACGTCGGGTCGCGGCGAGGAATGCTGCTGACGGCGCCGTCGGACGTGGAAGGAGAAGTCATGACGTCGAGGACTCCGAAGAAGAAATGGAAGAAGTACCTGTTGCTTCTTGGCGTCTTCGTGATTGGTTTCCTTCTGGTCGGACAGTGCTCTACGCCAACACCGTTCTCGGAGTTCGAGAAGAGCCCGCCGGACAGGAAATCACGAACGTTGGCATCTATCGCGCCCTATTCAACGAGGAGTTGAACACCATCGAGCCGGCCAAGCACGCCTTGGAGTATCCGGCATTTTTCACCTCCGGCAACATCATGGAAGTACATTGCCGCGAAGGCTTTTACCACATGTTCTCGACCGAGTCGCCGCTGTTCAGACAAGATTTCCACCGAGACGAAGTGATTGCCTATTGTTCGTCCGAAGACGGGGAGAAATGGGCCGGCAGCGAGGTGATACTGAAGAAAGGCAGTGAGGACGCATTCGACAACTGGGGCATCATGGCTCCCACCGTCGTGTTCGAGGAGGACAAGGTGGTGTTGTTCTATACCGCCTGGGAGAATGAGGACCACCCGGGCCTTCCCGGTCCGCCAGGCGGTCGGTTTGGTGCAACACGCCATGGAGAGCGCACCATCTACGGCACCCTCGGACGGGCAACCGCTTCCTTCAAGTGAGCCGTGCGGCGGCGATCCGTTCCGTGCTGTTCTTTCCTGGGCGCTGCTCCAAGAAGCTTTTCCGGCGTCCTGGGTGGTGCGTTTCACGCACCCTACGCGTACTGAAGCCGACTTAGGCGCCCGATGTGGAGCAGGCCGTGTCGACGCCGGGGCTGGCAATGGGTCATTTCGGCGTTGTGCCGGGAGATTTTGCCGCACGGGAGGCCATCGCCCAAGGACGCTTGACGAGGGGGGATCGAGTGGCCTAGCATAAGGGATTACGATTCGTTGGGGCGCTGCACGTTGGATCGGGTCATGGACACTGTGAAAGTCGCCGTTGTCGGGTTCGGGACGATCGGGTCGGGGGTGGCGAGGCTCTTGCTGGAGAGCGCGGACCGGATATCTCGGCATGCGGGAGAGCGGGTGGAATTGGCTTGCGTGGTGGACAAGGATCTGGCTCGGGCCCGAAACGTCACCTTGCCCGAGGGATTGCTGACCGACGATCTCTCCCGGGTCGCCGAAGACCCGGAGATCGCGGCGGTGGCCCAATTGATCGGGGGTCTCGAGCCTGCCCGGACCATCATGCTCCGGCTTCTGGAGTCGGGCAAGGACGTGGTGACGGCCAACAAGGCGCTGCTGGCCGAGCACGGCCCGGAGCTATTCGACCGGGCGAGGCAACTGGGGCGGTCGATCGCGTTCGAGGCGTCGGTGGCGGGCGGAATCCCGATCATCGCGGCGATCGGCCAGTGCCTTTCGGCCAATAAGGTCAGGTCGATCCACGCGATCCTCAACGGCACGAGCAACTTCATCCTGACCCAGATGGAAGAGCAGGGGACCGACTACGCCGCCTCAGTGGCCGAGGCCCAGAAGCGAGGGTACGCGGAGGCGGATCCGACGATGGACGTGGACGGCACCGACGCCGCCCAGAAGCTGGCCATCCTGGCCCATCTGGCGTTTGGCGCACGGATTGGGTGGAAGGACATCCCCCGAACGGGGATCGACACGGTCCAAGTGGCCGATCTTCGGTATGCCAAGGAGCTGGGCTACAGCATCAAGCTCCTGGCGATGGCCGAACTGGTGCCCGAGGGCTTGGAGCTGCACGTGTCGCCCACGCTGGTTCGCCAGGGGACCCCGTTGGCCGAGGTGCGCGGCGCGTATAATGCGGTTCGAGTGGTGGGAGATGCCGTGGGGCGCGTGTTTTTCCACGGCCTGGGGGCGGGCCAGGACCCGACGGCCTCGGCGGTGGTCGCCGATCTGATCGACACGGTGGTCGGGCGCGCGGCAATCACGTTCCGCACGTTGGAGCTGTGGTCCGACGAGCGGGTCGCCCCCGTCGCGGCGAGGGACCCGGCCAAGATCCCGGGCCGCTTTTACCTCCGCTTGAACGTAGAAGACCGTCCGGGCGTGCTGGCCGAGATCGCGGGCATCCTGGGCCGACACGACATTTCCATCTCCTCGGTCATCCAACACGAGACGGACGACGCGAACGACGACAACGTGGTCCCCCTGGTGATCATGACCCATACGGCCCCCGAGGGCGCCATGACCACGGCGATCGAGGACATTGATCGATCGCCGTTTGTCCACGCCGGCACGATGCGGATGCGAGTGCGGGATTGATGGGTGATCCGTGATGAACGACTCGCAGCCCGGTGCCGGTCTCGATGCCGCCGAGCAAAGGCTGCTCACTGCCGCAACCAGGCGGCCGACTAGGGTACTTGGTTTCCGAAAGTTGTTGCAGAGGAGTCAAGTTTGTGGGGTTCAGGGTTCAGGGTTCAGGAGTTGCGCGTATACGTGGAACTCCAGGTCCTGACCCCT
>CAZDHR010000584.1:0-3512 GCA_964505295.1 uncultured Planctomycetaceae bacterium
ATCCTGGTGATTTTCGTCCTCTCCATGCTGCTGACCCCGGCCGATCCGGGCAGCATGATGATGATGGCCGTCCCGCTGACGATCCTCTATTTCGGCGGCATCCTCCTCTGCCGCTTCATGCCGCGAAGCCGCAGCCCGTACGATGAGGAAGAGGAACGGCGGGAGAAGAGGGACGAGAAGAAGAAAGACGGCGAGAAGAAGAAGGAGGAGGAGGAGGAGGAGAACGGCGAGAAGACAAAGGAAGAGTGAAGTGTCGAAGTCTGGTTCCCAGGCTCCGCCTTGCCCCCACACAGGCCGGGCCACCACGACAGGGACAGGACCGGTGAGTACCAGAAGCGCAGTCAAAGCCCACCGAAGCCGCGCGTTCCCAGACGGAGTCCGGGAACGACGTAGTGGGCTGCCCATTGACCCGGTTGCCACCAGCGCCGGGCGCAAGCACCCACCCTAGCCATCTGCGGTTGCTTCGCCCCGTCACGATCCCCGTCAGATCGCCTCGCCGCCGCGCTCGCCGGTGCGAATGCGAATGCAATCCTCCATGGGCAAGACGAAGATCTTCCCGTCGCCGACCTCTCCGGCCGATCCGGTGCGCCCCCCTTTGAGAATCGCGTCGATGGTGGGCTGGAGAAACTCCTCGTTGACGGCGATCATCAACTGCACCTTGCGGACGAGGTTGACCGTGAACTCGTGCCCCCGGTACATCTCCGTATGCCCGCGCTGACGACCGAATCCCTGCACGTCCATCACCGTCAACCGGAAGACCTCCACGTCCGCCAGGGCGGCCTTGACGGCCTCCAATCGGTTGGGCTGGATGATCGCGATGATCAGCTTCATGGGCGGTTCTCCTACGTGGTGGCGTGCGTAGATCGTATCCTAGTGGCGGGTCCGCCTCAAGGGGATCTCTCGCCGACGGGGTCTCACACGGCCCAGCCCACGCAGGCTTCCCTGCACGGGCTTCCCCAATCGGGCGGATTCGACCACGGACCGCGGAACCAGTTCACCCCCACTGTGGAGGCGGTCAATGACGCACTCGGGGGACCGAACCGGGGATGGAGGCGGACGCCCGCCGGCCGCGTGTCGCCACGTCCGGCCGGTTGTCGGCCGGCTTCTCCCACGAGATGAGCCGGGCCAGCTCGTCGAGGAGCGAGGGCTCTGAGGTGTCCTGCCCAGGCTCGGCTCGCTCGTCGGATTGATCGTCCTCCGCGGCAAGCATTCGCAGAAGCCGCAGTTCCGCTTGCCGCAGTTGGCCGGTCGTCTCGTCCGTCTCGTCGCGAGTGGAAGCCCGTGCCTCGGTCCGTGCGTTTCCCTGTAGGCGCGCGGCTTCCCGTTGGCAGGACACGGCCGCAGCTCCCGGCGAGGCGAGCGACTCGATCGCGGCGGTTTCGTGCTCCACAGGCGTTGGAACACCGCTTCCGGGGAGCAGCCCCAACAGGACGACGCCGAGCGCCAGGTCGACCAACGCAAAACGAGAGGCATTCATTCGAGGTACTCCCCCTCCCTGGATGATGCGCCGCCGGGTCGGACAACGCATGACAGGAGTGGTTACGGGAAGTGGGTAAGGTCAAGCTGCGTCGGATGACCAGCCAACCGATAGCCGGGGCCGACTGCCGTAGATCAGTATCGAATGGCACTGTCGTCTTCGCGAAAGCGACCCATGCTGCCGGAATCTGGGTGAATTGTAGACGATCTGGCAAGGCAAACGTCTTTGCTTAACGCGGCCTCCGGCCACAACCAAAAAGGGTTACTGAACAAACCACTGTACAAGATGCGCGCACGGCGCGCGCATCCTACAGACTAAGACTCTAAAGTCTGCGTCTTGCCTATTCAGGACGGACGACAGTGCCATTCAGATCAGTATCGGTTTAGCTCGTAGCGGCTGTGCAGCTCGGGTGGTCCTTGAGCCCGCTACCGGTAGCGACCATCGTACGGCTTCTGCGGATTGCGCAAGGGATAGTGGGCCTGGGCGCCGGCCACCCGGCCGAACGCCGGAAAGTTGGAAGCACCCGGCGGCGTCCAGAAACCGCCTTGAGGCGCGGCGCTACTTTGCCGGCGAGCCGACGTCATCAAAGAGGGCCTCGACGAACGGGTCGGGCTCGAACAGGGCCAGGTCTTCCGCCTTTTCCCCGACGCCGACGTACTTCACCGGGACGCCGACTTGCTGGCGGATGGCCACCACCACGCCGCCCTTGGCCGTGCCGTCCAGCTTGGCCAGGACGATGCCCGTCGAGTGGACCGCCTCGGTGAAGTGCCGAGCCTGGCTGATGCCGTTCTGACCGGTGGTGGCGTCCAAGACGAGCAGGACTTCGTGCGGCGCCTCGGGGATCTGCTTACCCAGGACGCGATGGATCTTGGTGAGCTGCTGCATCAGGTTCTGCTGGGTCTGGAGCCGTCCGGCCGTGTCGACGATGCACACGTCGGCGCCGGCCTCGATCGTCCGTGCCACGGCCCGATGGGCCACGCTGGCCGGATCGCTCTGCGGGGGGCCGGTGACGATCTCCGTGCCGAGTCGCTCCGCCCAGATGCCGAGCTGCGTGTCGGCCGCCGCGCGGAACGTGTCGGCCGCCCCAAGGATGACCTTCTTGCCGTCGGCCTGGAGCATCTGGGCGAGCTTGGCGATCGACGTGGTCTTGCCCGAGCCGTTCACGCCGCAGACCATGATCACGGTCGGCCCGGCGTCGGCGAAAGCGATCGGGTGTGGCGACTGGGCCATCAGCTCCTTAAGCTTTTCTTTTACGTGGTCCAGCACGTCGCTCATTTGGACCACGCGTCCGCGGAAGCTCGTGCGGATCTCGTCGACCGTCTCTTGAGCCGCCTTCACGCCCATGTCGGTCTTGATGAGGATCTCGAACAACTCGTCGAGGAACCCGTCGTCGACCAGGCGACCCTCGGCCTTGAACAGGTCGCGGATGTCGGTGTTCAGCAGTTGTGAGGTCTTCTTGAGACCTTGCTTGAATTTGTCGAAGAGGCCCATCTTTGAGTACCAGGATATCGAACGGGAATAGGGAACCGCGGAGACGCGGAGACGCAAAGGAACAAGGAGATGCTGGCTCAGAAGTTGAGGACCATTCGTTTGATTCCCTCCTTGAGGACCGGGACATTGAAGTTGAACAGCAAGCCGACTGAGCGGCCGTACAGCTTGAGATACGTCAGTAGCTGCGCCTCGTGAACCGGCAGGAGCTTGTCCACCGTTTTCAGTTCCACGATGACGGAATCCTCGACCACCAGGTCCATCCGGTAACCGCAGTCCAGTCTTACGCCCTTGTACTGGACCGGCAAGTCGACCTGACGACGAAACGAGAGATGACGCAGCGACAACTCGCGGCACAAGCACTCTTCATAAGCCGACTCGATAAGCCCAGGGCCCAAGGCTTTGTGCACCTCGATCGCGGCGCCGATGATGCTCTCCGTTATCTGATTCTCCCTCCGCGCCTCGGTGCCTCTGCGGTTCGTCATCTCGCCAATTTCCCCCGCTCGGTCTCCTTCCGTTCGTTCATCAGCCGGTCCAGGATTCCGTT
>CAZDHR010000585.1:0-3508 GCA_964505295.1 uncultured Planctomycetaceae bacterium
CGGGGTCTGCGCCACCCGCATCCAAGAAATCAGCCCCCTCTATACTGAACATGGGTTAGCTGGGCCGATGAGTCCAGTGGTACGTCCGCTCAAGCGCCACGCGAACCACGCCCGTGATCTGCCGCATGGTGACCGGCTTGGGAAGGACCGAGAACGCCTGGGCCAGTCGGGCCTGCTCGATCAACAGATCGTCCAGTCGGGCGGAGAGGAGAATGCACGGAAGGATCGATTTGAAGCGCTTCACCCGGCGCAACGTCTCCAGGCCGGTCAGCTTGGGCATGTGCATGTCCAGCAACAGGAGATGGACTTCCTCGTTACGGACAATCGACAGCGCCTCTTCCCCGTCACTGGCCAGAAGCGTTCTGAACCCTTGCGGCTCGAACACGCCCTGGAGCGTCTCGCGAAACGCGCGGTCGTCGTCGGTGATCAACAAGGAAGGGGCTTCGATGTGCATCCTTCCGACCCTCGCTCAAGAGAATCCGAAGCGTCTCAAGAGCAACTGGGGTACCAATCGGGCTGGGATCTTGAAGCTCTCTCGCGACCGTGATGTACTAAGCGTGCTCCATTTAACATTTTACATCCCGCAGGAATTCGTTGCGACAGAGAATTCCTCCGCGCAGAAGACGGCCTCGCATCGGCAAGCTGCTGCCATTCTGGCAGCCCGAAGCATCCCAATCCCTGGGGGGCGACTCCCGCCGCCTGCGAACGCCTGCTCGGGGCCGATTCCACTTCGCCGGGGGCCAAGCGGCGATCGCCCCGGAATTCCTCGGTCGCATACGATCGGAGCGACGCCCATCCGAACGGCTCGCCCCCCTTTGGCACCCGCCCATGGCCCGATCCCTGGGCGGACTGCGATCTTGCGAGAAGAAGCGCTATTAGCATTACTGATATATACTATTGCCTCAATAACCTCTTTACTTATACTGAAGCTGGTAGTAGAATGAGCCTCTTGCTTCGCCAGTGTTCTGGCAGAGTCTTCGCGCGGCCTTGCGGTGCTTGCGCCGAATGACGGATTTTCTGTGCTTCGCAGTCGCTCGCCCGATGGCGTCGTTCGCCTGAATGGCAAGGTGGCCGATCGGCAGACGCCGTCGTCGCGTTCTGATTTCGTCGCCGCGCCCCGTGTCAAGAAGGCCAGGGAGTCAGGATGGTGCAGCCGATGCCCCCCGACGTGATCGTGTACGTGTGTACGAACTGCATCCCGCAGGGCGGACGCTTGCCGCGTCAATGGGGCCAGGAGGGTGCCCACGTGGTCGTGCGCGAGGTCCCCTGTAGCGGAAAGATGGACGGGCAATACCTGCTCCATGCGTTGGAGGGGGGAGCCTACGGTCTTTGCGTCGTCGCCTGTCCCAAGGGCGAGTGCCAATTGGCGCAGGGCAACTACCGCGCGCAAGTGCGGATCGACACGATTCGCCGGCTGCTGGCCGAGATCGGGCTCGAGCCGGAACGGGCTCAGCTTCTGCACTACTCGGCGGACGATCCGGCGGACCGCTTCCACGGCCTGGTGCGCGACGTGGTCGGGCGGATCTGCGCCCTCGGGCCCTCCCCACTCCGTGCCCAAACCCAAGACGCGACGATCGAAGCTTAGAGCGGTCAGGACACAGAACCGTCAGGACACAGAACCGTCAGGACGCAGAACGGTCAAGACGCAGAAGTCGAAGGCACCCAAAGATGGCCGAAGAGAAGACGGGGCTTCACCAGCGAATCGATTCCGGAGAACCGATCCTCGTCGCGGAGACGTCGCCGCCGTGGGGAGTCGATCCGGCGCCCGTCGTTGACCTGGCGAAACGCTACGCCGGCAAGGTCCACGCCCTGGGCGTCAGCGACAACCGCGAGCGGATCGGCATGTCGGCCCTGGTGGCCGCTTCCTTGGTGAAAGGGACGGGCGTCGAGCCGATCCTCCACGTCGTCACCCGGGACCGAAACCGCATCGCGCTGGTCTCCGATTACCTCGGGGCCCACGCCCTGGGGATTCGCAACGTGTTCTGCACCAGCGGGACCCACCAGACGCTCTCGCGTCCCCGGGTGGCGAAGAACGTCTTCGACGTCGATTCGATTCAACTTCTCGCGGCCTTTGCCGGTCTGGCGACCGACGGCCGGCTGGTGGACGAACAGGGCGTCAGCGGATTCGGCCCGGTGTGTCTTGGCGGCGCAGCGTCTCCCTTCGCCGATCCCCTCGAACTCCAGGTGCTGCGGCTTGCCAAGAAGGCCTCGGCCGGCGCCCGGTTCCTGATCACCGATCCCGTGTTCGATCTGGATCGGTTCGATCGCTGGTGGGCCGACGTCACCAAGCGGGGGCTTCACGAGCAGGTCGCCATCTTGGCCGGGATTCGCGTGCTCGGAAGCGGGGAAGCGGCAAGGGAGTTTGCCGCGAGCCGTCCCGATCCCCGGGTGCCCGACGCCGTGGTCGAGCGGATCGCCTCGGCAGCCGGCCAAGGCGCCCAGCGCTCCGCCGGGATCGACCTGGCGACCGAGACCATCCAGCGGCTCTCGGAGATCAAGGGCCTCGGCGGCTTTCAGATCTCTGCCGGCGACGACCACAACGCGGCCCTGGAGCTGATGGAGAGATCCGGACTGAGGATCGACTAGCCATGCCTGCGAAGTACCACATCCACGTCGAGCCGGCTCCGCCCCGGGTCCGCCCCGTCGGCAAGCTGGGGATCGTCGATTGGCGCGAGGACTGCGCGGGCTGTCACAACTGCGTCAAGCGGGGCTGCATCTACGGATTCTACCGCGACGAGGCCGACACGCTGCACAACGAGACGGGGTATCTCGACTACATCTACCAGTGCAAAGGCTGCCTGACCTGCGTACAGGATTGTACGAAGGGAATCCTCACGCGCGTGATCAACCCCGAATACGAGCGACTGGGCGACGCGTACTACACGCCCGAGATCGTCCTCTCCACGTGGTTCCAGGCGGAGACGGGCCGGATTCCGGTGTCGGGGGCGGGCTACGGCGGTCCGTTCTCCGGCCGCGGCTTCGACGCGATGTGGACCGATATGTCGGAAATCGTCCGCCCCACGCGCGACGGAATCCACGGGCGCGAGTACATCAGCACGTCGGTCGACGTCGGCCGGAAGCTGGCGCACCTCTCGTTCGACGACGGCCGGCTCACGGTCAGCTCCCCGCCGCTTCTGGAAAGCCCGATGCCCGTGATGTTCGACGTGGTGCCCCCGCGGTGGCGTCGCGGCAAGGTGGTGTCGTCGATCGCCAGGGCGGCCGGCGAAATCGGCCTCCTCTCGGTGGTCCGCGAGCGGGACTTGCCGCCCGGGACGTCCGTCGAGCAGGACAAGGTCGTCCCTTGGCTGGAAGACCCGCAGTCGGACGCGAATGACGCAATGACCGCGGCCGCCATGGTGATGGTGTCCGACCGTCAGGACGTCATGGCCGTTCAGGCGTCGCTCAAGGAGAAGAACGCCGACCGGATCGTCGCGATCCGCGTGCCGGCCACGCCGGCGGTCACCGAGCGGGTCATCGAGCTTGTCGACCAGGGGGCGGAAGTGATCCA
>CAZDHR010000586.1:0-3508 GCA_964505295.1 uncultured Planctomycetaceae bacterium
ATTTGCCGGAACGGCCCGGAGGGTGCTTCGCACAAATTGGACCTGTCCCCTTTTTTCCCGGCCTCGTGCCCCTGGCTTCCCACCTGCGCATGACGCCCGACTTCTGCCCCTGGCAGGGCAAGCTGGTGCTGGCCGGAAACGAGCTCTCCTCCCTGGGACACAGGCACCGAACCGGAGGACAGCCGCAATCGAACCTCTGGCTCGGATCGCTCGAAGAGATCGGCCGGTGGGGCAAGCCGGCGGGCTGGGGCGGCCCGTGGTATCAAGACGAAGTCAAGGCCGGCGTCCCCTCCGATCCGTTCCTTATGGCCGGGTTCACCAACCGGACCCTGCACCTGTTCCAAGGCCCGGCCTCGACCCGAATCCCCCGATGCACCGACCGCTTCGAGATCGTCGAGCTGCCGGAAGCGCTCGCCGGGCTCGACTACGTGACCATCGACCGCGGGTCGATGAAAAAGCCCGCACCGGGGTATTCCTTTCGGGTAAACCAAGATGTAGACGTCTACCTGGCCGTCCACGACCGGGGCCGGCCGGAGCTGCCCGACGGATGGCGCAGGACCTCGATGAAGATCGTCTGGCGTCACACCGGCCTGTACACCGACACCGTCTATCAGCGGAGTTTCCCCAAGGGCACCGTCGAGATCCCCGGGCACGACGGCCACAACGAGCTGACGCACTACGGCGTGCCGCACCTTTGTTTCGTGCGCAGCGCTTCGCGGGGCGCAGGGGGGCCGGCGATCACCGGCTTGCCCGCGGCGCTGGGGGCGAAATGGGGGAAGCCGAAGAAGCTCGAACCGCCGGCCGGCGCGACTTTCACCCTCGAAGTCGACGAGCGCGGCTCGGGCGAGTGGGCCCCCTGCACGACGATCACGCTCCCCGCGAGCGGATACGCCTATCACGTCTTCCCGGACGACTTCCGCGGCACGTGGATCCGCCTGACGGCCGACCGTGACTCGACGGCCACCGCCCAACTCTTCTTCGGATCGCACTTCGGCTCGCGTTTCCCGGGCGAGCCGGCCGCTGCGCCGTCGCCCAGCTTCCGGTCGCTTTCGCCCATAACCGAGCCACGCCCGAGGATTCACGGGGGCCTGCTCCCCTTTGCCAACCGCCTCTGGCTCATCTCGTACGTCCGCGACGCGAATGGCCGGGCCGAGGGCGGAGCGCTCTATGAGCTCGACGAGGACGTGAAGTTCCGCAAGCGATCCGAGTCACTTCCCGGCGTGTTCGCCAACCGGAAGATGATCGCCGGGCTTCTGAGCATCGGGCCGCATCTGGTGAGCGACGACGGCCGGGTGAGGACGTTTGCGGCCCTGGCTGGCGAGCACGTCGTCTCGTCGATCCGACACCCGCAGCCCGGCAAGATCTACTTCCTCACCGGCGACGGCCGGCTGCTGGAGGGCGATCTGGAAACGCTCGACGTGACCGAGGCGGCCGACCTCCCCGCCGAGCTGGGGCTCGAAGGCCAAGCCCTTCAATTCAAAGCCGGTCATCTAACGGGCAAGATGCTTTTGGTCGCCGCCAGCTCGCCCGACGGACGGACCGGCTGCCTGGCCCAACGCGACGGCGAGCGGTGGACGGCGATCGACCGCGCGGCCTTCGCCGAGATCAGCAACCTCGGCTCGATGAGCGAGGCGGTGGTGGCCACGGGCTGGGACCGGGCGTCGGCCATCCTGAAGGTCCGCGACCGCGCCGGGCGGTGGACCACCTGCCGGCTCCCCAAGGCGAGCCCCGCCTACGACACGGCCTGGACCGGCGAGTGGCCGCGAATCCGCGAAGTGCAAACCGAGCGGATGCTGATGGACGTGCACGGGCTCATGTACGAAGTGTCCGGGCTGACGTACGCCTGGAGCATCCGCCCCATCACGGCCCACGGCCGCATGATCTCCGACTTTTGCTCCTGGCGGGGCATGCTCGTGTTGGCCGGCGCCGACGCGGCGGCCCCCGCCGACGCCAACTTCGTCCGCGGCGGGCCCGATTGCGGGCTTTGGCTGGGCAAGACCGACGACCTCTGGCAGTTCGGCAAGCCCGCGGGCGTGGGCGGGCCGTGGCTCGAGACGCCCGTCCGGGCCGGCGAGCCTTCCGACCCGTACCTGATGGCCGACTTCGAGCACAAGCGGGTCGAGCTGAGTCACGACGACGCCGGCCCGGTCGCGCTCGCGATCGAGGTCGACCCCACGGTCCAGCGAAAGCACTGGCAGCCGTACCAAACGATCACCGTCCCGCCGGGCGAGAAGATCACCCACGAATTCCCGGCCGGCTTCTCGGCCCATTGGGTGCGGGTCGTGACGGATCGCGACTGCACGGCGACGGCCCAGTTCGTGTACGAGTGAGCGATGGCATCCGCGAAACGAAGCCGTATGGCAATTCGTTTCTGGCGACGAACGGAGGGTTCCTGGGTCGAGTCGCTATGGTCCGTTCGTGTTGTGACGGTCCTCTTCTATGCGCTTTTTCACCATTCGTGGATTGCATGCTTTCTGATGTTCTTGCCGGCGCCGGGCTCGCCGCCATGGCGCGCGATCTGGCACTCACCAGCGCCTCCGCTTGGTTCGGTCCGCAACGCAGTATGCGCCGTGCACGCCTCGTTCGCTGTCCTTGTGGCAGCCGAGAAGGCCGGGCGGACGCTCGGGGAATGAGAAACATCACCCCCTCGTTCCCAGGCTCCGCCTGGGAACGGACGGACTCGGCAGGCTCTGCCTGCCTCCGGCACGCACGGCGGTAGCGTGGGTCTCACATGCGCTGCCGCGTCGGGCGAGGCGGAGCCTCGCGTTAGTGCGTTCCCAGGCAGAGCCTGGGAACGAGAGCCAGGGGGGCTAGTGCGTCATCGCGTAGACGATCGCGTTGGTGCCGAGGGTCAGGGCGGAGTCGTCCTTCAGCCCGTAGCTGTACGCATGGGGGAATTGCTCCCAGCCGTTCCCCAGGTCGAACTTGCTGTACAGAACGGCCAGGCGCCCGTCCACCTCGATTCCTTCCAGCTCCGGCGAGTCGAACGGCCCGAAGTCCTCCCGTACCCGGGGCGTATACTCCACCGTGCGGATCGAGCTGTGGCAGTGATAGACCGGGTGGTCTTCCGGCAGGCGCTGGAGGTCCTGCTCCGGGAAGACCTTGCCGATCTCGCTGCGGAACGCCATGTCGAACGCCATCCGGCCGCAACACGCGTCGGCCAGCAGCATCCCGCCCGCCTTCAAGTAGCCCCTGAGCCGCGCCACCTCCTCGTCGTCCCAGTGAAACTCCCGGTGGCCCGTCATGTACAACAGCGGGTACGTCGTCGTCTTCGGGTCTTTGATCTGGACGTTCTGCCGCTTGAACTTCACCTCCAGCGTCGAGTTGTCGCGGGCGTACTTCAGCAGGTTGTGCACGGCCGACGGGTCCGGGTCCCAGTCGCCCTCGTGAATGAGTTGGGCGAAGACGAAATCGTCCCGGCTCGGCGCGTCCGACTCGAAGTAGACCTTCGTCGAGCTGAGGAACCGCCCGAGCTGGTAGCGGCCCAGCACGTACGTCACCAAGTTGG
>CAZDHR010000587.1:0-3474 GCA_964505295.1 uncultured Planctomycetaceae bacterium
GCAAAAGGTGCCTGTCACCTTTTTTCGGCTCGGAGCCCCGAGTTCGTCGGATGCGCCCAGAAACGCCGGAAGCGCCGCGAGGAATCTAAGTCAGGGTAGAAGAGCCATGTCGCGAATCGGAAAGAAACCGGTGCCCGTCCCCGACGGCGTGAAGGTCCGCGTGGCCGATCGGACGATCACCGTGGAAGGCCCCTTGGGCGCGCTCGACTTCGAGTTCCGGCCCGAAGTGACGGTGGAGTACGACGACCAGGACCAAGCCGTCCGCGTCACTCGCTCGAGCGACCATCGGCAGTCGCGAGCCCTTCACGGGCTCACCCGGGCGCTCATCCAGAACATGTTCGTCGGCGTGACCCCGGGATACGAAAGACGTTTGGAGATCCACGGGGTGGGATACCTGGCCGCCGTGCAGGGCGACACGCTCCAACTCCGCGTGGGGTTCGCCAACGAGGTCCACAAGAAGATCCCGACGGGGCTGACGGTCACTTGCCCCGACCAGCAGCACATCCGCATCCAGGGAACCGACAAGCAGAAGGTGGGTGAGTTCGCCGCCGAAGTGCGAGCGGTCCGCAAGCCCGAACCGTACAAAGGCAAAGGAATCCGCTACGACGGGGAAGCGATCCGCCGCAAGCAGGGCAAGGTGATGGCCAAGTAGTCGTCCGGAAAAAGGAAAAAGGGGACAGGTCCAATTTGTGCGAAGCACCCTTCGGGCCGTCCCGGCAAATTGGACCTGTCCCCTTTTTCCGACCCCCGTGAGAGAGCAAAGTGAAACGCGAAAAGAGACTCAACAAACAACGCCGGCGACGCCGCTTGCGGGTCCGCAACGCCGTCAAGCACAACTCCACGCGCCCGCGGTTGAGTGTGTTCCGAAGCCACAAGCACATGGTCGCCCAAATCATCGACGACGACGCCGACGAGCGGGGTAGCCGCACGCTCGTCGCAGTGAGCACGCTCGACAAGGACCTCCGCGGGCAAATCGCTTACGGCGGAAACTGCGAGGCCGCTCGCCTGGTGGGCAAGACGCTCGCCGAACGGGCGATCCAAGCCGATATTCGGAAAGTGGCGTTCGATCGCCGGGAATACAAGTATCACGGCCGGGTGGCCGCGTTGGCCGACGCGGCCCGCGACGCCGGCCTCGACCTGGGGCCTAAGAAGCCCGTGCCCGAGAAGCCCGAGCCGAAGCCGGCAAAGAAGAAAAAGCCGAAATCCAAAGCGAAGAAGTAGACCGACCCATGGCTGAAGAATCAACGCGAGGCGAACTGATCGACAAGGTGGTGAAGATCCGGCGCTGCGCCGCCGTGGTCAAGGGCGGACGCCGATTCAGCTTCACCGCCCTGGTGGTCGTCGGCGACGGTCAGGGCAAGGTCGGTTGGGGGTACGGCAAGGCCAACGAGGTCCCCCCGGCCGTGGAGAAGGCCGTCAAGGACGGCACCGGCAAGATGATCGAAGTCCAACTGGACGGCACCACCATCCCCCACGCGATCAAAGGCCGATACGGCGCCGCCCGCGTGGTCCTCGTGCCCGCTTCACCGGGGACCGGGGTCATCGCCGGTGCGGCCGTGCGGGCGGTCTGCGAGGCATGTGGCATCCGCGACATCCTCACCAAGAGTTTCGGTACCACCAACCCGATCAATCTAGTCAAGGCCACCATCGGCGCACTGGCGGAACTCCGCTCCCAAGGCGACGTGGAACGGCTCCGCGGAGTCTCCCTCTCATGAATCTCAACGACGTCCATCGCGGAATCCGGAAACACAAGAAGCGCAAGCGCATCGGACGCGGCGCCGGCTCCGGCCACGGGAAAACCTGCGGACGCGGAAGCAAGGGACAACGCTCCCGCGCCGGCTTCTCCCGGCATCCGACCTTCGAAGGGGGCCAAATGCCCCTGGTGCGCAGGATCCCCAAACGGGGCTTCAACAACCGTTGGGCCCTCTCGGTCGCCATCGTCAACGTCGGCGACCTCGAAGCGCGATTCCAGGCCGACGACGTCGTCGACCTCGATGCGCTCCGAGCCAAGGACCTCGCCAAGGGACGCTTCGATCTGTTGAAAATCCTCGGCGACGGCCAACTGACCAAGAAGCTCAAGGTCTCGGCGCACCGCTTCAGCAAGTCGGCCCGGGAAAAAATCGAGCAGGCCGGGTCGTCGTCCTGCCCGGCAAAGCCCCCGTCGTGAAGAACAAGCAGAGGAGCAGGTAACCGTCCGGGGCCGCAAGCACCCCCGGAGCCCCTCAACAGAGGACGGATCGCGCGATGTGGGAGAAGTTTCGAGTCGTCTTCACGATTCCCGAGCTGCGTCAGAAGATCTTCCTGACGATGGGCCTGTTGGCCATCTATCGGATTGGGTGGTGGATCCCCCTGCCGATTGTCGATCCGGTCAAGATGACCCGCTGGGCCCAGGACGTGCAGGGGGCCGGAGGTCTGGGCGCCCTGGTCGAGCAGGTGGCCCTCTTCAGCGCCAGCCAGCTCAGCCAGGCCACCATCTTCGGCCTGGGAATCATGCCCTACATCTCCGCCTCGATTATCTTCCAGCTTCTGGCCACCGTCTGGCCGCCGTTGGAGAAGCTCCAGAAGGAGGGAGAAAGCGGCCGCAAGAAGATCAACGAGTACACCCGCTACGCGACCGTCCTCCTTTGTATCTTCCAGAGCTGGTTCTACATGCGGATCCTGGTCGGAAACGACCTGGTACGCGATTCCTTCCTGGCCGGCGTCCCACCCAACCAATATCTCCCCTTCTTCTGGCAGTTGACCGCCGTTTTGACCATGACCGCCGGCACCACGTTCCTGATGTGGTTGGGCGAGCAGATCGACGAGTACGGCATCGGCAACGGTATCAGCCTGCTGATCATGGCCGGCATTCTCGCCCGAATGCCCCGCGCCGGCTACCAGCTCCTCCAGCCGATGCTCCGCGACGGCCTCGAGCTCGGCTCTTCCGGCGGACAAACCGGGGTGGACAAACTCCTCGTCCTGGCGGCGATGTTCGTCGCCGTCGTGGCCGGAGTCGTGCTGATCACCCAAGGTCAACGCCGCATCCCCACGCAAAGCGCGAAGCACGTGCGCGGCCGCCGCGTCTACGGCGGCACCCGGCAGTACCTGCCCCTGCGGGTGAATCAGGCGGGCGTGATGCCGATCATCTTCGCCAGCAGCCTGCTCTTGTTCCCCCAGGTCCTCTTCCAGTGGATGGGAAATCTCGATTGGGGAGACTGGGACTTCATGCGGAACTTGTGGAACACGCTCGACGCGTCGTTCCGACGAGGCGAGTCGTTTCTGTACAACCTGATGTACATCGGCCTGATCTACTTCTTCTGCTATTTCTGGACGGCCATTACCTTCAATCCCAAGGACATGGCCGATAACCTCAAAAACTACGGTACGTTCATTCCCGGCCACCGCCCGGGCAAGCGCACCGCCGACTACCTCGAGAAAGTCATGGTGCGCATCACCTACGTCGGGGCCGGTTTCCTCGCCGTCGTGGCCATCCTT
>CAZDHR010000588.1:0-3450 GCA_964505295.1 uncultured Planctomycetaceae bacterium
TGGTAAGTCGGTCATGGATCGGGATCTCTCACAAGTGGTCGCGTGACGGGGTGAAAGGGTGAGGGGGTGACGGGGTGAATTGCGCAGGTCACCCCCTCACCCCGTCACCTTGTCACCTCCTCAGTTCCGCCGGCGGCTCGAACCCGAACCGGGCGATGTCTTCACAGCACAGCTCGCGGAGCGCCGCGACGAGCTCGGGCGTCCAAGGCGTCGGGATCTCGGGGTCCGCGCCGTTGACGTGGGGCAGGTCGATCGGCGCCAGGTTACAGCGGGCCACGATCTGGGGCCAGCGGGCCGAAAGATCCTCGAAGCGGATCGCGTCGACGCCCAACTCGCGGCCGAAACGGTCTTGGCAGTAGGTCGGCCAGAACCCGCCCGGCCGGACCCGGGCCGTCGCGCGGGTGAGGTAGAATATCTCGATGAACTGGCCGAAATCGAGGGTGGCGACATGGCGAATGTGGTTGCACCAGTCGCGCTGCCAGCGCAGCGGCGCGTCCCAGGTCAGGCCACGGGCGCAGCGGCGGATGTTTCGGTAATCGCTCGCGGCGATCTCCCACGGGCTGCGCACGACGCAGAACCGATAGAGCCGATCCCACTGGCGGTCCAAAGGTTGCGGGTAAACGATCGCCTCGCGGATCCGTTCGGCGCCGGCGTGCTTGAGGCCGAAATTGTCCACGATCGCGTCCGGATGGGCTGCCCGCAACAGGGCTTTCGTGATCGACGTGCCCCCGGTCCGCGGGATATGGACGAAGAGGAATCGGTGTTTCAGGCTGTAGATCATAGCACTCTCCGGATTTGCGGACAGAGAACGGGGCGGCCGGTCGCGTCGCGGATCCCGCGGGCTTGGGCCGGATCGCTCTCGACGAAGAGCCTCGCGTCGGAGCCCGCGTACACCGATGCCTTGAAGTCGGCCACCTTCTCCGGCCACCTCTCGGCACGCTCGGCTTGCGACGACCACGGCCCCATCACCAGCTTTCCGTAGCGGATACCATGCCGGCGGAGCCAGGCTTCGGTCGGCTCGCGGTACTTTTCGAGGCGTGCGGTGACGATCAGGGGGACCGGGGCGAACACGGGGCGTTGGATCGGCAGGACAGACTCCTTCCACTTGCGATAAGCGGGGCCGTCGTCGTCCGCCTCGGGCGGGCACTCCTCGCACAACACGCCGTCGAGGTCGGTGGCCAGGTGCGCGGCCAGACCCGTGTTGAACAGGTTCCATTCGAGGTAATGGTAGCCCGGGTAGATCGCGCCCGGGTAGTCGACGAAGCGGCGCGCGTCGGGGTGGCAGTAGACGGCCGCGGTGAGGATCTTGGCGTCGGGCCACCGGGCGGCGACGTGTGGCACGAGCTTGCGCATGGAGACGCCGAATCGGGCCGTGTCGTCGACGATCGCGATCACGCGGGGCGGCGGCTCGGGCGACCCAAGCGTGGTCTGTATGCGCCAGCCGTGCCCGACGTAGACGACCGGCGAGGGCTCGTGCAGGGGCGAGGCCCCGGTCGAGTAGAGGGGCACGTGCAAGAGAGTGGCCAGGTGGACGGCCGGGAGCATGCCCGACCGGGCCACGCCCACGATCGCGTCGATCTCGGCCGGGAGCCGCATGGCCAGCCGGGCCGTCTGGTCGACCAGGTCGCGGGTGGTCACGTAGCGCTCCGGCGGGACTTGGTCGATCGGCCGGTCGTCGGCCGGAGCCGGTGTCGTGCCGGTGCTTGTCGACGCGTTCAGGTAGACGGGGATCATGGCGGGCTCGTGGTCGAGGTGCTGGTCGTCGATGTGGTGCTCGTGCAGGGGTCGGGTAGCGCACTACCGGCAGATAGGGTGATCGTAGCGGGCAGGCCACCCCCGCACAGGGTCGCGAACATGTCGGAATCGCAGGACTCGGATGATTTGCTGAGCGTCACCAGCCCCCATTCGTCAACAAGATTGGACAACCAGGGAGGATAGTCGGCCCAGGCAGAACGGTAGACGGCCGTGCAGTAGGGACGAGGCAGCCAGTCCGTGTGGAGCCATGTCGTAACGCGCAGAGCGAGTCGCCATTGTTGGGTTTCCTGGTCGCAGTCGACCGCGATGGTCCCTTGGACGTACTGGATGTCGTCGCGGCAGTAACAGTATTGGAGGCTACAAAGGGAGGTTTTCGGCAGAACCCAGTAGCCTCCGCAGCAGTGGTTTGCGGTTGGGGCCGCCCATGGGACACCTGTTTCCAACCCGCATTGAGCGGGTTGAAGTGCCCCGCATACGTCGAAGTCGAACTCGCCGGCAACGGCCGAACAACATGAGTAGACCGGGTCGCAGAATGGGGAGAGCCAGGGCCAGACGCAGTCATCGCATCCGGAAATAGGATCAGGGCAAGGATTGCCGTTGTAGGTCCCTCCAATATGCTGATTGGTCCAGCCGCCCGATCCGAAATCGACATGGAATCTTGACGGAAAGCAACAGAAGGGCGGCCCCGGCGTGGTCGAGGTGGTCGTCGTCGAGGTCGCACATCGGCAGCACCAGTCGAAGCTCACGCCGCCCCCTTTCTCGGCTTGGCTTCCAGCAGCGGCCAGAAGCCGAGGTCGCAGTACGAGCTTCGCCACTTGGCCTTCTTGGCGATCGGGCAACCGCACGCGCTACAGTGCTCATTCGACCGGCTCGGGCAGAGGGCGCACACGTCGAGCCGGGCCTGCAATTCCTCGGCGGATACGTCGGCGCCGCCGTCCAGGAGGTGCTCGATCGAGTGCTGGAGGAAGTTCTTGGCACGCTTCGCCATCGAGGGAAGCGGCCGCTTTTCGACGCGGCTCAACACGATCAGGCCGTTGTTGTGCTCGGCCCGGTAGACGACGCCCCACTCCGGGCGCTCGCGCAAGAAGCCACGGAGCGCCACCAAAAGACCCGGGCCACCATCCTCGCCCCGCTCGCCGAAAATCTGCGTGTCGTGCATCGCGATCCAGCGACGGCATAGGCCGGCGTGGCGGTCCAGCTCGGCGGCGAGCTGGGCGGCCGTGTGCTTGGTGTCGATGAAGAGTAGGTCGCACTCCTCGGCCGGGACGTCCAACACGTCGGCCTGGCGGAACTGGTAGTCGGTGCGGCCCCGCCATCGCTCGAGCAACTTCACCTGCGGAGATGATCGCCGATCGTAGCTTTTCAAAACCTTGGGCTGGCCGGCCAAGAGGGCCACGCTCGACCGGGCGGTCCGCACGCCGAACTCGATCACCGTGTCGCACAGGGCCGCCAGTTCGCGGAGCTTGGGTAGGTGCTCGTTGATGTCGCTGGGCGTGACCACGAGCTGGGCGTAGAGCCCTTCGAGGCTCTTGACGGGGAAGTGCGGCGGGAGCCCTCGGCCTTGTGCCGGGGGAGAATGCGCCGGGACAAGCCCGGCGGCTCCTCCGCAGCCGCCTTGCCGGGGAGCCGGCTTGGCCTTCCCCGGCGGCTCCGTGTGCGCCACCGGATCGCTCACCAAGAAATCCCACTCGGCGA
>CAZDHR010000589.1:0-3434 GCA_964505295.1 uncultured Planctomycetaceae bacterium
CATTACTCCACCGTTCCACCAGAGAACCGGTAACTTGTTGATCGCCCGCCCCTAATGGCCCACGTCCCCGCCCGCGGCGGTCGGCGCGAGGCAGACGAGGCTGCCGTCCTCCAGCGACAGGTAGAGACGACCGGGCGCGGCGATCAGCCCGTCGAACACCGGGGGGGCGTCGAGCGCCTGCTCGGCGAGCTTCGTTCCGTCCTGGGCCGAGACGGCGGCGAGCCGGGCGCCGCGTCGGCCCTCCAGCGCGGCGTACGGATCGTCCGACTCCAACAGGTCGGGCGGCCCGGCCACGAACAGCAGGTCGCCCGCCTTGACCATCGCCCGAATCCGGATCGGAATCCACGCGGTCCACAGGGGCGGCTCGGCCCGGGTGTAGCCGATGCCCTTGTCGGCCCCGAATCCGCGGTCGACGCTCTCCAGCCCCGGGTTGCCTTCGCGGGGGATGTGCGATTGGGGCAGCCACGCGAGCGGCTTGCGCCAGCCCGGCTCGCCGACGATCTGCGGCTCGTTGGTGTTCTTGTCGGCGAACAGGAGATAGCCTTCCTTGCCGGGGAAGAACATCAGGCTGTGGACGTTGCGGCGGTAGAAGACCCTTACGGCGTAGGTGTTCTCGTCGTCGACGACCAAAAGCTGGCCGCTTTTGGACGCCTGGTGCGCGAACTGGAAGCCGGGCCACCGTTTCGAGTACATCCAGAAGGTCCGGTTGTACCAGGAGCCGTCCAGGAGGCCCGACGTGGAGAAGACGTGCGTCCCGACGTCCTGGGCCCCCTTGGTCGAAAGGACCGGCACCTCCACCTCGCGCAGGTCGGACGTGAGCTTCTTCTGCCGCATGTAGATCGAATCGCCCTCGCTCACGAGCACGTCGGAGTTGGCGCCGGGGACGTAGAAGGCGACGTCGCGCTTGCCCGTCTCCACGTCCGGGAACGGCCCTTCGAGCGTGCCCTTGTGGAGCACCTTGCCGGAGAGCGGATCGAGGCCCCAGAGGCGGATGCCGCCGTCGAGGTAGGTCGAGCGACCGGCCGTGACGTAGGCCACGCCGTCGCGCACGAGCACGCTACCGTGAACCGGCCAGATCGACTCAACCTGGTCGAAGCATCCTATCCGGCGGTCGGTCGGCGCGGCCAGGAACCGCCATGCGAGGGCCCCGTCCCGGGCGCGCAGGCAGTAGACGCGCCCGTCGGCCGAGCCGAACAGGACCAGACCCCGGTAGACGGTCGGCGGCGAGTCGACGCGCCCGCCGGCCGTGTACGACCAAGCGGGCTTGCCCGTCTTCGCGTCGAGTGCATGCACCGTGTGGGCGTCGCACGAGGCGACGTAGACCCGGTCGTCGGCCATCACCGGCGCGGTCAGCTTGCCGCCCAGGTCGGCTCGCCAGGACGTGGCCACGCTGGCGGGGACCGCCGAGGGAGTCGAGCCGTGGCGGGCCGGATCGTGGCGATAAGTGGGCCAATCGGAGGGAGTGGCGAGTGGCGAGTGGCCGGTGGCGAGTGACTCGTAGGCGGGCCCGCGCTCGACACGCTCGTTGTCGGGGATTACGTTCTGGCGCGACGGCCGCTCGGCCGCCACGGCGGCGGTGCCCAGGAACTTGGCGCCCGGCTGGCAGAAGCACTGGTCGGCCGGCACGTACAGCAGCCCGTTGGCCGGCATCACGCCGTGCTTGCACGCCCCGCGGAACCAGTTGTTCTGACAATGATCGTCCCCCACCAGGTCGAGAAACTCGGCCCCCTCCATGCCGCTGATGATGTAGCGCTCGGTCGCCTTGTTGCGGTAGCAGCGGTGGTGGTGTTCCGGGCTGCGGAGCTGGCGCACGACGATCCGCTTCTTCTCGTCGCCGGTCCGCAGGTCGTAGGCGACCGCCATGGCGTCGGCGCTCTTTCCGATCGGCTTGAGCTCGGCGTCGACCGGCACGATGCCTCGCCAGACCAGGCCGCCGGTGACGAACAGGTCGGGGCCCTCGCCGCCTGCGGAAGACGGGACTTTCTCCTGGCGCCACAACCGCTCGCCCGTGCCGGCGTCGCGCGCTTCGATCGTGTTGCCCGAGTAGAGCAGCACCACGCCGTCGCAGGCGATCAGCGTTCGGGCGCGGCCCTTGGGGCCTTCAACCTCCCAGAGCGGCAGGCCGTCGGTGAGATTCAGGCAGGTCAGCTTGCGGCCGGACTGATAGATGACGCGTCCGCCGTCGACGGCGAGCATCAGGCTGTTGATCGGCCGGACCTCCTGCTTCCAGAGCACCTTGCCCGAGTCACCCCCGACGGCCGTTAGCGTCGAGGGGCCCGCGTCCGCGTCGCCTCTCCGCTTGGCCGTTTGCGCGAGCGGATCTCGGGAGTAGACCAGGACGACGCCGTCGCTCGCCAGCGTTTCTCGGACCGGCTCGGTTCCTTCGACGGTCACCAGGACCTCGCCGGTGGCGGCGTCGAGGATGGCGAGCGGGGCGAGGAAGCCGAGGGTGGCGTAGAGGCGGTCGCCCTCGACGACGAGCCGTCGCTGGTTTTCGTTGGGAACCACGGTGCGGCCGCCGCGAATCAATGTCCAATCGGTCTTTTCAAACCGATCGCGGGCCCACTCGGGCCAACCCCACGGCTCGACCGGCCGCTTCCAGAGGAGCTTGCCGTTAAAGGCGTCGCGGCAGACGAGCGACCATCGTTCGGGCAGGCGCTGGTCGGTGATGCCGATGATGCCTTCGTCGAAGAAGTAGAACACGCGGCCCCCGCCGGACACCAGCCCTTCGATCCCCGAGGGCGTCTCGTGGCTCCGCAGCCAGAGCGGCGGGGCGACCCACTGGAGCGAGCGGGGCGGGCCGACCTGCGTGTCGCGAGCCACCGCGTTGTTCCCCGCGTCGTGCAGGAAGTGCGTCCATTGGTCGATCGTGTCCGGCCACGGCTTGACGGTCTTCTCCCATCCGTCGCCCTGCTTGACGTAGGCGACCCCTTCGGGCGCCAATACCCGCAAGATCTCCGCCCGAGAGACCGAGCCGAGCTGCTCGGCCACGACGAGGTTCACCAAGTTGTCGGCATAGGGAAGCTCGGGGCCGGCCAGCCGCTCGACGGACACCGGGCCGTAGAGACCCCAGCCGACGATCTGCCGCCGGGCCGCTTCGACGTTTTCCGCGTCGCGATCCAGCCCGTGCACCGTGTACTTCTCATCGGCGCGAAGTGCGGCGGTGAGCCGGCCGTCGCCGCAGCCGAGGTGAACGACGAGGCCGCCCCGAACGCCGGTGGCCTCCAGGATTTCGCTCGCCAGCGCGTCCGGCGACGAGCCGCGATCGGGCCGGTCTGCCCGGGCAGCGGCCGGCAGGGCGAGACACACGGCCGTCGCCAGGACCCACAAACGGCCCAAGATCTCCTTCCGCAGCATCTGGGGCATCATTTCGTCTCCTCGAAGTGTGACGTTCGCCGAATGACTGTCGGTACGGACGCCGATTAGCCTACCCC
>CAZDHR010000590.1:0-3432 GCA_964505295.1 uncultured Planctomycetaceae bacterium
ATGACAGTCTCCACCAAAACGAGCCGGCTTCAGCCGGGCTTCTCGGCCCGTCTTCAGACACCAGGAGTCGGCTGAAGCCGACATGCGGTCCCCACCCAGTTCAGGCTGTACCCACGCCTTAACGCCTTGGGCGTACGGATGGAACAAAAACCGAACTCGATGTGCCCCGTCAATGACGGCCGGTTTTAGCAGCCCACACGCCGTGTGCCTGCTACGAACGATAGAACAAAGCCTTCACCGTCCGCCGTACCTGGGGCTCCGCGCTCCCGACGCCGGCACTTTGCCTGGAACGCCGGCGGGCGGTGTGGGCGTCGTCTCGACGGGGATCAGCCCGCGGCTGGTGACCTGCGTGCTGCCCAGGCCGTTTCGCTTGGTCGGATCGGAGATCTGCTCCGGGACGTCGAGGGTCTCGAAGAACTCGGGTCAGCTCGAAGTACTGCTCGCTCGTCGAGCGGAACGGCTTCTTGCGTGCGGCTTCCACCTGGGCGGCACGCGCGGCGATCTCCGCCTGCTTCGACGCGAAGTCGCCGTCGGCACAGGCGAAGACCCCCAGGTCCCCAAGCCACACGAACGGCTCGCGGCGCAGTTGGGCCGCGGAGAGCGTGAAGCCGTAGTCGTCGCCCAGCTCGACGCGAAACGACCCGCTCGCCTCCAGGGAAAGCCCAGTGGCCCCGTCCGATCCGAGCAGCGGCAGGATCTTCCGGGCCACGTGGACGCTCGCCCCGCCCGGCATCCCCGGCTTGGGCCGCGGGACCTCGACCCGGACGTCGTCCTCTTCGGTGGACACGATACGCACGCTTTCGAGCCACGGGCGCTCGCCGGTCGGGTCTTCCCACTGGACGGTGTAGGTCTCGTACCGGCCCTGATCGCGCCGCGTCAAATCGGCTTCCGATAGGGGGGCGAGGCGCAAGAGGTCGCAGCAGGAGACGCCGTCGGCGTCCTTTGCCGCGCGAAGACGCAGCTTGGCCCCGCGCGCCGTCCGAAGCACGCCGAGCTGCTGCCACTCGGCCCGGCCATACCCGCGCGACTTCCCGGCCAGCTCACACGTCACCCACCGGCCGCAAGCACGAGCCCGCGGGACATGAGCGCACCTCTTTCGTTCGATTGCCGGGGCCGGCTCGACCGAGCCGGCAGTTGTCTTCGTCCGCTCCTTACGGCTTGTCCGCTTCTTCCGCCCAGCGGAGCAACTGCTCGTAGAGCTTCTCGATCTCGTCCGGCCCGACCTGCCCGTCCCACAACGCCACGGCGTACTGCAGCTCGAGCGGCTCGGCCGCCTTGACCACCAGCGGCTGGCGATCGAGGGCCACGGTTGCCGCCAGGTAGGCGAAATGGGAATCCATCGTGAACCACGTGGCCGGGTGGCGCGGGTTCTTGGGGCAATCGAACATGGCGACCGTAACGGGCTTTCCGTCGGCGGCGGCCGAGTAGGCGCACCAGCGGGAGCGGACGGCGTTGGTGCCCTCCACGCCCGTCTTGCCGTCGGCGTTGACGAAGCGCCCGCCCGTGTCCATCGATTGCACGAACCGCATCCCCAGCCCGAAATAGGTCGAGCCGGTCAGCGTGACCGACTCTTTGCCCGGCGGCGCGGCAAGCGACGTGCTCCAGACGAGAAGCGAGGCGACCGGGTCGCCCGTGCGGCAGACGTCGATGGTGCGCCGCTCCTTCGCGAGCAACGTTTCCGCGTCCGGCCCGACCCAGTCGATCTGGTGCGTCAGCGTGCACCACGCGACCCCGTCGCGCACGAAAGAAGAGGTGTCCGCAAGCCGGGCGTGGTTCTCGTGCCCGCACTTCTCGTGCTCCGACCAGAAGTCGACGCCGTCCACCGCCACGGCGAACATCAGGCTGTGATGGTGCAGGTGGTCGGCCGGGGCGTCGCGAAGCACGTTCACCCCACCCGGCGAACACCACGTCTTCACGTACGGCTTCCTCGGCCGCGGGACGTACTGGTACTCGAGCACCGGTCGTTCGCCTGCGGTCACTTTCACCACCGATCGATCGCTGGTAATTTCGAGCTTGTCTTGGCCGTGGGCCGGAAGGCCGGCGACCAGGAGCACGACGGCGAGGGCAATGATCGCCACCCGGCAGCCCGACGCTCGTCTCAGAACAAGGGGGAACGCATCGATGGACATGGTCGAGATCTCCCTGAAGACTGCGGCTGCTACTTTCATCGAACGTCGGGAACGGTTGCGCGCCCGGTCACGCCGCCGAGCGGCTCTGCTACCAGGATATCGGCCGGGACGGGAGATGCAAACGAAAGGCGGGCGGTCTCCCCCCAATGACCGGGCCGGGGGGTTGTTCCCGGCACGTCGGCTGGTCATTATGATCGCTGCACGCGAACCGACCCCACGCCCGTTGTCCTGCGAGAAAGGCCGTCATGAGCACCGCGACTCCGGCACTTCGGCTTGGCTGCGCCCTCACCCTGCTCACCGCTTGCGCCCTGGGGGCGGAGCCGGCGAGAAAGCAGACTCCAGCGGGCGCCCAAGCGGCTGCCTTCCCTTCCGAACGGCCCCGGTTCAGCGGCGTCTATCCGCACCTGGCCGCCGTGGCCGATTCGTACTCCGAATGCGGCATCGGGGCCGTGGTGCCCTGGGCCGATCGGCTCTGGTACGTCAGCTACGTTTCGCACAAGAGTGGCGGCGGCGTCGGCCTCTACGAGATCACGCCCGACCTGGAAATCCGTAAGCGCCCGGAAAGCGTCGTCGGCACACACGCCGGTCGCATGATCCACCGCGAGTCGAGCCAACTGATCATCGGCCCCTACGCGATCGACGCCAAGGGCAACGTACGCGTGATCGACGGCCTGACCACCGAGCGGGTCACCGCCGTGATGCGCCACCTGACCGACCCGGCCCGCAAGGTCTACGTCCAGGCCATGGAGGGCGGCTTCTACGAGGTCGACGTGCGCACGCTCGATGCGCGCCGGCTGTTCGACCTCAGCAAGGAAGAGCTGGGCATCCAAGGCACGGCCCATTTCAAGGGAGGATACACGGCCCAGGGAAGGGTCGTGGTGGCCAACAACACCTACCACGACGGCGACCAGCGCCGGGGCAGCGGCGGCGGGCGACTGGCCGAGTGGGACGGCAACCGCTGGAACGTCATCCACCGGACCGCCTTCTGCGACGTGACCACGGCCGGCGGCATCTACGGGGCCCCCACCGACGACGCCCCGCTCTACGCCGTCGGCTGGGACCGCGCCTCGGTGTTGCTCGCCGTGTTGGCCGACGGCGAGTGGTCGACCTATCGCCTCCCCAAGGGCAGCCAATCGTACGACCACGCCTGGTGCACCGAGTGGCCGCGGATCCGGGAAACGGCCCCCGGGCGCTTGATGCTGGACATGCACGGGCTGTTCTACACGATGTCACCCGATTTCGCCATGAAAAAAGGGGACAGGTCCAATTTGCCGGAACGGCCCGGAGGGTGCTTCGCACAAAT
>CAZDHR010000591.1:0-3416 GCA_964505295.1 uncultured Planctomycetaceae bacterium
CGTAACAAGGTAGCCGTAGGGGAACCTGCGGCTGGATCACCTCCTTTCTAAGGATTGCTTAGAACAACTCGGGTGGCGACATCCGGGTTGAACAACATGGGGCCGGTCCTTGTACTGGCGGCAAGATTCACACACCTTCCCTCTCAATAGCCTTGCGAGGGAAGATCGCTACCAGATCAATAGCCGGCCCGGCCAGGTTCGCCCTGTGCCGGGCCGGTTCTTTGCACACTTCTTCACGGGTTTTGCGGATCAGGGTCCATGCCGTATAATTGTCAAACACAGTAAAGAGAATCAGAGACCGGAGGCCCAATGCGCTGGGCGGGGACTATCATGAGTACCAGAGAAGCCCTCAAACAGATTCTCGACGGATTACCGGAGGACCGGGTGAACGAACTGCTGGATTTCGCGCGGTTTCTGACCTGGCAAGAAGAGCGTCAGGCATGGCGGCAATTCGGCCAACGTCAACTCGCGAGGGCCTACGGCCCCAATGAGCCGGATTATCGTGTTGAGGAAGTCAAACCGGAATTGGGCTCATGAGAGCGGGCGACGTGGTCCTCATTCGGCTCCCGGAGTCGGGCGGCGGCGCCCCTAAGCTGCGGCCCGCCTTAGTGCTTGCCCTACTCCCCGGCCCATATCAGCGTGCTCATCTGCGGCATCAGCACCCAACTGGACCGCTTACAGCCCGACTGGGATGAGTTCATCGGACCAGAGGACGGTGATTTCGGCGGCTCTGGGCTCCACCGCGCCTCGGGCATTCGGCTCAGCTACCTATACGCTGCCGACCCCAGAGAACTCGTGGGCGTGATCGGCCGCATTGAGGGCGATCGACTCCAGCGACTCCGCAGGCGCCTGGCTGAGCTTCTGACCTCCTGAGTTGGGAACGTGTAGGGGGCCCAGCATCGGGCGCCACAAGGGCACAGTTCGATATTGGCGAGATAGCCGGCTCCCGTCGCTTGCCGTCATTCGGCTCGGTACGCGCGCAGCTCCGCCAGCACGGCCGCCATGTCGTCGGGGAGCGGGGCTTCGATTCGGATCGGCTCGCTCGTGTCGGGATGAGCGAACTCGATCCGCCACGCGTGCAGGGCCTGGCGGTCGAGCAGGACGAGCGCGTCGTCGGGGTCGCGGCGGATTTCGCCCCGGGTGATGCGCGAGCGCCCGCCGTACTGGCGGTCGCAGAGGACCGGGCAGCCGATGTGGTTCAGGTGGACGCGGATCTGGTGCGTGCGGCCCGTCTTCGGCGAGGCGCGAACGGCGGCGAACCCGTCGAACCGCTCGAGCACTTCGTAGAACGTCTCCGCCGGGCGGCTGGCCGAGTCGTCACGGCGGATGGCCATCTTCTCCCGGTGCGTGGGGTGCATGCCGATCGGGCGGTCGATCACGTCGCGATCCCGCTCGGGCGAGCCGGAAACCAGGGCGAAATACTCTTTGGCGACCGTCCGATCGCGGAACTGGGCGGCGAGCTTGGCGTGCGCCAGGTCGTGCTTGGCCACGAGGATCACGCCGCTCGTGTCGCGATCGAGGCGGTGGACGATGCCCGGGCGCGTGGGACCGCCCGCCGTGCTCAGCTTTCCGCCAAAATGATACTGAAGCGCGCTGGCCAGCGTGCCCGACCAGTGCCCTCGCGCCGGATGGACGACCATGCCGGGCGGCTTGTTCACGACGGCCAGCCAATCGTCCTCGTAGAGAACGTCGAGGGGGATGTTCTCCGGGCGCGGGGCTTCCCGCGGGATCTCCGGCAGGACGACCCGGACCCGCTGTCCAGACTTCAAGCGGTAGCTGGGCTTCCCGCCGGTCTCGTCGTCGATCCGCACGCCCCCGGCGTTGATCATGCGGCGAAGATGCACGCGGCTATAGTCGGGGAAGTGATGGACCAGGAAGAGGTCGAGCCTCCATCCCGCCTCGGAGGATGAGACCACCAGCTCGACCGGCTCGGAAGAGAGCTTGTCGGGTGAGGACATGGTTCAAGGGACTTTCACGGGCCGTTGCGAGCCCACCGGGGCCCATCGAACCACCAGAAGCGACGCTGCGGGGCTACTTGGCGCCCGAGGGGTCGGCCGGACCGGCAGCCGCCGGTTTTTCGCCGGCGGCCGGCTGTTGATCGGACGACTCCTGCGCAGGGGCCGACTCGGCAGGCGTCGGTTCCGGCTCGGTCTGATCCTGGGTGGGAGCTTCTTCCGGCTCGGCCGGACCCTGGGCCGGCGGCGTCTCGGGGCCTGACGGCTCTTCCGGGCCCGGTGCGTCCGAGTCTGCCGGGCTGCTCATCCCATCGTCGGCCGGTGGCAAGTCGTCTTCGCTCGTCGCCGTCGGCTCCTCCACCCCGTTGGGCATCTGGAGGTCGGGCAATTCGGGAAGGCTCCCCTCTTCCGGCAGGCTGTCGAGACTGAAGGGCGGTCGTCCGCCGGGCAGGCCGGGTACGTCGGGCGAGGCGGGCTTGGGCTCGAACTGGGCGAACTTGTCGTACAGCGACTTGGTTTCCTCTTGCTGGAGCTCCTCCAAACGTCGGGCGGCCAACTCGCCGTACGCACCGTTCGGCCACTTGGCCACGACCGCCTCGTACGACTCCATCGCCTTGTCCAGCTCGCCCTGCGACTGCCGGGTACCGGCCAAGGCTTCGTACGCACGTGCCAAGCCAAAGGTGGCACGCTCGTGAAGCACTGCCAAATGGGGGGGAGTCGTGTCGATGCCCACGGCATGGAGGATCTGCGGCAGTCCCAAACAGGCCGCGATGATCACCAGGACGATCAGGGCGAACGGAATCAGACCGATCTTCCAGCCGGAGCCGGGCATGCCGCGTTTCCGTGCCAGGTGGGCGCCAAGCGAGAAGGGGAGCGAGCAGACACCCAAGAGAAGCAGCAGAAGGACCGCCGCGGTCGGCCATTTGGCGAGCCGGGGCATGGCGGCGAACTTGCGGAGGATCAGGCCCCAGGCATCCCCCCAACCGGGCGCGACGTTGAGCACCGCCACATAGCGATCCACGGCCTTGCGCAGCGCGTCGGCCGCCGACGTCTTGTTGGTGAAGAGCCGCTGACATCCGTTTCCCAGGTGCACGTCGCCGGCCATCACCCTGGCCCAAAGGGCGACGTCGCTCCCGGGATTCGTGGCCGCAACCGCCTCCAACTTGGCGGCGTCGCCGCTGGAGAGCGCCAGGTAGAAGCCGTCCCATGCCAGTGACGTCTGGTCGGCCGATTGTTGCTTCCACCAGATGGACGCCAAGATACCCAGCAGGACCAGAAGCACTACGAGGAGCATGCCGTGCGAATGGGACTTGACCTGCGGGAGCCATTTGGCGAGCCATTGCGATAGCTCGTTCTGGTGCATCTTGTGGCGTTCTTCGGCTCTCATGTCTCGCTGACCTCACGCAAATCAAGTCGCGCACTAGCGGCGCGAACGACGGAATCGGCACGCGTTTCCCGGAA
>CAZDHR010000592.1:0-3379 GCA_964505295.1 uncultured Planctomycetaceae bacterium
CTCGCTTTCCATTTTCCCTCTTCTTACATCTACTTCAGATGGCTGAGCAGATACTCGATTCCGAGTTGCCCGCTCCCGGGCAACTCAATCCGCGGGGTCTCGTTCCGGCACGGAACTCTCCGACACGCGTCTCTCGGAGACGGCCGTTCCGGAGGGGCGACTCTCGGAGATGACGGTTTCCCGCTCCTCGTCTTCCGACGCCGCGGCTTCCCCGTGGCAGCCCTCGCTTTCCGCGATCAGTTGCAGGAAGAGCTGTTCCAGAGAGCGTTTCCCGGCCGACAGCTCCTGCCCAAGCCGGTCTTGGGTGCCCAGGAATATCAAGCGGCCCCGGTCGATGACCCCAATCCGATCGGCGATCTCTTCGGCCACGGCCAGCGTGTGGGTCGACATGAACACCGTCTTCCCCGCCGCCGCCCTCGCCCGCAACAGATCCTTGACCAACCTCGAGCTCCTCGGATCGAGGCCGACCATCGGCTCGTCGACGACCAGCACGGGAGGGTCGTGCAACAGGGCCGAGGCGAAAACGAGTCGCTGCTTCATCCCGTGTGAATAGGTTTCCGTCAAGTCGTCGAGGAACTCGGAGAGCCCGAACTGCTCACTGACCCGGGCGACCGCGGCCGTCGTCCGCTTCCGGTCCAGCCCCCGCATCTCGCCCACGAACTCCAGATGCTCGCGCCCGGAGAGCTTGTCGTAAAGGAACGCTCGGTCGGGGACGTAGCCGAGGAACTGCGTGGCCAGGCGGGTCTCGGCGACCGTGTCGTGCCCGCAGACGGCGACCGTTCCCGAATTCGGGCGTAGAAGCCCCACCAGCAGCTTGACGCTGGTTGTCTTCCCCGCCCCATTCGGCCCTAGAAAGGCGAACAGCTCCCCCGCCGGGATCGTCAGTTCCAGTCCCGCAACCGCTACCTTCTTGCCGTACTTCCGAGTGACGTTATCGAACCGAATCATGCTGTGCAACCATCGTTGTCACGTCCATCATGGCTTCGAGTACCGACTGGAAAGGAGGAACCAGCCAGCGATTGGCACCTGCCACTAGCACCAAACGGTTTTTCGGCTGATTGGCGTGGAGTTTGAGACGACACACTAACCCGAAGCGCAAGCGAGGAAAGTCGCCTCTTCCCTCGCTTGCGCTTCGGGTTAGTGTGACAAGCCAAGGTTAACGCGGAACACTTCGCGAACTGTTTGGTGCTAGCCACTGCCCACCCCGCCAGGCTCACTTAGGATCGGCGCATCATCTACTGTCGTAATAATCGCTTTTCGCTCCGCGAAAAGACGCTTGTTCGCGGAGCGAACAACGACCCTCATTGAAGTGTCGGTGCTTGGCCCCGCCGATCGACTCGTCGCGCTCACTCCCAATCGCCGACCGATTCGGCCAAAGCGGCGGCGTCCTCGCCCGAGAGCCGGTCGAACGTCATCGTCGAACCGAACAGCATCGCCTCCTGCTTGAGCACGGTCCCATCCTCTCGCACCCAAAGCTTGCCGCGTGGGGTACGGGCCCTCGCCGTGCCCGCGCCCGGATCGCCTCGATACACCACCACCCAGGTGTCGACCAACCGCCCGTTCCAAAGGATCGTCTTCGACTCCTCGACCGTCGCGTGGAGAATCTCAACCGGGTTGTTGGGAGGGCGCAGCGGACTGTAGACCCGCACGTTCCAGTCTTGACCCTCGCGGAGACCGGGCAGATTGGCCTGGGGTGAGAGGCCATCGCTCAACAGGGCCTCTTGCGGCACCTTGAGATCCGTCTCGTACGTGAAGTCGCCGGAGCGGACCGAGAGCGTCAGGTCCGACCCGTCGAGCGTCCCCCCCACCTTGATCACGTCGTCCATGCCCTGGAACCCCACGGCGGAAACGAACTCGGAGAGCCTTTCCAGAGGGTCGAAGACGAGCTTGCTCTTCGCTTCCAGTTGCAGACGGACCGGCCATCCGCTCTCCGGCACGAGGAGGGACCGGAGCCAGTTCGGGGTCATCTCTTCCAAGGGCAGGTCGTCGAAGTGCACCAGGCTGCGGACCTCGGTCATGTTTCGGGGCAGTGGCGAGGTGGTGTTCAGCGCCCAGCCGACTTGGCGGTCGTTCAACGCCATGGACCACCCGACAAGCGGCTCTTCCTGGTTGGCCTTGACGATCGTCCGATAGCTGGGCGGCTCGCCCACCAAGACGGCCGGCAGGACCTTCTGCGAGACGAGCCAGCTCATGCTGGCCAGCCACAGCAGGACTACGGCAACGTTGTACCACGTGCTGTTCATCGGTTCCGCCGGATTCTCCTGGCATGCCCCCGATCTGCCCCCCGTAGCTGCCCCTCTCCATGTACGGCATTGTACCACAAACGGCACAATCGGGAATTTCTCCAGCCCTCCCAATTTCACGAGCTTTTTCGCCAAATGGGGCCCAACCGAGGTTGCACCGGAAGGCCAATCTGTCGATGATAACGCCTTCTGGGCGACGCTGCTGCGCGTGCGCCTTGGACAGGCGGCGGCTTTGGGCGTTTGCGCCGGTGTGGGGACTTGCCCGCATCACACATCGGCCCCGTCGACAGCAAGCAACCAGGATAGGGAGGCATAGGCATGCCACGCACATGGAAGTCACTCGTCGCGTGCTCGATTGTGGGGGGATTGCTCAGCTTGGCCGGGTGCAGCTCCGGCGGCGACGGCGACGCGAAGGCCAATGCCGCGGGCGGCGAATCCGGCGGCAGCGAGACCGCCGGCGCGGGTGAGGCCTCACCGGGGGCCCTCGCCGCAAGCTCGCTCGGTTCGGGACTTTCGGCTCCAAGCCCGGTGACGCTCCCGCCCACCGTCGTGATTGAGACCTCGCTGGGCCCCATCACGATCGAGCTGGACAAGGAAAAGGCCCCCGTCACGGTCAGCGAGTTTCTGAAGTACGTGGAGAGCGGGTTCTACGACGGAACGATCTTCCACCAGGTATGGAAAGGGGCGGTCATTCTGGGCGGATCGTTCACCGAGGACCGGGCGGAGAAGCCGGCCGGCACGCCGATTCCCAACGAGGCGAACAACGGGCTCAAAAACTTGCGTGGCACCATCGCCATGGCTCGGGAGCCCAACGTGATCAACAGCGCCACGTGCCAGTTCTTCATCAACGTGAAGGACAACCCGAACTACGATCACCAGCCCGGTGCCCAAGAGAGCCTCAACGCCGAAGACTACGGCTACTGCGTGTTCGGCCGCGTGGCCGCGGAGAGCATGGCCGTGGTCGACCAGATCGCCGACGTCGAGGTCCGCGATGAGCCGCCCGACTTCGAGCGAATCCCGGTCCAGACCGTTCTCATCAAGTCGGTCCGCAAGGTCCGGTAGCGCGACCCGTCGCGCCTCCTTAGGGGCGGGCGATCAACAAGTTACCGGTTCTCTGGTGGAACGGTGGAGTAATG
>CAZDHR010000593.1:0-3376 GCA_964505295.1 uncultured Planctomycetaceae bacterium
AGACCACCTCACCCGCTCCGACAAGCCCCAGTGGAACGACGACGACTTCGCCCGCCTCCTGGAAGACCTCCAGAACCGCGGACTCGGCTGGCTCCGCCCGGAGGGGGTCCGTAAGGAGCTGGAAAAGATGACCGCCCAGTGGCAAAGCCCGGTTTCGCTGCCGGGGGAGTGACCGGCGCGCGAGGAACCCAACACCCGAGCAAGGCCCGAATTCTCGCAAGACGGCCGATGACCACCTTCGAGCATGCCATGCTGGGCGTCGACGGAGCGCTGGCCGCGGGGCTCGACCGCCGGTGGGGGTGGCCGATCGTTGCCGTGGCCGGGTTCGTCGCCGTGCTGCCCGATTGGGACGGGCTGGCGATCCTCTTCGGCGTCGCCGTGTTCGACCGCGTCCACCGAACCGTGGGACACAATCTGCTGGTTTGCCTCTCGCTGGGCGCCCTGGTGGCCGCGCTGGACTACCGGTACAGTCTGGCCCTGCGCGTGAAGGAGCACGTCGGGCGCCACCTTCGCGCGCTGGCCTCGCAACAACCCTCACCCAAACGCAGCGTGTTCCGCGCGGGCGAGCTGTCAGTCTGGGTGACCGTGGGCCTCGTGGCCTCGTTGAGCCACCTGGCGGCAGACGTCGTGTTCTCCGGACACCCGAAACTCTCCGATTGGGGACTCCGGCTCCTGTGGCCGTTTTCCGATTGCCTCTGGGCCTATCCCCTGGTCTCCTGGGGCGATCCGGGCGCAACGCTGGTCTTCGTCGTGGGCATGTTTGCCATGCTCCGGTGGCGCTCCTCTCGGCAACTCATTGCCGGATTGACGTTGACCTTGGTGCTGGGATACGTCAGCATGCGAAGCATGATCGGCGGCTGACGTTCGCCGTCTTGCCGACACGCCGCTTCCCCCGGTCGTTGCTTGGCTGCTCCGCAGGGGTTTTCGCGCGACGAGATTCGGGCTTCCCGTCGAGGTATACTGGGTGGAACTGGAGGCCGAACGTCGGCCGATCCTCGCCGAGAGCAGCAGCTTGAGCACGCACTCGTGATGCACAACCCGTTTGACCCCTACTGGCAGTGGTTGGCGATCCCGCCGGCCGAGCAACCGCCCGACCACTATCGGATCTTGGGCCTGCGGTTGTTCGAGACCGACGGCCCAACGATCGCCCAGGCCGCGCGGGCGCGGATCGAGCACGTCCACGCCTGCCACGACGGCTCGCATCCCGAGGCCGCGGAGCGGGTCCTCGAGCATCTGGCGGCCGCCCGAGACACGCTGCTCAGCCCGGATCTCAAGGCCCAGTACGACAACCTGCTCGCGCAACGCGAGTCGGCCCGAGTCCCCCAGCCCGCCGCGCCCCCTCGTCAACCAACACGCACGTCGCCGGTGAACATCATCGCGCATGCCCCCCCGCGGGACCGAAAGGGCTGGCGGACCAGCCTGTCGCCGACCTCGCTGATCACGTTGGGCACGGCGGCCGCGTTGGCCTTGGTGCTCGGGCTCGCGCTCTGGTCGTCTCCGACCGACGATTCCCGACGCACGGAGTCGTCGAACCATGACCAAGATGGGCAAGTCGCCGACACGACGAAAGCGGCCGACGATCCACCCCGGAAGCGGGCCTCTCGGCGGCCTCCCAAAAGGGGCTCTTCCTCCCCATCCGGTAACACCCAGTCGCGCAGCGCCCGGAACCGCCCCGCCGGTGACCGCGGCAGGCGGAACCCGTCCTCCGAGCCCCGGACGTCCTGGCGCCCCCGCGGCCCGGAGACCATGGCCGACTTGATGAGCACGGCCGACGACACGGCCATCGACGTCCGCACGGTCACCGGCAGGCTGGCCGCCGCTCGGCGCGCCATGTGGTCGCGCGATCTGGCCGCGGCTCGCGAGCACGTAGAGGCGGCGGTCGAGGCAGCCCGCACGCCGACCGAGCGGACCGAAGTCGAGCGGGTCCGCAAGCTGTGCGAGTCGCTCGAGGCGTTCTGGGACGCCGTGCACAAGGCGCTCGGCCAACTCGAAAAGGGCCGGAAGCTCCGCGTGGGCGGCTCGATGGCGACCGTCGTCGAGGCCCGTCGCAAGCAACTGACCGTTCGGGCGGCTGGGCGGAACTCGACGTACCGAATCGCCGAGCTGCCCCAAGAACTGGCCGTCGCGCTGGCCCAACAGGTCTTGCCGGAAGGCCAGCCTGCCACGGACCTGCACGTCGGCTCCTTCCTGGCCGTCGACGTCGACGGCCACCGCCACGAGGCTCGGACCCATTGGGACCGGGCCGGGACCGACGGCAAGGACCTGCTGCTCGAGTTGGCCCTGGCCCTTCCCGTGCGGGTCGCCCGGGCTGGTGATCCGGTACGTTCACCCGAACTACTTCCCGGCGGGGCGAACGATGCATCGCTTCCCGGCGAGCCGGCTGTGTCGCCGGCGCCGCCGGCTCCGAGAAGATCGGTGCCCGACGACGACGCCTTGGCCCGAGCCGAACGGCTCATCCAAGAGCTTTTCCAGGCCGATATCGAGAACGCCCGCACCGGCCGCCAGAAGAAGGCCCTGGCGGAGAAGCTGTTCGACATCGCCTGCCAGACCGACAACGACCCGGCGGCACACTACGTGTTGTGTCGCATCGCCCGGGACCTGGCGGTCGACGCCGGCGATCCCGACCCGTTCTGTCGGTACATCGACGAGATGGACCGGCGCTACCAAATCGACGCGCTCGGCATGAAGGCCGCGGCCTTCACGGGCGCGTGGCGCTCCAAGAACGCAACCCCCTACCGAACGGCCTTGGCACGGCAATCCTTCCAACTCCTCGACGCCGCCGTCGCCGCCAAGCACTACCCGGCCGCCGCCCAGCTCGTCCGCGTCGCCGAGCACGGCGCCAAGGCGGCCAACGACCACGCCCTCTTGCGCCAACTCGAAGAGCGAGCCCGCCAGATCGAGGCCTCGCTCCAAGACGACGAATAACCGCCTCACTCCAACACGATTGGCAACGGCCGCCAGCCCCGGAAAACCGAACGCCTCATGCGGTCGAATCATCCACAGACAGCCCCTCGGGTGACGACCAAGACACGACATGGGCAGTCGCCCTAAAGCTGCAACAACACGCGGCCGTGGCAGACCAGACGACTTCCCGTACCCCACACGCGGCCCCCACGAGCGGATTCGTACCCCCCCAAAGGTATTCAATCTAACCGCTGGGCCGGGGGAGCCCTGCTTCTCCGTCCCCCTGGGATCTGATACAATCCGTAAACACGTCCCCGTAGCTCAATTGGATAGAGCGTCGGCCTCCGGAGCCGGAAGTTGCAGGTTCGAATCCTGCCGGGGATGCTATCAAAATCTCGACGTAACTCAAAATGCCGTAGTAAACATTCGTCCAACCCGTCAGAGCGAACTCCCCTGGTTCCCAAGCTCCAGC
>CAZDHR010000594.1:0-3371 GCA_964505295.1 uncultured Planctomycetaceae bacterium
CAAATTGGACCTGACCCCTTTTTCGGCGTGCGACTTCGTGGTCGAAAGCGTCGTGGAGGACATGGCGGCCAAGCAGCGGGTGTTCGACGAGCTGGAGGTGGTGGTGCGGCCCGAGGTGCCGATCGCCAGCAACACGTCGGCCCTGCCGGTGACGAAGCTCCAGGAGGGGCGCAAGCATCCGGAGCGGTTCCTGGGCATGCACTGGGCCGAGCCGGCCCACGCCACGCGGTTCATGGAGTTGATCCGAGGCGAGCAGACCTCGGACGCGGCGTTCGAGGCCGTCGCTGCCCTGGCGAAAAGGATCGGCAAGGAGCCGTCGCTGGTCCGGAAGGACGTGCCGGCGTTCATCGTCAACCGGCTCGGCTACGCGCTCTATCGCGAGGCGCTGAACCTGCTCGAGCTGGGCGTGGGCGACGTGGAGACGATCGACCGCTCCTGCCGCAACGCCCTGGGGCTTTGGGCCACGATCTGCGGGCCGTTCCGCTGGATCGACATCAGCGGCGGCCCGGCCCTCTACGCCCGGGGGATCGAAGGCGTGCTCCCCAGCCTGAGCAACGCCACCGAGCTGACCGAGCGGATGAAAGAGCTGGTGAAAAGCGACGCCCGAGGCATCACCAACGGGCGCGGTTTCTACGAATACACCGAGGAAGAAGGACACCGCTGGGAAGAGCTATACCTCCGCCACGCCTGGGCGGTGCGCAAGATCCAGATCGACCATTTCCCCATCGAGCCATGACGAAGCTGATCATCGACTCCCACTTGGACTTGGCCTTGAACGCGTTGGGCTGGGGACGCGACCTCACGCAGAGCGTGGCGGAGATCAACGCCCAAGAGGCGGGCATGACCCGCCCGGGCCGGCGACGGGCCACGACCAGCCTCGTCCAGATGCGTCGGGCGGGCGTGGCCGTCTGCCTGGCGACCGTGGTCGCCCGGGTCAAGCCGGAGTTGTGCTTTCCCGAGGAGCCCGGACGCACGAGCATCGATTACCCCAACCACCCGATCGCCTACGCGGTGGCCCAGGGGCAGCTTGCGTACTACCGGCTCTTGGAACGGCAGGGCGAGGTGCGGATGCTCCGCACGGCCGGCGAGCTGGACGCGCACTGGAAGGAGTGGCAGCGGCCCGAGCACGCCAACCTGCCGATCGGCATCATCCTGGCCATGGAGGGGGCCGACCCGATCGTCGAGCCGGACCAGGCCGAGGCATGGTTCGGCGACGGGCTCCGCTCCGTCAGCCTGGCCCATTACGGCAAGAGCCGGTACGCCGTCGGCACGGGCGAGTCCGGGCCGCTGACGGACGAGGGGGTGCGATTGCTCCGCGAGTTCGAGCGGCTGGGGATGATTCTCGACGTGACGCACCTGGCCGAGCCGGGCTTCTCCCAGGCATTGGAGTCCTTCGACGGGCCGGTCATGGCCAGCCACAACAACTGCCGCGCCCTGGTGCCCGGCGACCGCCAGTTCTCCGACGAGCAGGTCCGGCGCCTGGTGAATCGCGACGCAGTGATCGGCGTTGCCCTCGACGCGTGGATGCTTTACCCCGGATGGAAGATCGGGCAGACCTCGCGCGAGGTCGTGGGCCTCAGCGCGGTTGCGGATCACGTCGACCACGTCTGCCAACTCGCCGGCGACGGCGACCACGTGGGCATCGGCAGCGACCTGGACGGCGGCTACGGCACCGAGCAGACGCCCGTCGGGCTCGACACGATCGCCGATCTCCGGAAGCTGGCCGACCTGCTTGCCGCCCGAGGCTACGCCGATCCCCAGATCGACGCCGTCTTCCACGGCAACTGGCTCCGCTTCTTCCGGCAGCACCTCCGCGGCTAACCCGGCGGCATCATCACAACGCACACGGGCACCGGGACTTCGAGAGAATGGCCCGTGGCGTGGAGTTTGCCCGTGTTCGCGTCGATGCGGAAGACGACGACGTTGTCGGTGTTCTGGTTGGCCGCAAGCAGGTAGCGGCCGGTCGGGTCGATAGCGAAGTTGCGCGGCGCTTTGCCCTGGGTCGGCTCATGGCCGATGTAGCGTAGCTTCCCCGTGCGGGCGTCGACGGCGAAGATCACGAGGCTGTCGTGACCGCGGTTCGAGCCGTAGAGGAACCGGCCGGAGGGATGCACCACGATCTCGGCCGTCGTGCTCTTGCCGGTGAACGCTTTGGGGAGCGTGGGGACGGTTTCGAGCGGCTCCAGGGCGCCGCGCCGGGCGTCGTAGCCGAAGGCGGTCACGGTCGAGTCGAGCTCGTTGATCACGTAGGCGAAGCGGCTACTCGGGTGGAAAGCGAGGTGGCGCGGCCCCGCGCCGGGGGCGACGGCGGCCCAGGGCGGGTCGTTGGGCGCCAGTTGCCCGCGATCGGCGTCAAAACGGTAGACGAGGATCTTGTCCAAGCCGAGATCGGCAACGAAGGCGAATCGGTTGGCGGCGTCGACTTCGACGACGTGGGCGTGCGGGCCCTGCTGTCGTCGGGGGTTGACGCTCGACCCCTCGTGCTGCACGAAAGACGTCGCCTCGCCCAGCCGACCGTCGTCCCGAATCGGCAGGCAGGCGACGCTGCCGCTGCCGTAGTTGGCCACCAGGACGTTCCGGCCCGTGCGGTCGACCGTCAGGTGGCAGGGCCCCTTACCCCGGGAGGGCTGTTGGTTCAGCGGGGCGAGCTCCCCCGTCTTCGGCTCGACTTGAAACGCGCTGACCGCCCCGGTCTTCCCACCCTCGAAGTTGGCTATCTCGCCCACGGCGTAGAGGAAACGGCCGCTTGGGTGAAGGGCCAGGAACGACGGATTGACGGTCTCGGCGGCCAGATCGAGGGATTCGAGCCGCCCCGTGCCGAGGTCCAGGCGGCACCGATAGATCCCGCGGCTGTCTCCGTGGGTGTAGGTTCCGAGAAAGACGATCAGGTCTTGGGATCGGGCGCCGGGCTGCCCCGCTCGAGCAGCCGGCGACAGACGGGCAATGCAACACGAGAGAAACACGACCACCGCAATTGCCGCAATCGCACGGGATCCGGACATCTTCATGCACCTTCCATCTTGGGGACGTCTCTTGCCTGGTATTCTCACGGGGGCACCCGGACACTTGCCGCCCGGTGCGCCACGGCCAACGGCCCGCTCGCCGTGGTCGATTATACCGTGCGGGCGAGGCGTGCACACGTTCTTGCTTGTGGTCCGTCGATGTTGCCCAGCGCGTGGTGACGGCTCCGGGGCGAAGTGCCCCACGTCAGGTGGGATCGCGCCGAAAGATGACGAGCGAAACGTCGTCGCGCTGCTCGCCGTCGGCGACGTGCTCGCGGACGTCGTCCAACCGGGCCTGCCCGGTCTCGGCGGGCTCTTCGCCTTGCGTGCGGAGCAGTTGCTCGCGGATCCGGTCGATGGAATAGGGTT
>CAZDHR010000595.1:0-3368 GCA_964505295.1 uncultured Planctomycetaceae bacterium
GGATTCCCGCGGCAACCAGGCAATTGATCGTCCGGACCTCGAGATCCAGGTCTGCCAACCTCATCCCGCGCGGGATCGGGGGCAGGTGGCGATCGGCGATCGACATGGGCAACCGCGCGGCCCGGCCCACCGCCTGGATGACTTCCGCGGCCAACTCTCGGCAGGTTTCCTCTCCGAAACGTTCCCAAGAGGTCTCGTCCAGGTCGCAGAACAGAAGCTCGTCGTTCTCCGGGCCACCGCAGAACCTCTCCGGAACCACGTCCTGCAACAGCTCGCGCAGGGTTGCCGGCGCAAGGCGATGACCGTGACGGGGATAGCGACTACTTCCCATGCGAAAGACCCTCCCGGCCCGGTTGACCACCGGCTGCCCTTGCCCGCGAATCTTCTTACGCGAGTGCCCCGAGAGCACGTTCCGAGCCTCGGCGCAATCCCCTCCCCTGGTGCCTCCATCCGAACCGCAAGACGTGCGCCGGTTGAGTACCCCATTGCGACCCGGCACACACTCGCCGATTCAACCGGCAAGCTGCCAGGCCCAAGGGACACAACGCGTCGAGTCGAATGACTGTCTCCGAAACGATGATCGGGCTCGATTTCTCGCCGATACGGCTAGATGGGCGGCGCGTCTCCGACAAGCGTCGACTCCGTTCGTTTGGGAGACACTACGACGCCCGACCGCCAACCTTTTTACCACAGATTTTGCCCGTTGGCTACCTGTCGACACGATCTTTTGGCTTGCCTTTCCATGTTTGTAATCCCCCTGAAGCAGGCCACGGCATATGACCGAACGGCGGATGGCGCCGCGGGGCGCAACCTGTTTTCTGGCAAGACGTTCGGGCTCCATACGCGTAAACATTCGCTGAACCCGTCTGTTCCCGCACCCTGGTTCTCAAGCTCCAGCTTGGGAACTGACGTTTGCCCGTTAGTCGCCCCGAATCGCGAGGTTCCCAAGCTGGAGCTTGGGAACCAGGGGAGTTCGCTCTGACGGGTTGGACGAATGTTTACCCATACGCCTGCGACTCATGGACATCCCCGAGGGGTGGATTTCCGTCCGAAAGAGGGGTTCGGTTCCCCTGAAATCGTTCCGACGCCGACCGATGGCCCCGGGAACACGCAACAAACGGCTTCCCGGGTGACCGAAAACCACACCATCTTGCGAATCTCGCCTATCCCCCGTATCTTGGTCCGGCCTCGGAAGACTTGGCGGCCACCGGCAAGTTGGCCGCCCACGCCGGTCGATACAAACAGGAGACCGGCCTTTTGGCGGCACAGTGCCTTCGCCGGGTTCGATGGGCTGAAGACGTTGGAAACGGAGTTGCAGAGGGCAATCATGCATAAGCAAGCCGATCCCTTGATCCAAAGACTGATTGCCAGATTGAGAGACGAGGACCCGGTGGCGCGACGCAACGCGGCCGGGGCGCTTCGGTTGCACGGTGGCCGGGCCATGGCCGCCATTCCCGAGTTGGTCAGGCTCTTGTCTGACGAGGACCCCGCCGTGCAAGCGGAAGCCCAACGCGCCCTGAACCGCCTCCGCACGGCCGCCGCCTAGCGTCGCGACGAGAGCAGAACGTGGCGGGCGCCTGCCGTTTTCCTGGGCGGGCAGACCGCGCCGAGAAGGCGTCTGCGCTGCTGGTGGCCGTCTCCGCCTGATCGATGCGGCACGCGAGCCCACCGCCTCGGCGGTTTGACCGTTCGCCGCTCGCTGCCTATAACATCACTCTCGTCCTTCCTGCGCAGCCAATCCGTAGGCCCGCGCCGCCGCGTCATCCCGAGGGAGAATTGACGCCTCACCCAAGCGCAAGATGGAGAGCAAGCCATGCCGATCGACCCGCAGGTTCAGGCGTTTCTGGACGACATAGCGAGGCTCGGGCTGCCGCAACTGCACGAGCTTCCTCCGACGAAGGCCCGGGCGCTGGCGGCGGCCGACCCCGAGTCGTTTGGCCCGGCCGAACCGGTAGCCGAAACGCACGACCGCACGATTCCCGGCCCCAACGGGGACATTCCGATTCGCATCTACGTGCCCGAGGGAACCGGCCCGTTTCCGGTCTTCGTCTATTTCCACGGCGGCGGCTGGGTCGTCGGCAGCGTGGCCACGCACGACGCCACGTGTCGGCAGATGGCCAACGCGGCGGGCTCGATAGTCGTTTCGGTCGACTATCGCCTGGCACCCGAGCACAAGTTTCCGGCCGCGGTAGACGACGCCTATGCGGCGACCGCGTGGGTGTTCGACAACGCGAAGAGCCTCGGGGCGGATCCGCGTCGCGTGGCCCTTGGGGGCGACAGCGCCGGCGGGAACCTGGCAGCCGCGGTCTGCCTGATGGCCCGGGATCGGGGCAGCTTCTGCCCCGTGCTCCAGGTCCTCATCTACCCGATTCTCGACTACAATCTAAACACCCCTTCCTACCTCGAGAACGCCGAGGGATACGTGCTCACACGGGCGACGATGGAGTGGTTTTGGGAGTGTTACCTCGAGGAAGAGGAGGACGGTTCGCACCCCCATGCCTCGCCGCTCCGCGCCGAGGATCTGAGCGGTCTGCCGGCGGCATTGGTGATCACGGCGGAGTACGACCCCTTGCGCGACGAGGGCGAAGCGTACGCCGCCCGGCTCCGCGAGGCGGGAGTACCCGTCACCCTAACTCGCTACGACGGCATGATCCACGCCTTCTTCCGCCGCACGGCCCAGTTCGACAAGGCCAAGGCGGCGATGCGGGAGGTGGCCGACGCGATGAAGCGGGCGTTTGCATCTTGAAGGGACGGCGGTCGGGCACTTACGGGCCCCTGGCAAGCGGCCGCGCTATCTTGACGACCCGGGGCGGGTTCACTACAGCCGGTGTGCGACGGGAAGAGGGCGGAATGAGCTTCCCAGATCTCCGCCGATCCAGCAGGCACGCGCCATACCAAACAACGCGCAAGAGAAGGCGAAGCCGCGGGCACGGAGCCGAATGGCACTGTCAAACGCTTCTTATTGCCCGAAGGGGAAGCGTGCGCGCAGACTTGCCCTTGGGACGCAGTGGGGGGCTCTTGATCCCTCGGGCTGCATCGGGGAAGATTTTGGTGTTGTGGTAAGGCCTTCCTTGTCCTAGTGCTCTGTCAAGTTTTAATTTTGGGGTAGAGGGATTTCAGTTTCTTGCGTGCGTCTTTGATTTTGAATTGCCAATCTACACCGCGTTGCCTTTTGTTCGAGTGGTCGGACCAGTGCTTGATTTCGGTCTGTAATTTTGTAATCGAGTCGAAGCGACGGCCGGAGACGCACTGCCGAGTCATGCTGCTCAACTCATTCTCGGCGATGTTGAGCCAGCTCCCGTGCTTGGGCGTGTAGCTGCTAAGGCCCGGATTATCTGAGACGGGAAGTCTGTGATTATGTGAGATGT
>CAZDHR010000596.1:0-1273 GCA_964505295.1 uncultured Planctomycetaceae bacterium
GCTGCTGGAACACGCCAAGCAAGCGTACGACGAACTGGTGGGCGGTGGGCAGTAGATGTTGGTCATCAACTCACGTCTTCAGATCCCGCTCCGGGAGTTCCGGTTCTCCTTCGCCCGAAGTTCCGGGCCGGGAGGACAGAACGTCAACAAGGTGAGCACCAAGGCGACGTTGCGGTGGCCGGTGCTCGCCAGCCGCAGTCTTCCCGACTCGGTGCGCCAGCGGTTTCTGGCCAAATATCGGCGCCGAGTGACGGCCGAGGGCGAGCTGGTGATCACCAGCCAGCGGTTTCGAGACGCGGGGCGCAACGTGGCCGACTGCCTGGAGAAGCTCCGCAAGATGCTCGCCGAGTCGGCGGTGACGCCGAAGACGCGCAAACCGACCAAGCCGACCCGGGCTTCGGTGCGGCGCCGCCTTCAGACAAAACAGAAGCGATCTCGCAAGAAGCAGCTTCGGCGAAAGCCCTGCGACGAGTGAGCCCGTCCACTGGGGAAGAAAGAAGAGGAAAAGGTGACAGCCACCAAATTTGGCTAATCCAGGTATTCTGTCAGACGCCATCTTCTCTACCTTCGCCAGATTTGGTGGCTGTCACCTTTCCCCTTTCCCGCGCATACGAGATGTCGGATATAATGAAGTGGGTGGTCCTGCCGATGAGTTGATGGATTCCATGCCCGACCGCAAAGACATCGATCATGCGCTTCACGATTGGCCCTTTCAGGCGGGAGTGATCAGCGCGCGCGTGGTCTGCGCGCGAGACGGCCGCGAAGTGCTCCAAATGCGGATCGAAATGGGCGTATTGCAGATGGAGGTTACCCATCGCCCGGATGGCGAGAGGCCCGGCGGCGCCGATACGCTCCTCGACCACCTGATCCAGGAAGCCGTCCATTGGGGGGAGCATTTCCAGTTGACCGAGGAGCAGTGCTTCGACGCGGATCGCGAGTTCCTCCAGTTCTATCACCGACGGATCTGTTGGCTGGCCCTCCGCGAGTTTGAGCGGGCGGTTCGCGACGCGGATCACACGCTGGACCTGATGGACTTCGTCCGCGACCACTCCTCCGACGAAGAGTGGATCCTCTCGCACGAGCAATACCGCCCATTCGTCCTCTTCCATCGCACCCAGGCCGCGGCGCTTGCGCAGCTCGACAGAGCTGGGCCCGAAGGGGCCGTCGAGGAGATCAACCGCGGGTTGGCGCGGATCCGTGAGGTGTTTGTGCGAGTCGAAGCCGACGACCAGTTCGAGGAGCAGGAAATGGTCGGGCAGCTTCGCGAGCTTCA
>CAZDHR010000596.1:1283-3368 GCA_964505295.1 uncultured Planctomycetaceae bacterium
CCGCGATCGCTATGAGGTTGGGCGGACCCTGTCGGAGCAACTCGCCGACGCGGTGGCCACCGAGCAGTACGAATTGGCTGCCAGGCTCCGCGATCAGATCGCTCGCCGCGGTTTCAAACGCTCCTGAGCCCGTCTCGGCCGGCAAGCGCCGGCACGTTCAAGCCCTCAATTCAGGCTCGGCGGACGACTCGTCCACGACGCCGCTTCCAGGACCCTTCCGTCAGGATGGTCGCCAGGTTCCCCGACCGTGTCGACCCCGGGGCCGAACGTCGCCGGATTCCCGTCCTCCGACGTTCGGTCCGACGTCCAAACCGTGTCGGACGGCGTCGACACCTCCCCTCCGATCGTCGGGTTCCATGGCACGGGGAACGGGGCGTCGGAACGGGCGTGGGCCGGGCGACGCGCGAGCAGTCCCCCTGACTCGGCGAGGTGTTCCAGCAGAATCCGCTTGACCTCGAGCACGGCACGGGGCTGGGCGTGGATCACCATGTGGTCCGAAGAGACGATCAGCTCGCTTTCCACGTCGTCAATGGCCGCGCTTTCGTACGCGACCACCCCGTCGCTGCCGGCGGCCAGCTTGCCCAGCAGCCCGCGCTCCGGAACCAGCCCGATGATGTTGTGGTACCGCACCCAAGGTGCCCGGTGACTGGCCAGCATCACGGGGAAGAACGGCGAGTCGGGGGCCAGGGAGTCGATGCTCGTCTCGATCTTCAACAGCTCGTCGTCGCGGATCAGCTCCTTGTTGTCTCGGAACAGGGCCTGCTGCGAAACAACTAACGCTCGGGGTAGGCGGATCAGCTTGCTGGCGATCCATTGGGTCGTCAGATTCGAGAACCGGCTGCCTCGGAGAGGCGTGCCGATGGTAACCACCCGACGCACCGACGGGTTGGCGTGAAAGAAGTAGGTCGACGCCAGTTCTCGTCGGACCTTCGGCTTCGCCTTGATCAGGTCGAACGGCTGATCGCTGACGAGTCTCCAAAAATCGTCCCGGCTGTCGATCGTTTGCAGCCGGGCGACCAGCCCGCCCATGCTATGACCCACCAGGACCATCTGGTCCAGAGCGGGCTCCTGATGGTGGGGATCGAGCACGACCCGGGCTTCGGCCAGGTCGCGACGCAGTTGCGCCGCGCTGAGCCAGAATGGCTGGCCGGTCGGGTACAGGTAGAACCAGAACTGGTAGTGATCGCGGATCTCCGGCGAAGCGCGCAGGTCGTTGAACATCTGCATCCACGTCATCGGACTGGACCACAGCCCATGGATCATCAACACCGGAATCTTCCCCGGTTCGTAAGGCTGAACCATGTACAGTCCGGTGATCCGATCGGAGTGGTCCGCGCCGGTCGCCCGAAGAAGGTCTTCCGGGCGGAGCAAGCCCAGGGTGGCCACGCTGTCCAGCTTGGAGCCCGATAGGAAGTACGCCAACGGCGTGGACAGGTCGCTTTCCAGGGGCACGCGCACCTGGTCGACGACAATGTCCGGCGTGGCGGCCGGGTCGTAGAGCTCCAGCACGCCTCGTCGCCGAGCTTGCTCGCCGGCACCTTGGGGATTCTCACCCCCGACCGGTCGCAGAAACGCGGTGACCGGGAAGCTCAGCTCGGGCGGATAGTACTTGGCGGCCGGCGGCTCACCCTCGTGACTGCGGCGGACCGCAATCAGGGGAACGCCCAATCCGTACGTGAGGTAGTGGTTGTTCAGGCCCTTGATCTCGTAGTCGGAGGCAAACTCGAAGTGGTCGAAGTCTTCCTTGCGCCAGGGTCCGCCTCGCAGCTCGCACGTGATGTCCCAGTCTCCGGCCGCGGTCGAGATCGTGTAGGTCTGGCCGGGAACCAGCCCGCCGTCCTTGCACGCGATCCGCAAGCCCCCTTCCAAAGCCCCATTGTACAGATCGCATGCCCCTCGGAAATGGGGATCGTACGGGTTCCGAAGCTGCCGGAATCGCTCGTCGAAGAGGTACTGATACGCGTGCAGCACCGAGGCGCCGTACAGGTCCAACGCGAGTCGCGGATCGTGGTCCTCCGCCTTCTTCGCCTCCAGATAGGCAAGCTCGGCGAACGCGTAGGCCTTGTCGGCCGACGGCTCCTGCTC
>CAZDHR010000597.1:0-3362 GCA_964505295.1 uncultured Planctomycetaceae bacterium
CATGCTTCCCACCAGATGAAGCTGGTGGCAAACGACTGGTCGGCTAAAGCCGACCGGCTTGCGTGGCCCCTCCGCGGTTTAGAGTCTTAGTCTGTAGGATGCGCGCGCCGTGCGCGCATCTTGTACAGTGGTTTGTTCAGTAACCCTTTTTGGTTGTGGCCGGAGGCCGCGTTAAGGGAATAGAAACCGCGCGCGTTTCCCGCAGATCCACGGGCCTCTTCCCCGTCCGTTTTAGCAGCCCACACGCCGTGTGCCTGCTACTTCCCGCCTGCCCCGGCTCTCCCGTCCGTGCTTGTTGCCCGCCGCCCAGCGGGAGGTTACGATCACGTATCGACGGTGGGACAACCGTAGTGTCCGGCGCGGACCATCACCAAACCACTGCGAATGGGGAGGAAGTCGAGATGAGAAGGGCGATCCTTACCGCGGCGATGTTGCTGTTGGCCTCGATACTCCCGCCGGCCGACGCGCAGTCCGCCGGCACCCAGCTCTTCGTCGCCCCGGGCGGAAGCGACGAAAACCCCGGCACGCCGGAGAAACCGTTTGCCACGATCGCCAAGGCCCGAGACGCCGTCCGGCGCCTGATCGCCGCCGGACTGGCCGGCGACGTGAACGTGGTGATCCGCGAAGGCACCTACCGGCTCGAAGCGCCGCTCGCGTTCGGCCCGGAGGATTCGGGGACCGACGAGCACGCGATCACGTATGCCGCCGCGCCGGGCGAGAAGGTGGTGGTAAGCGGCGGCCGGCCGATCACCGGCTGGCGACGGGCGGAGGGGGAAGTGTGGACGGCCCAGGTGCCCGGCGTCGCCGAGGGCAAGTGGTATCCGCGGCATCTCTGGGTGAACGGCCGCCGCGCCGTCCGCGCCCGAACGCCCAACCAGGACGCCGAGGAACCTTGTCGGCAACTTCAAGGCGTGGATCTTTCCAGCGACCGCAGCCGTTTCACGTTGACTTTGGAGCCCGGCATCCTGGGAGACTGGCAGAACGCCGCCGACGTCGAGGTGATGATCGCCGGCAATTGGGCGATCAACCGCAAGCGGGTCCAGAGCATCGATGCGGGGGCCAACCTCGTCGTGCTCGCACCGCCGCACAAGCATGGGCCGCGCTCCATTTTCCCCAGCCCGGGCCGTTGGTGCTGCTTCGAGAACGCGCGCGAGCTGCTCGACGAGCCCGGCGAGTGGTACCTGGACCGCACGACCGCCACCTTGAGCTATTGGCCGCGTGAAGGCGAGGAGATGGCGGCCGCCGAGGTCGTCGCGCCGGTGCTGGAGCAACTGGTGTTGGTGACCGGCACGCGTGATGAGCCAGTCCGTAATCTGCATTTCCAAGGGCTCCGCTTCGAGCACACGACCTGGCAAATCCCGGCGGACGGCTACATGGGCATCCAGGCGTGCCACTACGGACACCACGAGCACGCTGGGCGCCGCTGGAAGCACGTGCCGGCGGCCCTCGACTTCACCGACGCCGAGCGGTGCCGCGTGGAGGATTGCGTCGTGGCCCGGCTGGGCGGCACGGGGGTCGAGCTATCGGACCGCTGCCGGCACAACACGATTCGGGGGAACCACGTCTTCGACGCGAGCGCCAACGGCGTGATGGTGGGCGGAGCCCGAGAGGAATCCAACGTGCCCGAGCAGAACGAGGTGAGCAACAACCACGTCCACGCTTGCGGCCGGGAATACTACGGCGCGATCGGCATCTGGGTCGGATTCGCCCGGCAGGCGACGATCTCGCACAACCTGGTCCACGATCTCCCCTACAGCGGCATCTCCGTGGGCTGGGAGTGGAATCCGAATCCCACGTCGTGCCAGCAGAACCGGATCGAGGCCAACCACGTCTACGACGTGATGAACCGGCTCTGCGATGGGGGGTGCATCTACACCCTGGGGTTCCAGCCGGGCACCGTGATCCGCGCCAACCACCTCCACGACGTCCACCGAAGCCGCTACGCCCAAGGCGCGCCGAACAACGGCATGTTCATCGACCAGGGCAGCAAGGGCTACCTCTTCGAGAAGAACGTGATCTACAACACGGCCGCCGAGCTCGTGCGCTTCAACCAGTGCCAGCGCGACTGGCACACCTGGCAGGACAACCACATCGGCGACTCCGCCGAAGTGAAAGCGTCGGGCAAAGAGATCATCGCCAAGGCGGGGCTGGAGCCGCCGTATCGGAAGCGGCTGGCGGAAGCGGGCAATTGACGAGGAGCGCTACGCGGAGGTTTCCCATGAGCACTACCCAACGCGATCCCGTCTGCCCGGATCGGGTGCGAAGCTGGCTGGCACAAGCGGTCGAGGCGGGCGCGTCGGACCTGCACGTGGTCGTGGACCATCCGCCCGTGCTTCGCGTCCACGGAGAGCTGCGCCGGTTGGACGAGGCCCCGCTCGACGGCGCGGCGACCCGGGAGCTGCTTGCGCCGCTTTGCCCGGCCGAGGCGATGGGCCGCTTCCAGGCCGACAAGAACGTCGACTTCTCGCTGGAGCTGCCCATCGAGGACCGGAGGCGGCGATTCCGCGCCAACTATTTCGTGACCGGCCGGCAGATGGGGGCCTGTTTTCGGGTGATCCCGGACGTGATTCCCGGCTTCGCGTGGGCCGGGTTCCCCGAGGCGCTTGCCCGGCGCCTGGCCCACTGCCGGAACGGGCTGGTGCTCATCTCCGGCGTGGCCGGGTCGGGGAAGACGACGACGCTGGCGATGATCATCAATCTGCTCAACCGGGAGGGGGGCTATCGCATCATTACCGTCGAGGAGCCGGTCGAGTACCTGTTCCCCAAGACGCCCCGATCGGTCGTCACCCAGCGCGAAGTCGGCCTCGACGTGCACACGTTCGCCGACGGCCTGAAGTTCGGGCTTCGTCAGGACCCCGACGTGATCCTGGTCGGAGAGATCCGCGACCGGGAAACCGCGCAGATGGCGCTCAGTGCGGCGGAGACGGGCCACCTCGTCCTCTCCACGCTGCACACCCGCGACGCCAAAGGGGCCGTCTCCCGATACACCGACATCTTCCCCCAAAGCGCTCAGCGCGAGATCCGTTCCCAGCTCTCCTTGAGCCTCCGAGCGGTAATCAGCCAGCACCTTCTCCCCAGCATCCACCCGGGCGAAAAGCGAGTGCTGGCCCTGGAGGTCATGTTCAACAACTCGCCCATCGCCAGCGCCATCCGGTTCGGCAAGGTCGAGTCGATCGACAACAACATCCTCACCGGCCGAGCCGAGGGGATGGTCACGCTCGACGAGTCGATCAAGCGTCTGTTCCACGAGGGCCGGATCAGCCGGGAAACGGCCGAACGCTTCGTCAGCAGCTCGGCCCGGCTTGGTTAGTATGACAGCGCCACTTAGCCTGAAAGGTACTACGGCACTTGGTTTCCGAAAG
>CAZDHR010000598.1:0-3356 GCA_964505295.1 uncultured Planctomycetaceae bacterium
AAACACAGCAACTTCCAGCCATCGCCGCGTGACACGCTTTGGGATCAGACCCGTAACCGTTGGACGGCGTCCGTGGTCATCCCGACGAGCTTCGAGGCCCACGGAGATGCTCACGGCGTCGTCGCAACACGTCACAGGACGATCGCGCCTTGACTCTTGAGTGTGACACGCAGCCGGTTCACGTCGACGGCGTCCACGTCGGTCCCGGAATCGAGCGCGAGCCATGCGGCCACGCCGGCGGCCTGGCCCATTTGGTTGCAGTTGACCATCACCCGGACCGCAGCGACGAGCCGGCACGCCGGCGTTTCATGGCGCAGCAGGACGCGACCGCCGCCGCGCAGAAACCGAAAGTGAGGCAAAAAGCGACGCAAAAAGCGAAACAGAAGGCCAACCAGAAGAAAAAACGGCAGAAGACACGGAAGAGCTGACTGTCATACTCATCGTTCCGACGCTTCGCGTCGGAACGCACGGGATGGACGCTTTGCGTCCCAGTCTGCGACGCAGAGCGTCGCCGCAATCACGTTCCCAGGCGAAGCGTGGGAACGATGGGAAACGGCAAGCGTGGGAACGATAGGAGCGCAAAAACCGAATCCCCCAACCACCCCCACCGCAGAGGATCTTCGACCATGAACCGACTCGCGATTCCGGCCGTGTTGGCGGCGATCGTGGCAACGTGCTGCTCGGCGGCGGTCCACGCGGCCGAGATGCCCGACACGTCGAAGATGAACGTGCTGTTCATTGACATCGAGGACTGTGCGGCGAAAGTGTTCGGCTCGTACGGCAACACGATCTGTAGGACGCCGAACCTCGACCGCCTGGCCGCCACCGGCGTGCGGTTCGACACGGCGTATTGCCAGGGCGTCTGCTGCAACCCGTCGCGCACGTCGTTCCTGACGGGCCTGCGCCCGTCGACGACGGGGGTGTTCCAGAACAGCCAGCCGATCATGGAGCACCTGGCGCCGGGCACGCCGACCCTGCCCGAGCTGGTGAAACAGAAGGGGCTCTACGCGGCGAACATCGCCAAGCTCTTCCACGGCCGGCACGAGACGCCCCAGTTGGCCGTGTTCGACCGTCTGGAGCTGACCAAGCGCCCGCCCGGCTGGAAAGGCCCCGACCCGATTCTCCGGTTTCCCCCGATCCCCAAAGAGCTACGGTATCCTCCGGCGCCCAAGTTCGACTGGAAGAGCCCTGAGTATCGCAAGTGGCACCGCGGGCAGTCGAGCCGCTGGGGCGTTTCGGGCCTGACCGACGAGCAGGAGCACGACGGCAAGGTGGCGCGGATCGCCTCGGCGCTGCTCAAGGAGTTCGCCCAAACCGACAAGCACTTCTTCCTCTCCGTGGGCTCCTCGCGCCCGCACACGCCGCTCATCTGCCCGAAGAAGTACCTCGACATGTACGACCCCGAGCAGATCCCCTGGCCGCCGGCGCCGCCCGAGAAGCTCGTGAACGTGCCCGGCGTGGCCAACAGCTTCGGGAAGAGCCACGACATCTACCCCGAGCCGGAGCAGGCCCGGGAGCCGATCGCCGCCTATTACGCGTGTGTGACGTTCGTCGACACGCAGCTCGGCATGGTCCTCGACACGCTGGAAGCGACGGACTTGGCCGACAAGACGATCGTGATCTTCTTCGCCGACCACGGCTTCCATCTCGGCGAGCACGGCGTGTGGTCGAAATACACGCTGTTCGAGCCGACGACGCGCGTGCCGCTGATCGTGCGCGTGCCCGGGGCCCCGGGCAACGGCCGGGCGTGCCACGAGCTGGTCGAGCTGGTCGACCTGGTCCCGACGATCGGCGAGCTGGTCGGGCTCGACTTGCCCGACAACCTCGAAGGCACCAGCTTCGTGCCCCTCTTGGCCGATCCCACACGACCTTGGAAGAAGGCCGCCTTCACCGAGTGGGGCAACCAGGGCGAGCGGCAGACGATGCGGACCAAGCGATACCGCTACACCGAGCGGCTCGAAAAGGGCGAGCGGATCGTCGAGATCTACGACCACCAGACCGACCCCTGGGAGACGGTCAACGTGGCCGACGATCCCGACTACGCCGACACCCGCAAGGAGCTGGCTGAGCTTCTGCACGCGGGCTGGAAAGCGGCGTTACCCGACGAGACAAGCCGATAGACGCGACCTCCCACACGGCGGAGAATCGATATCGGAGCCACGTAGGGGGCGCACTCCATCGTTCCGACGCTTCGCGTCGGAACGCACGGGATGGACGCTTTGCGTCCTGATCTGCGACGCAAAGCGTCACGGCACTCGCGTTGCCACGCGAAGCGTGGGAACGATAAAGGGATTCCCAAATCACACCACCCCAGCTACAGGAGCCACGCCATGAGATGCTTGCTCGTGCCCGTTGTTGTCCTTTCCATCGGCGGCGGTTTGTTTGCCGCGGAGCCGGAGGTCGTGTTCAAGGACGATTTCTCCAAGAAGTTGGCCGACGGCTGGTCGTGGCTGCGGGAAAACCCCAAGGCCTGGCGAGTCCAAGAAGGGGCCTTGGAGATCTGCGTGCAGCCGGGCAAGGCGAACACGGTGAAGAACGCCCTGGTGCGCAAGGCCCCGGATCGGAGCCAGGGGACGTTCGCCATTGAGGTGACGGTGACCAACACGACCAAGCCCACGACGCAGTGGGAGCAGGCGGGGATCACCTGGTACACCGGCGGCAAGCCCGTCTTCAAGCTGGTCAAGGAGCTGATCGACGGCGACCTGTACATCATTCCGGGCAAGAAGCCGATGAAAGCCCAGACGGTCCAACTCCGGCTGATCGTCACCGCCGACAGTTGGACCGCGCAGTACCGTCCCGAGGGCAAGGGGGAGTTTCAGACCGCGGCCGCCGGCAAGCTGCCCGCTCCGGACAAGGATCAGGTCAGCATCCAGTGCTACAACGGCCCGCCCGACGCCGAGCACTGGATCCGCTTCGATGATTTCCGGATTCTGAAGATGGCCGACTGAGCCCGTCGAGCGTCAAGGAGAGCCCGGTCCTGGGCGCAACCGCGCGATGGAACGTCCGTGTACGAGCGCCCGCCTCCGAGACCTGGGGGGGCGACAGTCTGGAAAAGCGCGAGAGTGCCTCAAGCGGCGCTTAGTATGACAGCGCCACTTAGCCTGAAAGGTACTAGGGCACTTGGTTTTCGGAACTTGCTGCAAATGAGTCAAGTTTGTGGGGTTCAGGGTTCAGGGTTCAGGGTTCAGGGTTCACGGGTATAGGTGGAACTCCAAGTCCTGAACCCTGAACCCCGAACCCTAACCACCGCACTGTCGCCTCGGTCTGAGGCGCTGCCTCGCTAGATCTTGTATTGCTAGCGGTGCTGTCAGCGCAACATGTTGTATGATTTTCGCTAAATGGCGCTGTCATATTAG
>CAZDHR010000599.1:0-3343 GCA_964505295.1 uncultured Planctomycetaceae bacterium
CGATCCACACGACCGGAGCGGAGACCGAGCGTTGGCCCGGATGGGGCTTTTGGAGACCCGCGCCAAGCGCGGGGGTGGGGCACGGGCGCGCGAGCGGGTAGCCCGTGCTCAAAAGGGGCCCGTGCTCAAGCACGGGCCTAATACCGCTTCGCGGGAAACGGGCGTGAACGCCCGTCGGGAGAGGTAAGAGCAGGCGCAGGGGGATGCGAGGGCGTGGGGAGGGCGAGGGGACATTGGGGCGGGCGTTGTGCGAAAACGGCAAGAGCCGAGCTTAGCTCTTGACACAGCTTTCCTGACGACCTTGATGCGGCCCACCGATTCAGAGCACCGCGGAGAAGTTAGGCCACAAGCTCCACGAACGACGAACGGCGCTCTGCCCCCCTTTTCTCGTACAGCAGTCGACTCTGCGCTTTCGATTGCGAGCCAGAAGGACTATGCTAGATGATCTCGCAAGAAAAAGACTCCCTGCACCAAACGAGGAAGGCGATGAGAGGGCAAAACACGATCGGGGTGGTGGTTGCGGTGGCGATTGGCGCGTGGGGGTGGAGCCTGCCGGTTTGCGGGCAGCCGTGGCCCACGGCTGCAAGAGCCGTTGACTCCTCTTCCCCCCAATGGCCGACCGTTCGTGCTGCCCTGAAGGCCGCGGGGCGCGTGTGGACCAGGTGTCGCCTCGTTGCTTGACATCCGGGAGGGCCTCCGTTCTCATTGGAGCAGCCCGTTTTCGACGGATGCCGCCCCACTCGGATGGGTAGGGCAGGTCGCGTCGAACAAGACCCACCCGCACGAATCATGCGACGCCGTTTGCACGCAAGGAGCATGCGATGAGACGCTCACCGACCCGTTGGGGCGCGGCGGCCATCCGTGCCTTGGCTTGGGTGACGGTCGTTTTTTGCGTGGTCGGGGTCGACGTGGCCGCCGCCGCTGTCCGGGCAGACGCGGCGCCCCGGAAGGCGCGCGTGGAGAAAGCGCCGATCGGACGGGTGCCCGACGGCACCCAGGTGGATCAATACACGCTGACGAACGCCGATGGGCTGGAAGTCAAGGTCTTGACCCGCGGCGCGATGATCACCACGGTCAAGGTGCCCGACCGGGACGGCGACTTCCAGAGCGTGACCGTCCCGCTGGGCCCCCCGGAAGCGTGTATCGAGCGGCGTTCGGTGATGGGGACGATCGTCGGCCGCTATGCCAACCGGATCGCTGGGGCGAAGTTCACCCTGGATGGGGTGGAATATGCCCTCTCGGCGAATGCTGGCAAGAACCACATCCACGGCGGGCGCGACGGCTTCCACACGGTCGTATGGGACGCCGAGCCGATCGAGGACGCGGAGGGCGTGGGCGTCGAGCTTCGGCACACGAGCCGCGACGGCCACGCAGGCTACCCCGGAACGCTGGAGGTCACGCTTCTGTACAAGCTGACCGACCGCAACGAGCTTCGGATGGACTACACCGCCCGGACCGACAAGCCCACGCACGTGAACCTCACCAACCACGCCTTCTGGAACCTGGCCGGCGCCGAATCGGGCGACACGCTGGATCACGAGCTTCTGCTCAACGCCGACCATTATCTCCCCTTTGGCGAAGGCAAGATCCCCACCGGCGAGATCCGTAGCGTCAAGGACACCTGCATGGACTTCACCCGGCCGAAGACCATCGGCTCGCGGATCGACCAGGTCGAAGGCGGCAACTACGACCATTGCTACGTGCTGAACAAGAAGCCGGGCGAGCGCCTGTCGCTCTGTGCCCGGGTGGTCGAGCCCGAGAGCGGCCGGGTCATGGAGGTCTACACCACGCAGCCGGGGGTGCAGCTTTACACGGGCAATCGCCGCGGCTTCTGCCTGGAGACGCAGCACTTTCCCGACGCGCCGAACCGACCCGAGTTTCCGTCCACGGTCCTGCGCCCGGGCGAAACGTTTCACGAGGTGACCGTCCACAAGTTCTCGCTTCGGAGTTCCCTGTGCATCTCGGGTATTACGCCCCGGATCATCATCCAGGAAGAGGAAGAGGAAAGTCTGGGCATTGTTGCCCCGTAACCAGGGAGGGTAGCGTGTAGGGTGGGTCGAGGTACGAGACCCACGCGGTTGGCGTTAACTAAACGGACATCGGGGCGTGGGTCTCGTGCCTCGACCCACCCTACGGATGATACCCAATGAAATACACCCATTCACGAAAGGAGCAGCCATGCGACATTCGCGAATTTTCGTAGCGTGGGCCGTCCTGTGCGTCCTGGCGCTTGCGGCGTGCGGCGAGCTTGCCTGCGCGCAGGCCGCCGACGCCAAGCCGACCTACACGCTCGAGCCGGACGTCCACGGCGTGGTGCTCAAGACGCCCGACGGCCGGGTCGTGTTCCGCTACATGACCGAGAAGCCGGAGAAGACGAACCTGGCGGCCAACAGCGTCTGCTGCTTCCACCCGGTGAACACCCCTTCCGGCGAGCGGGTGACCGACTTGGCGCCCGGCGACCACCACCATCACCGCGGCGTGTTCCTGGCCTGGCACACGGCGGAGTTTCGCGAAGAGGCCGACCTCTCGGCGTTGGGCCCCACGGCCCCGCCCCGGGCGTGGAACATCCGCCGCGGCGACTTCTGGGGCTGGGGGCAGTATGCGCCCACCGAGGGCGTCGTCATCAAGAACCGCGAAGTCAAGCTGCTCGAGGCCGACGCCGACGAGGCCACCGTGCTCATCCAGAACGCCTGGATGATCGGCGAGAACACGATGCTCGACGAGCTGGCGTCGGCCGAGGTCCGCCAGCAGGGCGGCCTGTTCGTGATCGACCTCGACTACCAACTCATGCCCGTGTTCGATCTGGTATTGAATCAGACGGCGTTCGGCGGCTTCTGCGTCCGCGCCCGAAACGACGGCGACTCGTACTACGCCACCGAGGAGGGCAAGGTGGAGTTGGCCGACCCGCACTACTCCGACCCCGAGCTGAACTGGCCGGCGAGCGACTGGTACGATTACACGATCAAGCTTCGCGGCGGCAAGACGGTGGGCGCGGCCGTGATCAACCACCCCAAGAATCGGGCCTCCACCTGGCACAACCCCCGTTACGTCTGGATGGTCAACCCGTGCATCGTCGCCAAGGGGCCGGTCGAGGTGAAGGCCGGCGCGGTGCTCGCGCTCCGCTACCGGCTGGTCGTCCACGACGGTCCTACCCCGGTGGAGTTGCTCAACGAGTTGACGGCCGAATATCGCGAGCGGTAGGGGCAGTCCGCAGACAAGGAGACAAGACTTGAATGGGGGGTTTTTCTCGTTCCCAAGCTCCAGCTTGGGAACGCATTGGTTGGAAGTTCCAGCTTCCCCTGCGGCGAAGCAGGGCTTCGCGGAAGTGGGTTCCCAAGCTGGA
>CAZDHR010000600.1:0-3273 GCA_964505295.1 uncultured Planctomycetaceae bacterium
CGACTCCATGGCGACAACGGGGAGGGAGAGGGCCGCCTCTCCCTTACCCACTGGGGTGGTGTGATGGCCGGCGGGGTTGCGGGCGAAACGGTTGCCTGGGGGATCGAGTTGGAGTACGTTAGGGGCAGGACTGGGTGAGCTGTTCGCAGCGTCCCAGGTGCAACAAACGGCGACCGGACAACCAGGAGCAGTACGATGAGCAAACGTGACGAGAACCAGGTATCGCGCCGCGGCGCGTTGGCGGCTTCGCTGGGCGCGCTCGGGATCGCCGCGGTCGGCGGCCCGGAGGCATCGGCCGGGGCCCCGCGGCAGCGGTCGCTCAAGGGGAAGCGGGTGCTGGTGGCGATCGGCGAGTTCAGCGAGGGGATGGAAACTTACTACATGATCTACCGGCTGGTGGAAGAGGGCATCGTGCCGGTCGTGGCCGCCGCCGACGTCAAGCGGCTCCAGTTGGTCGTGCACGACTTCGACCCCAAGTACTCTAACTACACCGAGATGCTCGGCTACAAGATCGAGACCGAGGTGGCCTACAAGGACGTCAAGCCGGCCGAGTACGACGGCCTGTTGATCCCCGGCGGCCGGGGCCCTGAGGAGATACGGCAGTACAAGGAGGTGCTCGACCTGGTCGGCTACTTCGTCGACAAGAAGCTCCCCTTGGGGGTGATGTGCCACGGGCCGGCGGTGGTCTGGGCGGCCCGGCCGGTCAAAGGGCGCCGGATGACGTGCTACTACGGCATTCGGCCCGACCTGGAGCTGGCCGGGGCCAAGTTCGTCGACGAGCCGGTCGTGGTTGACGGCGCGTTGGTCACGTCCCGCGGCTGGCCCGACCTGCCTTACTTCATGCCCGTGTTCCTCCGCGTGCTGGCCGCGAAGTAAGCCGTGGGAGTCGCGAGCCTCGTCGGACCGCAAGCCGAAGCCGCCGCCCGCGCGGTGACGAATCCGCTATGGGGAATCTACGTGGTCTTTAGCGGCCGGTGGCACTTGATCCAGGGCCGCGACGTCGCGAGACGGCCGAGGCGCATCGAAGCAGGCCAACTCCTGCATCTCGCGCACCAGACGTTGGGCGACGGGCCCCGCGGCTTGGGCCGCGTCGCCGGCGTGCTCCACGACGACGACCATCGCCAGCTTGGGCTTGTCGGCGGGCACGTAGCCGGCGAACCAGGCGTGGGCGGCGCGCCCCGGGCCCGTTTCGGCGGTGCCCGTCTTGCCCGCGATGCGGATCGACTCCAGACGCACGGTGCTGTACGCCGTGCCGGATGGGTCGGACACGACGCGATCGAGCCCCCTGCGTATCTCGGCCAGCGTCGCCTCGGAAAGCCCGGGGATGGGACGCGGCGGAGCGACCACGAGCGGATCGTCGGCCGGGTCGTCGAGATCGGTTGCCGACCGGCCGTCGTCGAGCGAGGGCAGGCCCAGCGCGCGGACCACATGGGGCGTAACCATTAGCCCGCCGTTGGCCACGGCCGCCATCATCCGGACGACCTGGAGCGGCGTCGCCCGGAGCGAGCCCTGGCCGATCGCCAGGAGCTGCGTGTCGGCGGTCCGCCAGGCGTGGCCCTCCAGGTCTCGGATCGTGGCCGGGGTGGGCAGCGTGCCCGACGATTCCCCCGGCAGGTCCACGCCCGTGGCACGGCCGAACCCGAAACGCGAGGCCCACTTCACCAGCGGCTCGGGGCCCAGGCGGCCGAGGTGGTGGAAGAAGTAGACGTTGCAGCTTTCGGCGAGCGCGTGGGAGAGCGTCACCTCGCCGTGGCCCACGCCGTGGCGGACGTAGATGGCACAGCGCCATCGGTCGGGCTGGTGTAAATATCCCTGGCAGAAGAACCGCTCGCCGGGCTCGACCGCCGCGGACTCGAGCAGGGCCGCCGCCGCGACGGTCTTGAAGACCGAGCCGGGCGGAATGGCCATCTTCGCCACGCGGTCGAAGAGCGGATGGGCCGGGTCGGCGAGCACGTCGCTCACTCGCTTCGGGCGAGCCACGGCAAACAGGTTGGGATCGAAGCCGGGCGCGGAAGCGGCCGCCAGGATCTCGCCCGTGTGAACGTCCATCACCACGATTGCCCCGCCGGCCGGCACCGCCTCGGGGCTCAAGATCGTACGGCGGTCCAGCGCGCTTCGCAGAAGGCGCTCGGCTGCCTCTTGCAACGGCGGATCGAGCGTGACGACGAGGTCGCGTCCCACCTCGGGCTCGCGCCGGCGATACGCGGCGAGCACGCGCCCGCTGCGGTCGGTCAGCTCTTCGGCCAGGCCGCGCCGACCGCGGAGCAGATGCTCGTACCGCAGCTCGATTCCCATCCGGCCCACGCGGTCTTCCGGGTGGTAGTCGTCGGGGCCCCGCTCTTCGGCCAGGTCATTTTGCCCCGCGGGTCCGAGATGCCCGAGCACGTGGGCGGCCAGCCGTCCGGCCGGATAGACCCTACGCGGACGCTGGACGACCTTGACGCACGGATAGCGCTCGGGATCGGCTTCGACCTCGGCGACGAGGCCGAGCGGCACGTCCTCGACGATCACGTGGTAGTCGAGCTCCTCGGCCACGGTGATCCGTTGCGGCGGCTGGTCCATCGAGGCCCGCAACACGTCGACCACGAAAGCGAAAAAGGGGACGCAGCTCTTTTTTGGAGAAAAAGAGCTGCGTCCCCTTTTTCGCTGGTTGACGCTCTCGGCGATTCGCTCGACCCGGGCTTGAATCCGCCGGGCGCGACGGTCCCATTCTTTGTCGGTCAGGCCCGAGAGCGCGGCGAGCCGTCGGGCCAATTCCTTGCGTAGTCCCAGCACCCGGGCTTCTTCGGCCGCCACGCGCTCGGGCTTCCTGCGCTCGGTCGGCGAGAGCCGCGATCGGGCGGTCCAGCGGAGCCACCGCGGATGGGCCGGCTCTTCCAGCCAGCGGTAGTGGACCGCCAAGGCCAGGACCTCCTTGTCGCACGCCAGCACCGTGCCGTTTCGGGCGAGGATGCGGCCGCGGGCGCCGGGCAGACTGTGGCGACGCACCAACGGCCTGGCCGCCTCGGCGCGGAACGCCGCTCCCCGAGTCGCCTCGAGCTGCACCGCCCTAGCGAACACCCCGAGCAAGAGCACGACGAACCCCGCCAGACAGATCCGTATCCGTCGCCGCGAGTCGACGACTGCGCCGGCGGCAGGGTTCAGGATTCGGGGCTCAGGGTTTAGCATTTCGGCTTTCTTGGTCGAATCGGGAGGGGGTGACAGGGTGACAGGGTGAGGGGGTGACGATCATCCGGTAAGTCGCTTCGCCATGCCTCCCTGTCACCTTGTCAC
>CAZDHR010000601.1:0-3267 GCA_964505295.1 uncultured Planctomycetaceae bacterium
TGCCACTTGTTACTGCTTCAACTTCTCCGCCTGTTCGACGGCCTGTTCGATGGCGCCGACGTACATGAAGGCTTGCTCGGGCAGGTGGTCCCACTTGCCGTCGGCGATCTCTTCAAAGCTGCGAACGGTTTCTTCCAGGGGGGTTATCTCGCCCGGCTTGCCCGTGAACACTTCGGCCACCAGGAACGGCTGCGAGAGGAACCGCTCCATGCGGCGTGCCCGCCGGACGACGATCTTGTCCTCCTCGCTCAGCTCGTCGACGCCGAGGATGGCGATGATATCCTGGAGCTCGCGGTAACGTTGGAGCGTTCGCTGGACGCGTCGGGCGATCGTGTAGTGGCGCTTGCCCACGTACTGCGGGTCGAGCACTCGGCTGGCCGAGGCCAGCGGGTCGACGGCCGGGTAGATTCCCTTTTCGGAGATGGCCCGTTCCAGGTAGACGAAGGCGTCGAGCTGCCCGAAGGCGGTGGCGGGGGCGGGGTCGGTGGGGTCGTCGGCCGGGACGTAGACCGCCTGGACCGAGGTGATCGCTCCCTTCGAGGTCGAGGCGATTCGTTCCTGGAGGGCTCCCATTTCGGTGGCCAGCGTGGGCTGATAGCCGACGGCCGAGGGCATGCGTCCGAGCAGGGCCGACACTTCGCTCCCGGCCTGCGAGAAGCGGAAGATGTTGTCGATGAACAACAGCACGTCGGCGCCGGTCGTGTCGCGGAAGTACTCGGCCATGGTCAGGGCCGAAAGGCCCACGCGAAGCCTGGCGCCCGGCGGCTCGTTCATCTGCCCGAAGACCATGCACGTTTGCTCGATCACTTTGCGGCCGGTGTCGCCGATATTGGCTTCCTGCATTTCCAGCCAGAGGTCGTTTCCTTCGCGGGTCCGCTCGCCCACGCCGGCGAAGACGGAGTAGCCGCCGTGGGTGCTGGCGATGCGGGCGATCAGCTCGGTGAGGATAACGGTTTTACCCAGTCCGGCCCCGCCGAACAGGCCCGCCTTACCGCCGCGGACGAAGGGCGTCAACAGATCGATGACCTTGATGCCGGTCTCGAAGACCTCGGTCTTGGTCGAGAGGTCGGTCACCTCGGGGGTGTCGCGGTGGATGGGCCAGTAGTCGTCGGCCTCAACAGGTCCGCGCCCGTCGATGGGCTGGCCGATCACGTTGAACACGCGGCCGAGCGTCGCTTTGCCGACGGGCACTTGGACCGGCCCGCCCGTGTCGAGGCATTCCATGCCGCGAACCAGGCCGTCGGTGCTTCCCAGGGCGACGCACCGCACGATGCCGCCGCCCAGGTGCTGCTGCACTTCGGCCGTGAGATCGATCTGGATTCCCTTGTGCTCGCACTCCACCTTGACGGCGTTGTAGATCGCCGGGAGCTGATGCTGAGGGAACTTGACGTCGAAGGTCGAGCCGATCACTTGGGTGATGCGGCCGACGTTTCGCGTCGCGGAGTCGCTGGCAGGGGGTGATGCAATCGACATGGCTATCTCTTACCTTGGGACAAGGACTGCAAATTGAGAATTGGGGATTGGAAATTGAGAATTGGGGATTGGACCGGGAACTGGTAATGTTCAGGTCTGTTGCTTCTTGCGGCTCGACTGCTTCGCGGTTACGATCGACTGGCCGAGGATGTTGCACAGCTCGGTGGCTTCTTCGAGGAGACTCGTTAGCTTCGTCTCGGGGAGCAACTCCGTCCTGATGATGAAACGTATCCAGAACCGCGACTCTCGCAGTTCCTTGAGACACACGCTCAGCTTGTGGACGAAGTCAGCTCGACTCTCGGCCGCACACGCCTCCTCATAGTTCGGTGCCGGGGACGTGCCGGAGCGCACCAACTGTCCGGCCACGTGCCGTCCCAATCGTGTTTCGGGCAAAGCGTCCACGACCTTTGCCACACGCACGGCGAACTCGAGCAACCTCTCCGACAATTCCTCGGGAGTCATGGGACTCAACTCCCATTGATGCTCTCATGTTTTCCAATTTACCATTGGCAATTCCCAATGTGCAATTCTCAATCCACCTACTTGTTCAGCGCTTCCGCTCCGCCGATCACTTCGAGCAGCTCGGAGGTGATCTGGGTCTGGCGGGCGCGGTTGTAGGTCATGCTCAGGTGGTCGATCATCGCATTGGCGTTTTCGGTGGCGGCTTTCATGGCCATCATCCGGGCGATCTGCTCGCTGACGGCCGCGTCGAGAAAGCACTGGAACAGCCTCACCTTGAAGCTGGTGGGCACCACCTCGTCGACGATGCTCTCGACCGAGGGCAGGAACTCGTACTCGATCTCGGCCGCCGGGGCCTCTTCCGCTCCCCCCAAGGCCAACTCGGCGAGCGGCAGGAGTGTTTCCAGCACGGCCTGCTGCCGGCCGAGGCTCTCGAACTTCGTGTAGGCCACGTCGAGCCGATCGAGCCGGCCCGCCCGGTAGTCGTCGAGATAGCGGTTGGCCAGAAGCTCGACGTCTTCGAACTTGGGCCGGTCTTCAAAATGGGTGAAGGCCTCGTCCGGTAGGACTCGGCGGAAGCGGAAGGCCGAGATCCCGCGGCTTCCGGAGACCTCCAGACGGACTTCCGGCACGTCGTTCTGCAACTCCGTCCATCGCGCTTGGGCAAGGCGGAGGACGCTGGCATTGTACCCGGCGCACATGCCCTGGTTGGCGGTGAGGACCAATAGGGTGGCCCGCCGGGTCTCGTCACGACCCTCCAGGAGCGGATGGCTGACTTCCAGTCCGCTTGCGGCCAAGTGCCCGACCAGGGCGATGATCCGTTCGGTGTACGCCTTGGCGGCGGTGGCCCGGTCCATCGCCCGCCTGAACCGCGCCGTGGCGATCAGCTCCATCGTCCGCGTGATCTTGCAGATGTTGCGGATCGAGCGGCGGCGTTTTTCGAGTTGACGGGCTTTGGCCATTTCAGGGGTCAGGGATCAGGGATCAGGGGTCAGGCGGTCGCGTCTGTCTCGCGTTCTCTCGCTCCGAAGCTCTCAGACTCTCTCTCATCTCTCGTTCCCAGGCTCTGCCTGGGAACGCGATCGGAGGCAGGCTCGGCGTGTCGAGGTCAGTGTTCGGTTGGCCTGGGCCCGGTGTTGGGGTGCTCCGCGGATTTTTCGGTCGGGTGCGAGGCAGAGCCTCGCGTTCGTGCGTTCCCAGGCGGAGCCTGGGAACGAGGAGATCGCTTTGGGTTAATGCTACACGGTGGCGGTGGGTTGCTGCTTGGGTTGCTCTTGGTCAGCGCGGGTCTTTTGGAATTCGGCCAGGGCTTCGTCGATTTGGTGGGCCGTTTCG
>CAZDHR010000602.1:0-3261 GCA_964505295.1 uncultured Planctomycetaceae bacterium
GCAATTGCGGCCGGGCGTCCTTCTCGGCCACGTGACGCACGAAGAACATCAGCGACATGGGCAACTGAAGCCCGTCCTCCGGGCGGCCCTTCGCTGTCTCGAAGCCGGCGGCCCGGGCGACGTCGGCCTCGCCGGTCGCGTCGATGAACTGCCCGGCCCGCAGCGCCTCGGGCCCGGAATGCCCACAGACGATGCACTCCGTGATCCGCCCGCCCGAGACGGCCACGTCGACGAACCGCGTGTGCAACAGGAGCTTGACCTTGCGCTGGAGCAGAAGCTCCTGGAGCACGATGGCCAGGATCTCGTGATCGAACACGCGGGCCGACTGTTGGGGATAGGGCTTATACGGCACGATCGCCCCCCACTCGTCGAGGCCGGCGATGATCCGGTCGAAGACCTCGCCCTGCCCGGCCGTCTCGCCGCAGAAGGCCGCCACGCCGCCGGTGGTCGAGTTGCCGCCGGTCACGGCGAACCGTTCGACCAACACGACCTTCGCCCCGGACCGGGCCGCCGCGCACGCCGCCGACACGCCCGCGATGCCCCCGCCGATCACCGCCACGTCGGCCTCATAGCGGACGGGCACCGTGCGGCGGTAGGTGATCTGAGGCAGGCTCTCGGCCGGCGGCTTCGCGTCATCCTGTTGACTCCCGTGTGGCTCCGCCGCGGCCGTCCCTGCGACGACCTGTCCCTTGGAAGCCTGGCCTGCGACACACGCCGCCGTGCCCGCCGCGGCAACCTGGAAGAACTGTCGACGCTTCACGATCGGGCTCCTTTTGCGTGTCCGCGTTGTGGTCCGGCGGCGGCACCCGCCGTTGGTCGGGTTGCGATCCGCACCTGCGGGGCCATTCTACCGGAAGACGTGCGATCTGCAACGATTGGATTGTCTCTTGGGATCGGCGTGAGAATGGCGCGGCTGGATGGGTGGCACGCCCTTCGTTCTTCAGGGCGTGCCACCCTGGCTGAGATTTGCAGGAGTCGTTCCTGCGAAAGCTCTTGGCGCCACGCACGCAGGAAACGGTTGACACGGAAGCGAGGAGAGGCGCGCACGCCGCTCCGGTCGTACCCGCCGCAGGAGCCGAGCTGGAGCTACGACCGGCTGGAGACGGGGTACGTCAAGTGACGCCCGGTCACTGAAGCCCAAAATGCTTCACCACGAACGGCTCGACGCGCTGGATGGTGATCTTCCAGTCGGGGTCCTTGTTGAACCAGGCGTGGGGCTTGCCCGGGTAGATCTCCGCCTCGGCCGGCACGCCCAGCTCCTTCAATCGTCGCACCATGGCCAGGGCCTGCTCGTGGGACACGCAGCGGTCCTCGGTGCCGTGCAGGAAGAGCATCGGCGGCGTGTCCTTGGTCAGACGCTTGATCGGCGAGTTCTCGTCGTAGCGCTCGGGCACTTCGTCGGGCGTGCCGCCGAAGAAAACGTCCATCGCGTCGAGGAGGCTCTTCTTTTCGACCAGGTCCCACATGTCGAACTCGCCGTTGTAGAGGATCGCCAGACAGACGTCGCTGGGGAGATCGGCGTGCCCGCCGTCGCCCTCGTACTTCTCGATGCCGTTGGTGACAGCCATCATTGCCGACAGGTGCCCGCCCGCCGAGCCGCCGCACACGCCGACCCGTTTGGGATCGATGCGGTACTTGTCGGCCACCGAGCGCACCCAGCGGACTGCGCACTTGGCGTCCTCCAGCGCGGCCGGGAACTGGGCCTCGCCGCTGAGCCGGTACTCGATGCACGCCCCGACGACGTCGAGCCGGTCGGCCAGCCAGGCGGCCTGGCGCCGGAACTGCGTCTTGTTGCCGCTCTTCCACGAACCGCCGTGGATGAAGACGATCGCCGGGCGCGGCTCTTTGGGCAGCTCCTTGCGCAGGTACACGTCGAGGTGCAGATCGCGTCCGCCGGGCGAGCCATAGACGACGTTGGGGAGCACCATGACCGCGGACGAGATGGCCGGGTCGATGGTCGCGGACTGCCGCCCCCTCGGTTGCCCGTGGCTCGCAGGAATTGCGACCGCGATGCTCGCCAGGATCAGGACTGTCCGCGCGCACATGGTGGTCTTCATCGTTTCGTCTCCCGGGTTGGCTCTTTTGGATCCGGCCGGCTGCCGGCCTGCGAGGCTATTCTACGTTCCACCGGAACGCGGTGCAAAGCCGGTCGCCCCTCGCGCTCGGGTCGGTTATACTTGGGATCGGCCGAAACACGACTTCCGTGTTTGCCTGCTACGGACGCGGCCAGACTTGTTCACGCCCTTTTCGTTCCCCGCATAATGGAGGTCGGATATGAATCGTCGACTCGCACTGATCGGACTACTTCTCGCGCTGACGCTGGGCCTGCCGCTCTCGGGCACCGCCGCCGAGCGCCCGCCGAATTTCGTGATCGTCTTCATCGACGACATGGGCTACGCCGACATCGGGCCGTTCGGGGCCCAGGGCTACGAGACGCCCAACCTCGACCGGATGGCCCAGGAGGGGCGCCGGTTCACCGACTTCTACGTCACGCAGGCCGTCTGCTCGGCCTCCCGGGCAGGGCTGATGACCGGCTGCTACAACGTGCGCGTGGGCATCCTCGGGGCGTTGACCCACCGGACCAACCACGGGATCGGCGCGGGCGAGATGACGCTGGCCGAGGTCGTCAAGCAGAAAGGGTACGCCACCGCCTGCTACGGCAAGTGGCACCTGGGCCACCATCCCAAGTTCCTGCCCACCCACAACGGGTTCGACGACTACCTGGGACTGCCCTACTCGAACGACATGTGGCCGTTTCACCCCACGGCCGGCGACCGCTTCCCCGACCTGCCGCTCATCGAGGGCACCCGGGTGATCGACGCGCAGATGACCGGCGAGGACCAGAACGAGCTGACGACGAGGTACACGGAGCGGGCCGTCGGGTTCATCGAGAAGAACAAGAACCGGCCGTTTCTGGTCTACGTGCCCCACTCGATGGTGCACGTGCCGCTCTACGTCTCGGACAAGTTCCGCGGCAAGACCGAGCGAGGGCTGTTCGGCGACGTGGTCGCGGAAATCGACTGGTCGGTGGGCCAGATTTTCGACACCCTACGCAAGCACGATCTCGACAAGAACACAATGGTGATCTTCACCGCCGACAACGGCCCCTGGCTCAGCTACGGCGACCACGCCGGCTCCGCCGCGCCGCTGCGCGAGGGCAAGGGCACGATGTTCGACGGCGGCTGCCGCGAGCCGGCCGTGATGTGGTGGCCGGGCAAGATCCCGGCGGGCACGGTATGTAGCGAGCCGGCCATGACCATC
>CAZDHR010000603.1:0-3250 GCA_964505295.1 uncultured Planctomycetaceae bacterium
CGCGCGCGTTTCCCGCAGATCCACGGGCCTCTTCCCCGTCCGTTTTAGCAGCCCATACGTTGTGTGCCGAGACGATCCCCCGCCAGAACGCGTTCGGGGCAAGCGGCGGCCGATAGATCAGCTTGCCGTTGGCCAGCCGATAGGGCTGGTTGCCCCGGTTACGGGGGTTCTCGCCGCAGCGAAACTTGCCCTGGTGGTCCCACCGCCAGATGAATTTCTCGCCCGGCCGGAGCGTCATCGACGTCGTGCTCGTCCACTGCTCCACCGGCATCACGTGCGGCGGGTAGTACCGTTCGTAGTCGGGGGCGTGGGTCTTCATTCCTGGGCTGGCGCAGCCGCCGTCGATCGTGCGGGCAGCCAAGGAGGGGGCCTTATGGAGCGTTTCGTAGGAGGCGATCGTTCGGTTGTCTTCATCCAGATAGAAGGAGCGGCGTTCGGGGTCGAATAGGTGCCACGCGCCGTCGTAGAGAACCTCGCCCACGCAATGGGTCTCGTACTGGTCGGTGGGGCACATCCAGACGGCTCGGGCCACGAGGCCGGCCTCCCGGCAGAGCACCACGAAGTTGGCGGCCGAGAGCGAGCACCCGCTACAGTAGTAGCAGTTGACGGCCCGCTCCCGAAACTCATTGCGCGAGGGGTGGCTTTTCGCGTCGGGATAGGGCGGGCCCACGCGGCGGTCGTTCTCGTGACACTGCACCTCGTGACTGGCCGTGAAGGCCCAAATCGCCATCGCCTTCTCGGCCTCCGACATTTCGGGTTTGAGGACGCCGGCGAGGATTGAGTCGACCGAGTGCCAGTCGCGACGCCCGCCGACGACGATCCGGGGCCCCACGACGTCGGTCCGGCCGACGTTCTCCAGGACCAGGTACTCGTTGGGCTCGAACTTGCTCTGGAGCCGCTTGCAGGCACTATACGTATCGCGAGGTATTGGGCCGTGTTGAAGCCGTCGAGGGTGCCGCCCAGCGTGACTTCGTACGTGTGCGTCGCGGCCGTGATCTCTTCGACGTGCCCCCGGGGAGCTTGCTCCAACACGAATGGTGCAGGGCCGGCCGCCAGCCAGAGCCCAAGAGCCGCCGCGAGGGGAAAAGACGGCATCGCGCCACCTCCTTCGCTTTTGTCGAGTCGCGTTGACCTACGTAGGCGTCTCGTTCGATTCCGTCGCTTCGGACGCCGGCTCGCTGGTCGGCCGATCGATCAGCATCATGCCTACGATGGTCAGACAGATCCCCAGGACCAACTGGGGACTAGGCTGTTCGGCGAACAGGAGCAGGCCGGCCACGGCGGCCATGGCTACCTGGGACGCGTTGAGCACGTTGGCGTGGACGATCGTCGTCAGTTGAAGTCCTTTGCTGATCGCCAGGAAGGCGATCAGGTTGAAGCCACCGGCCAAGAGCATGATCACAAAATCGCCGGGCGGAGTCTGGCCCCAGCCCTCGATCCCCAACTGCCACAGACTCAACGGGCCCAGGCTGATCACGCCCATGCCCGTCACGATGAACACCACGGTGTACGGCGACACCTGGCCGGTGACCGAATGACGGATCGTCACGGAAAGCGCAGCGAAAGTAACGCCCGCCAAGCAGGCGGCGCCCACGGCCAGCGCGACCTTCACGGGGTCGGCCGCCGTCAGCCGGGCTCCCTGGTCCGCGCCCATCTTCAACAGCACGATTGAGGTGATTAGCAACGCGACGGCCACACCCGACCGGGGCGAGACCCGCTCGCCCAGCAAGACACGGCCCAACACGGCACTCCCTGCCAGAGCGATTCCGAGCGCGGCGGGAATCGAGACGGCCAGGCCGACGATGCCCATCGCCCAAAGGAGACCGAGGTTGGCGACCAGTTGGGTCGCCAGTCCAACCAATACCAGCGGCACGAGCGACGGGAGCTTGGGCCGCGTGGGCAGCCCGCGGCAGCCTCGGTACAGCAGCCACGGCCCCACCACGGCCACCGTGACGAGTTCCTTGACGCAAATCACCTGGACCTGGCTGGCGTGATCCGCGAGGGAGCGGAGGCAGATGTTGGTCGCCGTGTAGCCGATCGCCGAAAGGACGCAGTAAGCCGTGCCGACGACCACGGGATCGAAGCCGAGCGGGACGCGCGAGGAAGGGTGGTTGAGGGTGCTCACGAGACCTATTGTATATTCGGGGGCCGTCGATGACGAGGGGTGCGCCCGGCCGAAGCTCCACCGCCGCCTTGTCAGGCCCTTGCCTGATGCCAACAATGGAAGAGGCTCGGGCCGGCCCGGGGGCCCACGCCCGGACCATGGTCGGCGTTCGAGTAGTCTTCCGATTGGCTTCTCTCTTCCTTCGAGGAGGATTCTCCCGTGCAGCTCAGCGCTCGCAACGTGCTCAAAGGGACGGTCAAGAGCATCGTCCCCGGTGCCGTCAACAGCGAAGCGACCGTCGAGCTTCCCGGCGGCCAGGATCTGGTGTCGGTGATCACCAAGGCGTCGGCCGAACGGCTCGATCTGGCCGAAGGCAAGGAGGTCTGTGCCGTGATCAAGGCGTCCAACGTAATGATCGCGTCGGAATGACGCCGATGTCCGGCCTCCGGTTGCCCGGCTCCGGGAATAGACCGTTGGGCTGGGGTCCCGATGCCGGAATCTACCAAGCTTCAAGATAGGAGTCTGACGAGCTGTGAGAACTGCCGTTATGTGTTTGAGCCTGATGTTCGTTTGCCGCGCCCCGTTGGCTGCTGATGAGCCGGCAAAGCCTGAGGTTCCGGAAGAGCCGGCGGAGGTTGAGTACGAGCCCACGTCGAGCTATACCGCGCGGACCGTGCGAGGGTGGACCGTCTACGTGAACCACCGGCTGTCGGAGGACCAGAAGGAGCTGGGCGACCGAGCCCTCCAATTGCTCGACGTGAAGCTGTACGACGTCACCCGGGCGGTGCCGCAGCCGGCGTTGGACAAGCTCCGGCAGGTCCCCATCTGGATGGAGTTTGCCGACCCGCGCCATCCGTGCATGTGTTACCACCCGTCCCGAGATTGGTTGACCCGGCACGCCTTCAACCCCGAGAAGGCGGGCTCGGTCGAGATCGCCAACGCGGCCACGTTCCTCAAGTGGACCCACGAGCAGCCCTCGATGGTGCTCCACGAGCTGGCCCACGGATACCACCATCGCTTCCTGGGCGGATACGCCAACCCGGAAATCGCGGCCGCCTACCGCCGGGCCATGGAAGCCAGGCAGTACGAATCGGGCCTGATCCCAAAACGTGACAGCATCGCGAGCCGAAACTGCGGCAAACACCG
>CAZDHR010000604.1:0-3236 GCA_964505295.1 uncultured Planctomycetaceae bacterium
ACCCGCCGCTCAACCGGGCCCGCGACTTGACCGCGCGCGAGCAGCTCCCCGGCATGGTCCGCTACGCCGACCATTGCGTGGGCCGACTGGTCGAAGCCCTGGACGACTTGAGGCTGCGCGAGAACACGGTCGTGATGATTACCACCGATAACGGCACGCCGGCCGTCTATGGCGGGCGCGTGGGCGGGCGCGTGTTCCAGGCGGCGGCCAGCACGATGGTCGAGGGCGACATGAAAGAAGGGAGCATCGACGTGCCGATGATCGTCAACTGCCCGGGACTCGTTCCCGGCGGGCGCGTGAGCGACGCCCTGGTCGACGCCTCCGACGTGTTCCCCACGCTGGTCGACCTGGCCGGCGCCGAGTGCCCCCAAGGCGTGACGATCGACGGCCGATCGTTCGCCCCGATCCTGCGCGGAGCGCCCGACGCGGCGTCGCCCCGGGCGTGGATCTTCTCGCAATACGCCCACCGGCGCCTGGTCCGCAACCATCGCTACAAGCTCCGCTCCGACGGACGCTTCCACGATCTGGTGCGCGATCCGCTCGAAGCGCACGATCTGGCCGGAAGCACGGAGCCGGCCGTGGTCGAAGAGCGCGAGAAGCTCCAGCGCGTGCTCGACTCGCTCCCGCCCGACGCCGACCTGTGGTTCGAGCCGCGGAGCATCTCCGCGCGGCGTCTGAAGATCGGCGACGACCGGCGCCGAGCCAGCGACGCCAAGCTCGCCCCGGATGATCCGACGGCGCCTCCGCCGGACGCGGGATCTCCCGAGTAGGAGAGGTGACGCTGACGCGGACGCCGAGCGGAGCGGCATGGGGGCCAGGAGACGCCGCCCCTAACCATCTGGCGGACAGCGACTTGCGGAAGGGCCTGATCCCAAAACGTGACAGCATCGCGAGCCGAAACTGCGGCAAACACCGACCTTTTGGGCGATGGAACTCGCCTGAATGCGTGGTTCGGTCAAAAAAACACCTGAACGTCGCGGATTGCCGCAGGAGCAAGTGCACGTAACATCAATCGCATCACGGGGTTACATCACATAAGGAATCGTCACGTTTTGGGATCACACCCCTTGCGGAACGCCACTTCCGGAACCGCGGCTCTTTCTGCCGGCGTCGAGGCGGAGCCTCGAGGTAGTGTGTTCCCAGGCGGAGCCTGGGAACAAGGCGTAATCTACTGCAAAGCGTGGGGCGACCCAGCACCACGCGCTCATCCCTCATCCTTCATCCTTCATCCCTCATCCTTCATCCCTCATCCTTACAACAAGTGCCTCGCCTTGATCTCCAAATACCGGTTCACCAGCGGGGCGGTCATCTGCTCGGGGAAGACGTCGAGGGTTAGCGCCCCTCGGCTTTGCAGGTCGCTGAGGACCTGGTGGCGCCAGGCGAGGATGTCGGCCGCGGCGGCGGCTTGCCAGAGGGCTTCGCCGTCGGGCTGCTCGACCTCGACGGCGTCGAATATCCGGTGGTCGCGCAATAAAACGCCCAGCGGCAGGTGGCGGCCGACCAGGTTCGTCAGGTACTGCTGCACCTGGCCGGCGTTCACCTCGTCGATCACGTTGGTCACCAGCACCACCAGCGAGCGCTTGCGCGAGTGGGAGGCGAGGTGGCGGAACGCCTCGTCGTAGCGCGACTCGACGAGCCGGGGGAACCGGTCGAACGATGCCCTCAATAGCCGGTTCATCTGGCTCATGCCGCTGCGGGCGGGCACGTAGGCGTGGATCTCGTCGGAGAAGCAGACGAGGCCCACCGAGTCGTTGTGCGAGAGGGCCACGTAGCTGAGCATCAGCACGGCGTTCAGGGCGTGGTCCAAAAGGCTCAACCCCATCGCCTCGTTGGTCATCATCCGGCCGCAGTCGACCAGGAACACGATCCGCTGGCTCTGCGTGGTCTGGAAATCCTTGACCGTGAGCTTCTGGCGCCGCGCGGTCGCCCGCCATTCGATGTGCTTGTAGTTGTCGTCGATCGTGTAGTCGCGCAGGCGCTCGAAGTCGTGGTCGCGCCCGATCCGGCGCGTGCGGCGGAAGCCGACCTGGCTGAGCCGGTTGGTGCGGGCGAGCATGGCGTACTCGCGGAGCTGCTGCATGTCGGGGTAGACGTGGATCGTCGTCTCGTACGGATAGCGCAGCAGCCGCTGCCACAGCCCCCAGCGGCTCTGCGCCTTCACGTGTACGTGCGAGATGACGAACGCCCCGCGCCGCCCGGGGCGCAGCACGTAGTCCCACGTGGTGCGGCTGCGGGCTTCGATCGCCACGGCGAACTCAGCCGGCTGCGGGCTCAACAAGTGCGGCACGCCGTCGCGCACGGTGACCGGGAATCTGCGGGGCGAGTGGTTCACAACGGTCAGGCTCACCGGATGCCGCTTGCGGAGCGAGGCGACGCGCACGGCCTGACGCTCTACCGAGAAGGCCGAGCCGGGCGGCAGCGTGGCCAGGTCGGCGAGGATGACCGCGACCAGCGCCGCGTCGAGGACGACCAAGGGCCAGAAGAACCACGCTGAGCCCAAAAGGCCCAACGACAGAATCGCCGGCACCAGGACCACCTGGACCAGGCGGCGCTCGGGATAGACCCGCAGGAGCCAGGCCAGGCCCAACAGGGGCACGGCGACGACCGCGAGCTTCAGCGTTAGCAGGCCGAAGGGACTCAAAGCCGGGGCACCTCCACCGAACGGATCAGCTCGCCCAACAGCTCGTCGACGCCGTGGCCCTCCACCTCCGCCTCGGCCGATAGGATCACCCGATGACGCATGGCCGGAAGGGCCAGCTCGACCACGTCGTCGGGCACGGCGTAGTCGCGGCCGTTGAACGCCGCCAGGGTTCGGGCGCCCTGCACCAGGGCGAGCCCGGCTCGGGGCGACGCCCCGAGATAGAACTGCGGCCACTGGCGGGTCTCGCGCACCAGCGTGTTGACGTAGTCGAGCAGCTTCGGGTCGACGAACACGTCGCCCGTGGCCCGCATGGTCTCGATGATTTCCTCGGGATTGGTCACTGTGTCGAGCTGCTCCAGACGCGTATCCAGCTCGACCTGCACGCTGTGCATGGTGAGGATCTCGGCCTCCTCCTCTTTCGACGGGTAGTCGACCAGGAGCTTGAACATGAAGCGATCGAGCTGGGCCTCGGGCAGGTTGTAGGTGCCTTCGGCCTCGATCGGGTTCTGCGTGGCCATCACCAGGAAGGGCCGCTCGATGCGGTGGCTGGTCCGCTCGATGGTCACGCGGTACTCCTGCATGATCTCCAACAGGG
>CAZDHR010000605.1:0-3230 GCA_964505295.1 uncultured Planctomycetaceae bacterium
GCAGGGGTCAATAGCCGCCAACGCCTCGGCCCCAGCCCTTAGTGCTTGAAATGCCGCCGCCCGGTGAAGATCATCGACATGCCGTGCTGGTTGCAGGCGGCGATCACTTCGTCGTCTCTTTTGGAGCCGCCGGGCTGAATGACGGCGCCGATGCCCGCCGCCGCGGCTCGATCGATCGAGTCGGGGAAGGGGAAGAAGGCGTCGGAGCCCAAAACGGAGCCCTGCACCCGGTCGCCCGCCTTCTTGATGGCGATCTCCGTGGAATCGACGCGGCTCATCTGGCCGGCCCCGGCGCCCAGGAGCATCCGATCCTTGCACACGACGATGGCGTTCGACTTCACGTGGCGGCAGATGGCCCAGGCGAACCGGAGGTCGCCCATCTGCGCGTCGGTCGGCTTGGCGTCGGTCACGGCCTGCCACTCGCTTTCCGGGTCGGGCAACACGTCGGCCTCCTGCATGAGCATTCCGCCTTCGATGCACCGGTAGATCCAGCGCTCCTGCTCGGAGCCGAGATCGCCGACCTTCAAGAGCCGCACGTTCCCCTTCCATTTCGGCTTCGTGGTCAGGATCTCCAGCGCCTCCGGCTCGAAGTCGGGAGCGACGATCGCTTCGATGAAGAGGCCCGGCTGGGTCAACACCTCGGCGGTCGCCGCGTCGACCACGCGATTCAACCCCAACACCGAGCCGAACGCGCTGACCGGATCGCCGGTCAGCGCATTGCGTAGTGCCTCGGCCAGCGTCGGCGCCGAGGCGGCCCCGCACGGGTTGTTGTGCTTGATCACCGACGCGGCAGGCTCCGCAGAAGAACGCACGATGGCCAGCGCGCTGTCGAGATCGAGGAGGTTGTTGTACGAGAGACTCTTTCCGTGCAGCTTCTTGGCCGCGACGACGCTGGCCGTCTTGGCCCTCGGCTTGGCGTAGACGGCCGCCTGCTGGTGCGGATTCTCGCCGTACCGAAGCACGGCCTTGCGCGTCATGGCCATCGAGAGTGTCGCCGGGAAAGGCCCTTCGGCCACCTGACCGGCAAAATAGGCGGCGATCGCCTGATCGTATCGAGCCGTGCAGGCGAAGGCCTCTCGGGCCAGCCTCTCGCGAAGCTCCAACGTGGTGCAGCCTTGGGCGGCCACCCCTTCCAAGATCGACGAGTACTGCTCCGGACTAGTGGCGACCGTGGTGAACGCGTGGTTCTTCGCCGCCGCGCGAATGAGCGTCGGGCCACCGATGTCGATCTGCTCGATCGCCTCCGCCATGGGGACCCCTTCCCGGGCGATGGTGGCCTCGAACGGGTAGAGGTTGATGACCACCAACTCGAAGGTGACGATGCCGTGGTCGGCCAGGGCGCTCATGTCGTCCGGGTTGTCGTGGCGGCAGAGGATGCCGCCGGCCACTTTGGGATGGAGTGTCTTCAGGCGCCCGCCCATCATCTCCGGAAAGCCGGTGTACTCCGACACGTCCCGGACCGAAATCCCTTCGCTCTCCAGATGCCGCCGCGTGCCGCCGGTGCTGAAGATCTCGACGCCCGCATCGACCAAGCCCCGGGCGAATCCGGCCAAGCCCAGCTTGTCACTCACACTTACCAAAGCTCGTTTGACGGGGGGCGACTCCATATTGCCACCTTTCTGAGGGGTAAACCACGCCTGAGTACCACAATATCCAACACGTGAATGTTTACGAGGTTGAGGCCCGCCGGTCAAGGACCCCCTTTGACAACACGGGAAGGCTGGGCGATATACACAAAACAGGAGGACCGCCCGATACTGCCAGTGCCCGTGCCGAAGCCTCTCAGCGTGCGTGGGCTGTGCCTTGAGGCTTCCGATCCAGGACACTCCCCAGGTTGGCCAAGACCTGAGTCTTTGGCCCGACGATGGCCAGCCCCCCATCCCGGTTGCCTTCGCAGAGGTTGCCCGTAATGACGTTCGCGTCGCTGGAGCCGTGCTCTTCGATGCCCAACTTCTGGCTGGGAGGCTGTGCGTCGGCGCCGCGGGCGTCTCGCCAGTGCCCGGGCAAGATGCCCGTGACACCCTGCTACAGCGAGCAGTCCTTGGTCCCTCCTGACTTAGAGGTCCCCCATGAGCTTGTCGAAGTCGGCCACGGTCACGGCCGGCGCCGTGGAGAAAGCGATCCCGGACATCTTACTCAGGGCGACCGAGGCCTTCATGGCGTCCTCCGTGGTGGGGAACGAGACCACGAACACCAGGTCGTTCACCCCGAGCGTGGCATACATCGACTGGACCTCCCCGCCGAACTTCTTGAGCAGGTCGACCGCGGAGGCGGTCCGCTGGGCGCTCATCTGGTCGAGCGCTTGGGGGGAATACTTGCCGAACATCAGAAACGTTGCCATGGTCGTGCCTCCTTACCCTTGCGAAGCGGGAATGGGACGGGGAACTGGACGGTATTGTCAGACGGGCGCCGGGATTGTCAAGGGGCCTGGCGCGCCCCCAAACGTCGCCCCGCCCCAAAGCGGCAACACGCGGGCACCGCCCGTCACCCGTCTCTTCGCTCTTGAACGTCGGCCCGGGCGGCCAGCACGCGGCCGAAGGGGTCGTAGGTGAGGGCCACGGTGCCGCGGACATGGGGCCAGCGCTTGCGGAAGGGGATCGCGACGTTCGACGACCACGCTTTGCCGTGGAAGCTATACTGCCGGGAAAGCCCGTCGTTGGCGACCAGCTCGAATTCGTCGAGGCGGACGTGGACGACCTGATCGCCGCCCAACCGGTATTCCACCGGGAGCGGCTCCAAGAGGGCGTGATTGACCAGCTCGTCGAGCTCCCGGCCGTCGCCCCGCGCGTCGGCGGCGATGCCCCGAACCACGATCGACGCGAAGGTCACGTCCTCCGGCAGGTCGAACTTGGAGTTCAGGTTCCGGATCAGCGCGGCGTCGGGCTTGATCGACGTCGCCCGGGTGCCAAGGTAGTCGCCCCAGTGTTCGGCCGCGGCGGAGCCCAGGTGCGGCGTGGCGATGGTCACCAGCCGCTCCACGTCGCCCCGGTACCTCACGCCCGGCAAGGCGTTCTGCAAATACGCCCGGGCCACGATCCCGCCGGCGCTATGGGCGACCACGCGGACTTTCCGAGCGCCCGTGAACCGCCGAACCTCCTTGATCGACTCGGCCAGCTCCAACGCCTTGTACGCGACGCCGTCCGTGTTTGCCGCGAGCAGCCAGAAAAGGTGGCAGTCACCAAATCTGGCGAAGGTGGAGAAGATCACGCCTGGCAGAATACGTGGATTAC
>CAZDHR010000606.1:0-3228 GCA_964505295.1 uncultured Planctomycetaceae bacterium
GCGGCGTCGATCAGCCGTCCGTCGACGTAGTAGCCCAGCACGGTCTCCACGTCTTCCGGGTCGGTTCGGATGCCGAGGCCAGCGGCGGGGTCCTTGGCGGCCTCAGGCGGAGTGCTGACCTGCTCCGGCTCGACGAAGCGGACCCGCGTGGTGCCGTCGGGGCTGACGAACAGCCGCAAGAAGGCCTCGCCGTCGCGGTCGCGTCGGCGGACGATCTCCTGCTGGCGCTGGTGCCACTTGTTGAGCTTGAGGAACTCGTCCAGCACGGCCTGGACGCCGCGGACCAGCGCTTCGGAGGCGGCCTGGTCTTTGGCGGGCACGGCGCGGTAGGCGTGCCCGCTGCCGACGATGTAGCTGATGCGGTTCTCGTGGCCGTTGATGGCGAACTCGTTGGAGACGGCCAGGGCCCGGCAGTGCGTGCGGATTTCGCGGAGCTGGCCTTCACTGGCGAACGGCACGCCGACGGCCCCGCGCCCGCCCGTCGCGCCGCCGATCTGGCTCCACCGCGTGCCGTCGACGTCGAAGTACGCTTCGGCCGGGTCGACGAAGTCGTCCCACAGTTCGTCGAACGCTTCCAGGAGGCGCTTTTCCAGCCGGGCGAGGTGGGGGTCGAGCTGCGGCTGCGGCGACTCGGCGTGCGTCGATTGTGTGGCGGTCTGGTTGGGTTGATAGTCTTTTTCCATGAGTCGGGTCCTTTTGTGTTGGGTGAAAGGGTAGCTGTTGCTCTTCTGTTGCTGGGCGAAGCCGCAAGCGGCTTGTCGCTCGCGGAGGATCAAGCGTTGAGTCATCCCACAGGCAGTCGATCTCCCAGGCCATCGTCGGCGTGGACACCGCCGAGCAGCTCCGCGCCCAGGCGCACGGCCATCTCGGCCGCGTCGGGGCCGTCGTCGTGGTCGGCGATGGGGAACTCCTTGAGCTGGTCGACGAGCAATCGCGTCGACGGCGAGCCGGCCTTGAATCGCAATCGCCCGCTGGAGAGGTAAGGCCCCAATCGCCGGATGCGGACCTGTTTGTTGACGCGGTTATCGAGCATCCACGGGCGTGCGGCCAGGATGCCCTGCTTCTGGAACTCGGCCTCGAACTCCCCGGCCAGAAGCTCCTGGAACTGATTCGTTTCGACGCCGAACGCGTCGGGCTGGAACCGGCGATAGAGCTCCACGCCGTCGGCGACGATCTGCGGCGTGGGCCGGCGTGCCAAGTCGGCCTCCAGGTAGACGATCCCCTGCCGGCTCACGCCCAGCATGACGAAGGCCGAGTAGTCGCCGCGCCGGGCGTCGGCGCCCTTGCTCGGGTCGAGGGCCAGGGTTCTGATCCGCAGGCCCTCCGGCCAGTCGTCGAACCAGATGGTCTCGTCGAAGTAGGACTCGGGCCACTCGCACAGCTCGGGACTGATCGGCGAGTTCTGCTTCTCCCGCTCGAACGCCGCCCGACCTCCCTCGGCGCGGAGGCACATCAGCGTGTACAGATCCTCTTCCTCCGGCCAGAGGACGACGGCGCCGGCCTCCATCTCCCGGCGGTTCTGGTCGAAGAACGCCTGGGCCGCCTCGCGGTAGTCGGGCCGGGTCAGGTCCGTGTAGATCGCTTCCCACTCCTGCCACAGCGACATGTTCTTCGGCCATCGTTGGATGGCGCGGAACACGCGCGATCGCCAGCCGGGCGTCTCGTGCAGCTCCAGGGCCAGGGCTTCGCGATGCAGGGCGGTGGCCAGGTTGACCACGTTGGTGCGAACGGTTCCGGCCTTCATCAGGGTGCCGTGGAACCAGGTTCGCGATCGCTCCCGCTGCACGGCGGAGGCGATGTGCCCGTCGTTCTGGAGGTCGTCGCAGACGATCAGCCCGGGCCGGCTCGCCCGGCGACGGCGCCCGCGGATCCGCTGCCCGGTGCCGAAGGCCTCGATGGCCACGCCGTTAGGGAGCACGATAGACCCGGCTCGCCAGACGGGGCCCTTTCCGACGGCGTTCGGGTAGTCGGCGGCCAGGCGGGGGTTATCCGTCAGCTCGCTCTTGACGTTCTCCAGATGGGCGCACGCCTGGTGCCGGGTGTCGGAGACGATCCAGACGTAGGGCTCCCAGCCTTCCACCGCCGCCCGGAGCACGTAGGCCAGGGTGGCGATGGTCGATTTCGCCCCGCCGCGGGGTCCCAGCAGGTTGAGCTTGGTGCCCCGCCGGTGCCACATCAGGTCGAGCTGTCGGGCGAGCCATCGGTGCATGGTCGAGGCGGGCCGCGTGAGGTGATCGGGGAGGTATTTGCGCGCCCAATCCAAGAGGCCCGGTCCGCCGTTTCGGGCGGCCTGGAGGCGGCGCGCCCGGCCGTGTCCGGAGGCCACCTGATCGCGAAGGGTCTGGAGCACGCGGCACGCCTTCTCGGGCGACAAACCGCATTCGGCAAGCGGAAGTTCAGTTTTCGGCATCGGCCGGCTCCTTGGGGACGGACCGTCGAAGATCGACGATCAGCGCGTCGAGCTTCTTGAGCACGTTTTTCCGATACGCGGCCACGGGGACCTCGTTGACGACGATCTCGGCGAACTTGGCGAGGATCAGCGTGATCTGGTCGGGGGTGAAGACGTTCGGCCCGCGCCGTGCGAAATCGTCCGGGTTCTTCCGTTCCAAAACCCACGCCGCCGCCCGCCAATACTGCTCCTTTTTCGCCGCTTTCTGGATGCTCTTGAGATAGGCGATTTCCGCCTGGTGCTCGGCCTGGCCGAGGTTCTGGGCGAACTGGGGATCGCGGTCGGCCGTGTTCTGGATGGTGGAGACCGCGCAGCCCACGTAGCCGGCCGCCGTGCGACGGCTCCCTCCCACCGCGAGAATCGCCAGGATCTCGCGTCGCTTGAACTCGTCGAGAACGGGCCGTCTCCCCCGTTTGGCCATGCGGCGGTTCCTCTCGCTCATGGTTCCTGGTCGGTCACGCTGCGGGCGTCTCTCGCGGTTCTCCGAGCGGACCGACGTACTCCGCGGAAACCACCGCCCGGCCGCCCGAGCCGCGGTACCCCCGCACGAAACCCTTCGCGCCCGCGCCGCCCGTCTTCTTCACGCTGACGGCCTTCCAGCGCGGCGACCTGCGCCAGTGGGCGATCATCGCCGGATGGCTCGCCGTGCAATTGACGCGGTGGCCTTCCCCGCGGTGCAGCTCGGCCACCGTCTCCATTACCGACGTGCCGATCCCCACGCCCTGGTAGTCGGGCAGCGTCACGATGCGGCTGATCCGCCAGCGGCTCTTCTGCCCGAT
>CAZDHR010000607.1:0-3212 GCA_964505295.1 uncultured Planctomycetaceae bacterium
GCGGCCGAAGGCTGCGATGGGCGACCCAGTTGGTGCCGAAGAACCCGACCGCCACCACCAGCGCCGCGGGAACGTAGGCCACGAGCGTCTCTCGTGGAGCCCTCCACACGAGCGCGGCGGATAGGACCGCGAACAGCGAAAACGCCGGCAGCTCGTTCGTGGCCATCAGCGCGCCGGAGAGCCCCGCGATCGCGAAATAGACGAGCCGCCGCTCGTCGTCGAACCAGACGCGCACCGCCGCGTAGAGGGCCACGGCGGCACAGACGGCCCCCGGCACGTGGTTGTTGAGCACCACCGCAAACGTCGTCAGAAACGTGCCGAACGCGGCCGCCGCCATCACGAAGATCCGCCCCCAGTCGGTCGTGCCGAACCGCTCCACGAGCCGGGCCAGGAGCAGGAAGCAGACGACGAGCGGAACCACGTTCACCAGGATCAGTAGGAACCGGCCGATCGCGTACGGGTGCGTCGCCAGCGTGGCGCCGGTGGCGCGGTGGATGAGCCAGTAGGGAATCGCGACCAGCGTGGGCAACAGCGGCGGCTTGCTCGAATAGAGGTGGCCGTCGTGCTTGACCATGTCGATCGTGTCCCAGCCCCGCTCCGCCGTCACCCGATCGATCGAGTAGGGTGCCCCGGGAACGCGCATCGCCGGCTCGACCAGCGCCCGGACCGCGCACCACCGGCTGCGGTCGTTGGCGCTCAGGAAGGGGCGTCGCAGCCGGTTCCGCTTGCGCAGCTCCGCCTCGGTCCGCTTCAGCTCCTGTTCGATTCGCTCCGGGCGCGCGCCTTGCGCTTCCAGCCGCTGCCGCTTCTCGTCGAGCTCGTGCGGAAGCTGATCGATCCGAGACCGCTCGATCCCTTCCATGTCGACCGAATCGACCGCCAGGATCCGGCCGAGCATCATGCCCGTCGCGACCACGATCAGCACGACGTACACGCTGCGGCGGAGCTCGGATCGGGGATCGTCGGTCGGCCGATTCATTACGTCTCGGGCTCGGAGGGGGGCAGGTCGGCAGGGCTCGGAGCAGGGGCGGCGGAACCGGCCCTTTCGGCGACCGAGTACGTCTTCATCTCGCGCTGTTGGTAGGCAATGATCAACTCGCCGATGAAACCGATCGACATCAACTGGCCGCCCAGCAACAACAGGGCCACGGAGTAGAGTGCCGCGGTCGGGTGTTCGTGGAGATGGAAGAGCACGTCGTCCAACGTCTGTCCTGCCGGGACCGTGACGAGCCCGGCCCACGCGAGCAGCCGAGAGCACGTCCAGCACCCGGCCAGCCAAATCATCCCCAGCATACCCAGCAGGAACGAAGCCAGGCCGAGCGTGCCCAGCAGGTGCTGCGGCCGTTGCCCGAAGCCGGTGAGGAATTTGACGGTGAGAAGGTCCAAAAATCCCTTGACGAACCGGGTGACGCCGTACTTCGAGCGGCCGAACGGGCGCGGACGGTGGTGGACGACCACTTCGCCCACGCGAAACCCCCGCGCCGCGGCCAGCACGGGCACGAAGCGGTGCAGCTCGCCGTAGAGCCGCACCTCGTCGAACACCTCTCGGCGGTAGCACTTCATCCCGCAGTTGTGGTCGTGCAGGTTCACGCCCGTCAGCCGGCTCACCATCCAGTTGAACACCCGCGAAGGGAGCACTTTGTGCCAAGGGTCGTGGCGGATTTTCTTCCAGCCGCTGACCACGTCCAGGTTCTTCTCCATCTCGGCCAGGAAGCTCGGGATTTCGCGGGGGTCGTCCTGAAGATCGGCGTCGAGGGTCATGATGAGGTCGCCTTGGGCGTCGGCAAACCCGGCGCTGAGGGCCGCGGCCTTCCCAAAGTTGCGGCGGAACCGAATCCCCCGCACCCGGGGATCGCTCTGGGCCACTCTTTGGATCGCTTCCCACGACCGGTCGCTCGAGCCGTCGTCGACGAAGATCACCTCCATCGCGTAGCCCTGGGAGTCGGCCACCTCGCTCAACTCCTCGTGGAGCTTGGCAAGGCTCTCCTCCTCATTCAGCACGGGAATGACGATCGACAACATGGCAGGTGAGCACGTCTCCCATTGAGCGTTGCACGGCCCGCAAGCGGAAGGGCTTCCCTCGGAAGCCCGGCGCTACGGTCCGGTTCATTTCGGGGGTTGGCCGCCCACGCATCAGCGATCGCGGCTCGACTCCCCCATCGCGCGGCGGGCGCACGACGCGAGTCTCGTCAAGAAACCTCTTCCTCGTCGTTGATGAAGTACTTGGCGACCACCGTATTGGCCGTAGAGGGGGCGGGCTCGCCACGCGACAACCGACGCAAGGACTCCAGGTCGGAGCTCCAGACGAGGTTCCCCGGGGCGAGGAACGCCCGGCTCTCAGGCTCCGGACCGGTGACGATCCGCCCGTCCGCGGTGTAGTAGTAATGATCGTCGCAACGCTCGACCGCGTACGCACGCATCGACGGCACGATGTCGCAGGGCTGAAACCAGAGCTTGATCTCGCGCTCGGCCTCGAGCTGGTTCGCCGACGCATGGACCAGGTTGTCCATCCGGTCGCCGACGACGACCCCTTCCGCGTTCCGAACCGGGACAATCGTCCCCAACGCGCGGATCGTCCCCGGCGCGCGTTCCCGGGCGTTGTGCGGGTCGGTGGGGCCCGCAATCCGCCGCGTACGGCTCACGGCCTCCACACCGCAATACACGATGGCCACCACCCTCCGCTTGTCCGGATCGTCCGCATAGTGACTGCGGCCGACGATATACTCGAGCAGCGAGGGGTAAAATGGCTTCCCGCGATGCTCGGCGTAGTGCTCTTCGGCAAGCGCTCTGGTGACGCGCACGATTTTGGCCGCCGCGAACTGCAAACCGGCGTGGAATTCGGAGAACTGCGACAGAATGTAACCCGTGAGCGACACTTTCAGCGCATCCGGCTTGATGAGCACCAGGGTCAACTCGGCTCTCTGCGAATCCATGTCCGAACCTCTTCTGCCCGACTTGGGCCGACTGAGCAATCCCGGGAACTCCGCCTCCCGCGGGCCCGGCGCCGCGCCGGAGGCCGTGGGCGCTATTATCATGCGCCGTGCCTGCGCTGCAAGAGGGCCAGGCGGCTTACGCACGTTCCGTTCGAGGCCGGCCTGCCGAAAGCGTTCGTCTCAACGCGGTTCAACCAGCCTGGTAGTCTGTCCAAGTCCAGTTTACGGGTGCCACGGTTGGCTTGTCCAACCGTGCTTCCGGCACTGCTGGGCAAGCCA
>CAZDHR010000608.1:0-3209 GCA_964505295.1 uncultured Planctomycetaceae bacterium
CGACGTGCAGCTTGCCATCGAGCTTCGGGCCGAGCGAGTCCCAGTTGTCGGCGACGAGGGCGCAGATATCGTACTTACGCCACGCCCGGGCTACCTCCGGGTCGATGCGGCCGGTGGTGCGATCCCAGAGCCTGCGGGGCTGGCCGTCGGGGCCGCGGGGGCTGAACACGGCCTCGAAGCTGCGGAGCTGCCCGCCCCGGCCCAGGCAGTCGTCCATTCGGGTGAACGAATCGTACCACAAGACCGGCTGGCTGCCCCGCCGGGCGATCGGCCGGCGGTTGCCCTGCTCGTCGCGGTACATGCTCAGCGGCGGGTCGGCGTAGAGGTCGATCCCCTGGAAGACGCGGAAGTCGACCGGGTCGGGCGATGAACTCCAAACGCCGCCAAACACGTCCGGGTAGCTCACCTGGAGCCACAACGACGACCACCCGCCGGAACTGTGCCCCGTGACGAACCGGGCCGTGGGCGCCGCCACCGTGCGGTACTGCCGGTCGATGTGCGGGATCAGCTCGCGCACCAGAGCGTCGCCGCGGGGTCCGTTCGTCTCGCTGTTGGCATAGACGTGATGACCCCACTGGCACTGTCCGTCGAGCATCACGCGGATCAGCTCCACCTCGCCTGGTTCGGCTTCCCTCGGCCCGGTGAGGGGCATCCACTGGCCGCCGCGATAGCTGCCGCTGAAGCCGGGAACGACGTACACGGCCGGATAGCGTCGGTTGGGCTCCTGGTCGTAGCTCGGCGGCAGCACGACCGCCGCCCGCTCGATCACCTCCCGGCCGTGGAACACCGAGAGAAGCTCGCTACGGATGGCCACTTCCTTGGCCCACGTCGACTGCGGGAACGGCTGCGGCCGGACCACGTGACGGAGCACCAGGTCGAAGGTGCCGCCGGCGCCTGGATTGAGATCGAGCCAGACGGCGTCGCTGAAGACGTTCCCCTCGCCGCGCCCGGGATTCGGCGAATAGAAGTCGTGGTGCAACACGGCCTGAGCGCGATACCGGCCCGGGCGGAGCCGGGAGAGCTTGTCGGGGAAACCGTCGGCCCGGTCGTCGATCGGGCAACTGGCGCCCGGCTGGAACGCGGCGACGTCGAGCCCGAAGAAGGGCTCGGGGCGGAACCAGTTGGGCCCGAACCGCGGCTCGCCCCGCGCGCTTTGGGAAAGGAAGACGTAGAGCCGGCCGGTAATCGGCTCCTTCGCGGCGGTCGCGTCGAGCCACACGCGAAAGGCCAACGGCTCGGCGGACGCAATCGACGCGGCCCGCCCGAAAAGCACCAGCGCGACCGCGACCGTGATCGCTCGACGACCGTGCGGCATGACTCAGCTTCTCCGGTAACAGGCGACTGCCCCCGTGTCGCTCGTGCTGAGTCCGGGGGTTGCTAAGCCCAGGGATTGCAACCCCTGGGCTTCGTAGGGCCGTATCCTACAGATGATACGGGTGCCGCTGCGGCTTGCCGAGCATGCGGTTGGCCGCCTCGTCGCCGATGACTTCCTGCTTGTCGCCGTCCCAGACGAGCTTGCGCCCGAGCACGTACGAGAGGTTGCCCAGATTGCAGAGCGTGGCCACGCGGTGTCTCGGCTCGATGTCGGTGTTCGGCAGGCGGTCTTCGTGAATCGCGTGCAGCCACTCGGCCATGTGGTTGAGGCCGAAATCCTTGAAGTAGTCGGGGTGATAGGGCTCGAAGCCGCCGGCCGGGACCTGGAAGTCGATCGCCTCGGGCTCGGCCCACTTTCGGGCGCCTTCCCATTCCAGGAGCAGCTTGCCGTCTTCGCCGAAAAAGACCTGGCCGAACTCCGTCTTGCCGAGCTTCTCGCCGGGCTGGCCCCAGATGAGCGTCCAGTCGGGGTCCTGGAAGGTGTACTCGACGTGCATCGTCGGCGGACAGTCCCAAAGGCCCTTGGTCGGCGGCGTGCCGGTGGCTTCGACTGTGTATGAAACCTGATCGTCGGCGTCCAGGCACCACATGATCGCGCTGAACTGGTGGGCCCCGCGATCGCGGATCTGCCCCCCGCCCGACTCCATCAGCCAGCGGAACACGCCCGGGCAGTACCGCGGATTGTACGGGCGCCACGGCAGGGGCCCGAGCCAGAAGTCCCAATCGAGTTCGGGCGGCGGGTCGCCGTCGGGCACGGGGTTGTCGTCCTGCGGCGTCTCGTAGTGCCAGCAGGTCACCTTGCTCACCTTGCCGATGATCCCGTTGCGGATCGCCCTCGCCGTGTAATACGCCGGAACGCCGCTCCGCCCTTGGGCGCCGACTTGCACCTTGCAGTTGCTTTTTCTCGCCGCGTCGACCATCGCCTGGCCCTCGCGGATGGTGACCGAGGAGGGCTTCTCGACGTAAACGTGCTTGCCCGTCTCGCAGGCGTGGACCGTCTGGACGGCGTGCCAGTGGTCGGGCGTGGCGATGACCACGGCGTCGACGTCGTCGCGCGTGACGACGTAGCGGTAGTCGCGATAGGGCACGACGCCCGGCCCTGCCTGCTTGGCGGCGTCGGCCAGCCGCTTGTCGTCCACGTCGCAGACGGCCGCCACGCGGGTAGCGCCTTGTTTCTGGAACTCCAGCAGACGGCCCAAGTGACCGCGGCCCATCCCGCCCACGCCGATGCTAGCCACGACCAACCGCTCATTTGCCCCGGGCTTGTCCTGCGTGGCCAGCACGCCGGAGGGGACGAGATACGGGGCGGCCATGGTCGCGCCGGCGGTGGCCAGAAACTCTCGCCGTCTAAGCTCGGATTGTCGTTTCATCGACCTTCTCCTTCGGTCTCGGTTTACCCGTCGGTTCGGCAGCACGAGCCCCGCCCAGCATAGCGAAGGGGCCGGCGGCATGCAAACCTCGGCTGTTGGAGATGCGGGGTGGTTGCCTCGCTCGGGGAACGCGCAGTTTTTGATGTTGCGTCTTCAGTGCCAGTGACGTTGTCCACACCAGCCGAGCGCTTGTGCATTTTGCATCCTTTGTCACAGCTAGCGTTGAAGGTAGTCCTCGGACGTTTCGAGGGATCAAAACACAATGATATTCATTAGTAGATCCGTTAGCTTTCCACTCGCAACGACGCTGCACGAGAGCGAAGTTGGCGAACGTTGGCGCCGGTGAAGAGGCTCCCGCGGCACGTCCGGTAGCCACACTCGTTCCCGACGCAACTGCCAGTGGCGGTCCAACTCCAGACCTCCTGACATAGGCCGGAATCCTTCGAGGTTTTCATCGGGTTCGTG
>CAZDHR010000609.1:0-3198 GCA_964505295.1 uncultured Planctomycetaceae bacterium
TGTGCGAAGCACCCTTCGGGCCGTTCCGGCAAAAGAGCTGCGTCCCCTTTTCCGCAGCCACGGTGACCGTCTTCGCCCGCCGGGCGGCCTCGCACTCCGGGCACGTGCAATCGGTGAACCAGAAGTCGTCGATCATGATCTCGTCAAACAGCTCGGCGGTGAACCGGAAGATCTCGGCCAGCTTCTCCTGCGTGGGCGGGTCGGTGTAGCAGGAGATAAGGTTCCAGCCGGTCGACTTCTTGCCGACGATCGTCGTGGTCACGCACCCGGAGACCTCGAAACCGGCCGCCCGGAGCCGGTCCCGCGCGTGCGCCAGCGCGTCGCGCTCGGCCATGTAGTTGCTCCGGAACGACTCGACGTAGACCTTGGTCACGGCGGTCCGCTTGCACCAGTCGATGGCGGCGTCGATGCCCTCGTCGGTCGAGAGCAGATCGCGGACCTGCTGGGCGGTCACCAGCGTGGAGAAGCGATGGACGTGCCGCTTCTCGTGGGCGAGTTTCCAGAGATCGATCGACGGGGCGTGCCGGCTTCCGTCTCCCGCAGCCAGTAGGCCTCGTCCGCACGCCACGAGCACGACCGCGGCGAGAATCACCTTGGTCGACAAGCAAGGAAACCGCTTCATCGCTTTCTCTCCCCTCACGTGTTGGAAAGGCGGCGAGCAAAGAACTTGCGATTCGCGCACAACGACCCGGCCGGTCAACGTGCACGGTGGGATCAGTTCCCGGTTTGGTCCTGCGCCACCGCCCAAAGGTATCGCTGCGAGGCGACGTAGACGACGCCGTTGGCCGTGATCGGGGTGCTGTAGGCAGGCGAGCCGAGGCTGAGCTGGCTGAGCACCTTCGGCTCCTTGCCGGCGGCCATGATGAAGAACCGGCGCTTGTTGCCGATGTACAGCTTGCCGTCGGCCACCAGGGCACCGCCCCACGTCTCGGCGCCCATGTCGTGGACCCAATAGACCTGGCCGGTGTCGGCGTCGAGGCAGTGGAGCCGCCCGGCCACGTCGGAGGCGTACACCAGGCCGTCGGCGATGGTGACCGTGGCCATGCTGCGGTCGAGCCCGTCGTAGCTCCAGATCTTGCCCGACCGGGTGACGTCGCCCGTTCTGGTCGCGTCGATGCAGTGAAGCAGCCCTTTGCCCCGTCCGTGGGCGGGGTCTTGCCCGATGGCCACGTACACGCGGCCGGCGTGAAACACCGGCGTGGCGATGATTTGGCTCGGGCCGACGTAACGGCCGTCGTTCTTGTTCGTGCTGTACCCTTTGCGCTTGTCCCCTTCGTAGTAAGGAATCGGCTTGCCGTCGCGCAGCCTGTACTCCGGCGGGTTACAGTCGTAGGACCACACTTTCGCGAGGCGCGCGGGCTCCTGCGGCACCTCGGCCAACGCCTCGAACGCGTAGCAGACGCCGTCGCCGCCGCCGAAGAATACGAGCGTCTTGCCGTTCACCTCGGAGAGCGAAGGCGACGCCCACTGGCAGTGGAAAAGCCGCGCGCTGATCCCCTCGTTCTCCCGGGCCACCAGCCGGCCGGTCCGCTTGTCGAGCGCGACCAGCGCGGGCGCCTCGGGGGCGAGGATCTTCTCGTGGGGCTGGTCGATCCCGTTCGACGTGCCCACGTAGAGCACGTCGCCGTGAACGAGCACCGAGCAGCTCGCCGCGTCGTGCACGAATACGCCCAGCTCTTCGATCGGGTCGAATCGCCAGAGGATATCGCCGTCGCGGTGCGCAAGCTCGACGGGCTGTTTGCCGTGGCCGGCCATGTATTGGCCTTCGTCGGTGTACGGGCCGTCGTTGCCGTCGGCTTGGCCGTCGACGTCGAGGCAAAGTACGTCGCCGGCGCTGGAGACAACATACACGCGGTCGCCGTCCACCGTGGGCGACGAGCAGACGCCCAGGTGCTGGTGCCCGAAGTGCATCTTTTTGGGGATATTGGTCCGCTTCGGGCAGACCAACTGCCATACGAGCTGGCCGGTGGCTTCGTCGAGGCACTTGACCAGCCCACCGCGGGAGCGGGTGAACCGCGGGTCTTCGGCCACGGTCAGGTCGTCGGTGCCCACGAACACCTTGCCGCCGGCCACGGTCGGGTTGCCGTAGGCGGCGGAGCCGAGCCGGACGGTCCACTTGACGTTCTTGGTCGTGGCCGGGTCGATCCCGCCGCCGCTGGGCATCTTCTTGCCCGGCTCGAACGAGTCGGGCAGCCCCGTCTCCTTGGAAACCATGTTCCGCGAGTCGCATCCACCCCACTGCGGCCAATCCGCAGCCGTCGCACCCCCGGCCGTCATTAACCCCACAGCCAGACCCATCCCCACAACGCAACACATGGTCGTTCGCCGGGCAAGCATTCGTTTCTCCCTCTCGTCACGGGTACGTCGATCAGTGCGGGGACGACGCGCGGACGTCCAAACCTGTGTCCCATTCTCATTTCCACGCAAACGCAACGCAATAGGCGGCCGCCGAAGTAGCAGGCACACGGCGTGCGCCTGCTACTTCCATCGAACGCTGTGAACGGTTGCCAGCGCGACATCCCCTTGCAGGCACGATGCCCCTCCCTATAATGGTCACCGCCGGGATGACGGAACGCGGTCCCTCCGACCTCCTCGCGACGGGAGACCCTGCCATGAAGCGTATCGCCATGGGCTCGTGGGCCTACGCCATCGGTCCCTACGAAAAGGACCCGATCGATTTCGACACCGTCTGCCGCAAAGTGAAAGCGCTGGGCTTCGACGGCGTCGAGCTCGGGGCGTTCTCCCCCCATCCCAATCCCAACGACATGCCGGAGAAGTCGCAGCGGGACGAGTTGGTGGGCAAGATGCGGGACGGGGGCCTCCAGTTCGCCGGCATGGGGGCCGACCTGTGGGGCCGGAAGCTGCTCAACACCGACGATCCCGCCCCCTACGTCGCCGAGTTCACCAAGGCCGCCGATTTCTGCGCCGACCTGGGCATGCACACGCTGCGGATCGACACGGTCCAGCCGCCCACCCTCTTCGACGAGGTCGACTACCCGACCGCCCTCGGCCGCCTCACCCAAACGTGGAAACACTGCTGCGACCTCGCCGCCGATCGCGGGCTGCTGGTCACGTGGGAGTTCGAGCCGGGGTTCGCGTTCAACAAGCCGTCGGAGATCGTCGCCGTGCTCGACGCGGTCGACAAGCCCAACTTCGGCGTGCTGCTCGACACGTGCCACGCCCAGATGGTTGCCGTGG
>CAZDHR010000610.1:0-3163 GCA_964505295.1 uncultured Planctomycetaceae bacterium
CGGATTCGGCGAAAAGCCACATGGGATCGCCGCATCCCATATGGGATGGCAACCACCCCACATCGATCCCATGTCGATCCCATGTCCGTCCCATGTCGATCCCATATGGGCCCCATATGGGATGGCAAAAACCGGTTCCTGGCCTAGATACGTGCCCGAGATTCCCGGGCAGAATCTGGTCGTTCGATGCAAAACGATGCAATCTGTCGACTCGACTGGGAGGAGCCCTATGACGCAACGACCGACGCACGAGACCCTTCCGCGTTGGAAGTCCGACCTGATCCGAGCCCGCGCCGTCCGGCATGGATTCCGCGGCGCCGACCTGGAGGACGTTCAGCAGGAGATCGCGATCGAGGCCCTGACCTTCGACTTCCGCCACGACCGGGCTAACGGCGCCACCGAGGCGACGGCCCTGACGTCACTCATCGACCGCGGGCTCAGGGCGTTCCGCCGCTGCCGTGTCCGGTACACCAACCGCATCGAGAAGTACGCCTCTGCCCTTGGCAGCGACGCGTGCGAGACGTCGACCCCGCAGTCTCTTGTCATGGACGTTCGCGACGCCGTGGCCGGCCTCTCGCCGGAGGACCGGATGCTGTGCACCGATTTGGCCGACGGGAAGACGATTCGCCGGATCGCCGCAGAGCGGGGTTGCAGTTGGTCGACGGTCAGGCGGGAAGTTGCCCGGTTGCAGCGGCATTTCGAGGAGTTGGGACTGGACGGTTGGATGGACAGGGAGGAGCCCCACGATGGCCGATCCTGATAGGCTCGACGACGTCAAACTCACCGCGGCCAGCGAGCCGGCGCCGCTCTTGCTCACGGCCCAACAAGCGGCCACCCTGTGTGGTCGGACGCTTCGGACATGGCGCAGTTGGGACGCCGCAGGATACGTTCCCAGTCCGGTGCGTATCGGGCGTTCCCTTTTCTGGCGATCGGACGAGTTGCGTGCATGGATCGACGCCGGCTGCCCGCGACGCGATGTGTGGAGTGTGCGGAATTGATCGAATATTGGTGTTTCCACGCCTGGCATCTTACCATTCTGGAAAGCTCGACAAAATCCCGGACTTCCGCTTGCCATCTTCGCGACGGGCCGGACACTGTCACCCGACTGGAAAACACCAATCGGACACCGTGAACGAGGGACAAGTATGGCAAGCCTCTACAAGAAGCCCGTCGTCATCCGCGACGCGCAGACGGGAAAGAAGGTCCGCGCGAAATCCAAGAAATGGTGGGGGCGCTACACGGACGCACTGGGGCGCGAAAAGCGTGTCCCCTTGGCCGCCGACAAGCGGGCCGCCCAGGCAATGCTCAACGAACTGGTCAAGCGGGTGGAGCACGAACTGGCGGGATTGGTCGACCGGAACGAAGGGATGGCCAAGCTACCCCTCAGCCAGCACATCGGTGCCTATCAAGAGTATTTGCAGTGTAAAGGCAACAGCGACCAGTACGTCCAGGAAGTCAGCGGCAAGGTCCGCAAGATCGCGAAGGCATGTCGCTGGTCGTTCATCGGGGATCTTTCGCCTGGCGACGTACAGGCATATCTGGCCGAGTTGCGTGCCGGCGGTGTGAGCGTCCAGACGAGCAACCACTACCTGCGGGCGATCAAGCAGTTCTCGCGCTGGCTGGTTCGCGACCAGCGTGCCAGCCGGGACCCGCTGGCCCACCTATCCAAGATGAACGTCTCGGTGGATCGACGTCACGACCGGCGGCCACTCCTTGCCGAAGAGTTCACCCGCTTGGTGCAGTCCGCCGCGCAAGGCCCGCCCGTGGTATGCATCCCTGGGCCAGATCGGGCGATGATGTACATCTTATCGGCCTGGACGGGGTATCGGAAGAAGGAGATCGCGAGTCTGACGAAACGGTCGTTCCGACTCGACGACGATCCGCCCACGGCCACGGTCGCCGCCTGCTACAGCAAGCGGAGGCGTCAGGACACCCAGGTTCTGCATCCCGAGTTGGCGGATCGCCTTCGCCGGTGGCTGGAGACCAAGACCGAGTTGGGACCGGACGATCTGTTGTTTCCCGTTTCCGGCAAGGTGCCGGGCGGCACGGAGCGGCGTACGTCCAAGATGATGCGCCGAGACCTTGCGTTGGCGCGCAAGAAGTGGATCGAAGAGTCGCAGGACGACCGCGAAAGGCGGCGCCGCGAGGAATCGGACTTCTTGGCCTACTGCGATTCACTGGGCCGATTCGCGGATTTCCATTCCCACAGGCACACGTTCATCACCAGCTTGGAGCGAGCCGGGGTGTCGCCCCGGACGGCCCAGACGCTGGCCCGGCACAGCGACATCCGTCTCACCATGGGGATCTACACCCACATCGGGCTGCATGATCAGACCAGGGCGATCGAGTCGCTGCCGGCGCCGCCCAAGCCGGAAGATGGCGGCAGTGCAGACGACGCCGGGCGATCGGACGCTGCGTGAGGGCACCTACTGGGCCGTATCTCTTCTACTCGGCTTCGCGTAGCTCCAGCCTTGCCAGCCGTACATGAAACCGGATCGCTGCCTACGGGGCAACAGCCACGTTGGTTTCTCCCCTTCTCCTCCGACGAGTTTTCTGCTAATGCCAACTCTTCACTCTGGTGACGACGTCCCTTCCACGGCAATGTCGTACATCCGCCGGAGCGTCGAGACCCGTTCATCCTCTTCGCCGAGGTCTCGCTGGAGGCGATCGATGTCGTCCCGGGCCTTTGCCAGAGTCTCCTCGTCTCCGGACCCGCAGAATAGCAGTCCGCCGATCGACCGGATGTACGCGCTGGTTAGATCACTGCAGCCAGACACCATCTGCTCAAGTCGCTCCCACAATGCCCTGAGTAGCCATTTGTGGAGCCCCCCGACGTCCGCCGCCCCGTGCTCCTTGAGGAGCAGGCACGCGTCGAGGTGGCGATGGGTGAAGGCTTCGCTCAAAGGGGTCTTGCCGTCGTGGTTTGTTGCGTTGGGGTCCGCGCCGCGCGCGAGCAAGAGTTGAGCCATCTCCGCATGACCATGCGCGGCTGCAAAGTGCAGAGGGGTAACTGCCCTGCCTGTGTCTGGCATTCACGTCAGCAGGCTTGCGCAGAAAGCCGCCGCGCAACAGCTTCTGAGCCTTCGCTATGTCTCCACGTCCTGCTGCGGTTTGTGTTGAGGGATGCAGATCTCTACTCGCTGCAATTCCACAACTCGTGAGC
>CAZDHR010000611.1:0-3155 GCA_964505295.1 uncultured Planctomycetaceae bacterium
CCCAAATTTGGTGGCTGTCACCTTTTCCTGGCAGGCGCTGGCCGGTTGCGCGGTCATCCTGCTGGTCAAACGGGCCGCTTGGCTGCCGGGGCTCGTGGTGATGATCGTCGCGCTCGTAGCCGTCGGCCGCTTCTGCATGTTCCGGCGGCGCGAGGCCGAGAGAAAGTGGGGCCGACGTCTTGCCTGGCCGGAGATTCGGGCCGACCATGCTCAGGAATAGAACTCCTTGACCCGCATGATCACGTCGAAGCCGTCGGCCGCAAGCGCGTCTTCCAGGCAGACCATGGCGGCGTGGTCGGGCGGGAGCAGCCGGTACTTGCGCTTGACCGAGCCGACGATCGTGTCCAGGCCCAACGGCATGGTCTTGGTCAGAAACGCGCTTTCCAGCGGGCTCTTCAGCGGCGAGCCGTCGGCCCGCCTGGGCGGCAGCATCACCGTGAAGTTGCTCAGACCGACCGACATGTGAACGCCCTGGAAGTCCGGGGCGTCGTGGATCATCGCCATGGTCGTCACGAGCCGCTTGAGATTCCCTTCGCAGTCGGTGCCGATCGGGGCGATGCCCGGGTCGAAGATCAAGTTGTCGTTGACCATCTCACGCCCCGGGGCGCGGGCCTGATCGCGCAGGAAGCGGGCGGCCTGGCAAGTCTGCTCGGCGGTTTGGCACGGCCCCGACTTGCCGTCCACCACCTGCTCCGAGATCAGCAGGATCGGCTTGAAAGGGCGGACCGCGCACAAGTCGAACATCTCCAGCCGCAGGGCCGAGATGGAATTGAGAATCGGCTTCTCGCCGTCGGCACGATCCGGGTCGTAGGCTTCCAGCCCCGCCTTGGCGATCTCCGGGTCGGGCGTGTCGATCGAGAGCGGCTTGCGCGTGACCTCCTGAATCCTCCTGACCAGGTCGGCCATCAGCTCGGGCGATCGCTTGCCGACGTTCACGTCGATGTAGGCGGCCCCTTTTTCGTCCTGGAGCCGGGCCAGCTCGACGAGCCCGGCCACGTCACCCGACTCGAACAACGCATGCGTGGAGGGAACCGAATCGTTGATCGTCTCTCCGATGATCTTCAAGCCTTCAATTGCCATTGGGGGAATCCTCGTGGCCAATTCGTTACGACGACGGGCAGACCGTGATTATAGTGGGGGCCCCGTGCGGGTCAATTGACCGGGATGGCGAGGGGCGGCAAGTGCCTCGGGCAGGGGCCGACGAATTCGCAAAAGGGGCGTCTTGCCCGTCTTGCGCATCATCGGGGATCCTGCTGCCGACAAATGGCTTCCCGGCTTCCGTAGCAGCCCACACGCCGTGTGCCGTCCGCCGGTTGCGACGCACGCCGTGTGCTCGCCACTTCGCCCGTGGTGAACGGCTACAAATCTGACAAGGCACTGGGCGCCGCGTCTGGTGCCTCGGCGGACGCCGAGCTAGAATGCCCGGGGCTGCCCGTTGTGGAGCGCCGGTTGTGGAGCCGTTTCCACGTCGTGCACCGATGGTTTTCGGAGAACGTTGGGGAAACCTCCGGTCCAGCCAACGGTGGGGCCGGGAGACCCGCGCCGAGCAGGGGCTTGTTCGGAATTTCTGTGCAGAAGGAGCCCAAACGATGTCTTTCCTATCCCCAGTTACAGCCCGTCGGCGCCGTGGCGCGAGTCGCAGCCGACGCCTACTTCTTGCCGTCGCGGTCGTTGCCGCGGCGGTCGCCGCGATCGAAGCCGCGTGGGCGGCGCCGTCGTCGGGCCCGGGCGAGCGGCCGAACCTCCTGTTCATTGTCACGGATCAGCAGCACGCGGGCATGATGAGCTGCGCGGGAAACCAGTACGTGAGCACGCCGGGCCTGGACAGCCTGGCGGCGACCGGGGCCCGGTTCGAGCGGGCCTACGCCACGAATCCGGTGTGCATCCCGTCGCGCATGAGCATGGTGACCGGCCACATGCCCAGCCACTTCGGCATGCGATCGAACGACGAGGGCCGCAACCAGGCCCCCGAGTCGGCGATCGAGCGGGCGATGGGCTGGATCTTCCGCGGCGCGGGCTACGAGACGGCGTTCGGGGGAAAAACCCACTGGATGCGAGGCATGACGCCCGAGTCGACCGGCTTCACGATGCTCACGCGAGACCAACGCGACGGCCTGGCCCAAGCGTGTGTCGAGTTCCTCCGGGCGAAGCACGACAAGCCGTTTTTGCTGGTCGCCTCGTTCATCAATCCACACGACATCTGCTACATGGCGATCGACGACTACACGCGGGCCGAGGGGCAGCCGGTCATGTACCCGAAGAGCCGGGTCGAGCGGGAGCGGCTGGCCACGGCGCTGGAACTGCCGGCGGGCGTTACGCGCGACGACTTCTTCGCCCGGCTCTGCCCGCCGCTGCCGGCCAACCACGAGGTGCCCGCCCTGGAGCCGGAGTGCATCACGGAGCGGTATCTCCGGGCGAGGTCGTTCCGCCAGTACGCGCGGACGAAGTGGTCGGACGAACGATGGCGCCAGCACCGCTGGGCCTATTGCCGATTGACCGAGATGGTCGACGCCCAGATCGCCCGGGTGCTCGACGCGCTCCGCGGCGCCGGGCTGGAGGAGAGCACGGTGGTCGTTTTCACCAGCGATCATGGCGACCTCGACTCCGCCCACCGCTTGGAGCACAAATCGATCCTCTACGAGGAGGCCGCCCGGGTACCCTTCCTCGTCAGCCGGAAGGGCGTCACCAGGCCGGGGCTGGTCGACGACGAGCACCTGGTCTCCGTGGGGCTCGACCTGCTACCCACCCTGTGCGACTACGCAGGCATCGAGCCGCCCGCCGATCTCCGTGGCCAGAGCGTTCGCCCCCTGGCCGAAGGCCGAGACGCCGAGGCCTGGCGCGACGAGGTGGTCGTGGAGAGCCGGGCCGGACGTATGCTCCGAACCGACCGCTTCAAGTACGTCGTCTACGAAAGCGGCAAGCACCGCGAGCAACTCATCGACCTGGCCAACGACCCGGGCGAGATGAAGAACCTCGCCGAGACCCCCGAGTTCCAGGACGTCCTCAACGACCACCGCCGCCGACTCCGCCGCTGGGTCGACGAGACCGACGACCAGATCGCCGCGCCGTACGTGCCCGCGGCGAAGTGAAGGGGTGGTCTGGGCATTCCGGGGACACGAACCGATTATGGTCGTTTGAGTAGTTTTGATGGACGG
>CAZDHR010000612.1:0-3142 GCA_964505295.1 uncultured Planctomycetaceae bacterium
ACGCAGGTAAGCATTCGCCCAACCCGTCTGTTCCTGCGCCCTGGTTCCCAAGCTCCAGCTTGGGCACCAGGGGAGTTCGCTCTGCCGGGCTGGACGAATGGTTACGGACGCAGCGGCGCAAGTTTATATTTTCAAGAGGCTTACGACGTCGCTTTTCTTCCCGTTGCGATTGTGCTTCGGCCCGGAAATCGGTATACTGACGGGTTGTTTACGCGACCCAAGGCGCGGCCCGTGGGGAGCACGTTTTGAAGAGGGGCTCTCGGCGGTCGCGCCCCCGTCTACCGAAAGGATCTTCGTTGTCCGACGCCTCTGATTTGCCCCCCGACCCCCCCCAATCGAAGGATCTGTCGCCCGAGCCTGGCCCTGATGACGGGAACGGCGATTCCCCCGGCCGCTTGCTGGAGCTGCCCATCGAGGAGGAGCTCAAGGGCAGCTATCTGACGTACGCGATGAGCGTGATCGTGAGCCGGGCGCTGCCCGACGTGCGCGACGGCCTGAAGCCTTCGCAGCGACGGATCCTGGTCGCCATGAACGACCTGAACCTGACGCCCGGCGCGGGCCGGGTCAAGTGTGCGAAGATCTCCGGCGATACCAGCGGCAACTACCACCCGCACGGCGAAGGCGTGATCTACCCTACCCTGGTCCGCATGGCCCAGGAATGGAACATGCGGCACGTGCTGGTCGACAAGCAGGGGAATTTCGGGTCGATCGCGGGCCTGCCCCCGGCGGCCATGCGGTACACCGAGGCGCGGATGTCCGCCGTCGCCGCCCTGATACTCGATGATCTCAAGCTCGACACGGTCGACTTCGTGCCGACCTACGACGAGAGGCGGACGGAGCCGAGCGTGCTCCCGTCGAAGTTCCCGAATTTGCTCGTCAACGGGGCGAACGGGATTGCCGTGGGCATGGCCACCTCGATCCCGCCGCACAACCTGGGCGAAATCTGCGACGCGCTGGTGAAGGTAATTGACGATCCGGAGGTCTCGATCGACGAGCTGTTGGAGATCTGCCCCGGACCCGACTTCCCCACCGGCGGCGTGATCTGCGGGCGCAACGGCATCCGGCGGGGCTATCATACGGGCCGCGGCACGGTCGTGGTCCGCGCCCGGTGCCGCACGGAACAGCTCCCCAACGGCAGGCACCGGATCGTGGTCACGGAGATCCCGTATCAGCAGGCTCGCGACCGCGTCGAGGAACGGATTGCCGCGCTGGTGAACGACGGACGGATCCCCGGCATCTCGGGAATCCGCAACGAGAGCGACCTCCGGGAGCCGGTCCGCCTCGTGTTGGACTTGAAGCGCGACGCCGAGCCGGACATCGTCCTCAACCAGCTCTACCAGTTCTCGCCGCTTCAGGACAGCTTCTCGTTGATCTTCCTGGCCCTGGTGGACGGCAAACCGCGGGTGATGTCGTTCAAGGCGCTCTTGGAAGAATTCGTCCGGCACCGCGTGACGGTGATCCGCCGACGGACGCAGCACCTGCTGGCCAAGGCGCGGCAGAGGAAGCACACGGTCGAAGGGCTGCTCCTGGCCCATGTGAACATCGACCACGTGATCCGGGTGATCCGCTCGTCGAAGACGCAGGCGGAGGCCAAAGAGCGGCTGATGGAGATCGAGTGCCCGGCCGCGATGCTCCAGAAGGCCCTGGGGGAGGAGGGCTTCGCCGTTTTCCAGTCGGAGCAGGGAACTCAGGAGAATTACACGCTCACGCCCGTGCAGGCCGACGCCATTCTTCGGATGACGTTGGGGCAACTGGTCAACCTGGAGCAGGAGAAGTTATCCGACGAGCATCGCAGACTGCTGGACGACATGCGCGAGTACAACCGGATCCTATCCGACGAGGAGAACATCCTGGAGATCGTCCGCGACGACCTGCGCGAGCTGAAGCGGCGATACGCGGACCCCCGGCGGACCGAGATCAGCGGCGAGGAGATCGGCGACATCGACCTGGAGGACCTGATCACCGAAGAGACAATGGTCGTCTCCATCAGCTCCAACGGCTACATCAAGCGGACGCCCGTCAAGGCCTATCGGGCGCAGCGGCGCGGAGGCAAGGGTCTCAAGGGCGCGGCGACCGAGGAGGAAGACCCCATCCAGCACCTCTTCGTGGCCAGCACCCACGCCTACCTGCTCTTCTTCACGAACCTGGGCAAGGTCTATTGGCGCAAGGTGTACGCCCTGCCGCAAATGGGACGCTACAGCCGCGGTCGTGCGGTGGTCAACGTGTTGAACCTGTCCGAAGGGGAGCAGATCACCGACTGCCGTGCCGTCCGCGACTTCGACCAGTCGGGCCACTACCTGATGATGGCGACCCGGCGCGGATTGGTCAAGAAGACGGACTTGGCCGCCTACCGCCGTCCGTTGCGGAGCGGGCTGATCGCCATCAAGCTTCGTGAGGGAGACGAGCTCGTCGACGTCGTGGTGACCAAGCCGGGCGACGAAGTGGTGCTCTCCACGGCTTCGGGCATGGCCATCCGCTTCCAGGAGTCCGACATCCGGCCGATGGGCCGGGTGGCCAGCGGCGTGAAGGGGATCAGGCTGGTGGGCGACGACTGCGTGGTGGGCATGGTGGTGGCCGATCCGGAGGCCGCGCTATTGACCGCCTGTGCCAACGGCTTCGGCAAGCGAACCCTATTCGGCCCGAATCTCCAGAGCGAGCCGGAAAATGGCCCCCCGGAACCGGAGCCCAAGCCCGACGACCAGGCCGCCGAACCCGAGCCCGAGGAGCCCAACGGCGAGGGCCTTTCCTCGCAGCGGTACTATCGTACTCAGCGTCGCGGCGGCAAGGGCCTGCACGACATCAAGACCACCCGCCGAAACGGACCGGTCATCGGAATCGTCCGGGTCCGCGACGACGACGAGCTGTTGATGATTACCGCCCGGGGCCAGCTCCAGCGCATCCGGGCCAGCGACATCAGCATCGTGGGCCGCAACACCCAGGGCGTGACGATCATGAACCTCGACGAAGGCGATACGCTGGTGGCGGTCAAACGCGTGCCGCGGCAAGAAAACGGCGGGCCGGAGCAGACGGCGGCCGACGGGTAGCGGTGCAACGCGCATCGATTGAGTTCCTCGTTCCCAAGCTCCGGCTTGGGAACGCACTTCAGGGAAGCTCCAGCTTCCCGGGGTACGAAGCAGAGCTT
>CAZDHR010000613.1:0-3140 GCA_964505295.1 uncultured Planctomycetaceae bacterium
GCATCGCCACGGTCCGGGAGATCCTCGGCTCCGGCACGTGGTTCGGCCTCGCCGTGATGCGCGAGATCTGGCCAAGGTGGGGCATTATGGTCTTGCCGCCGGGCGCGTTCCTGACGCTGGGGTTGCTGCTGGGGGTTGCGGAGTGGATCGGCCGGAAGCGGGCGGAAAAGGCCAAACAGGACAGATAGGGTTTCTCCGATGGAAACGCTCGTCATTCTGGTCCAAATCGCCATCGGCGCGGCGCTGATCAACAACTTCGTCCTCCACTACTTCGTGGGGATTTGCCCTTTCCTCGGCGTTTCGCGACGGGTGGACACGGCCTTCGGCATGGGCTGCGCGGTCACGTTCGTGATCACGATTGCCGCCCTGTTGAGTTGGACCTTCACCTACTTCATCCTTCGACCGAGTGCCCCGTTGCCGGCCTGGGTGTGGAAACTGGCCGGCGGCGATCCCCAAACCGAGATCGATCTCTCGGTGCTCAGCTACATCATGTACATCTTCGTGATCGCCTCGTCGGTCCAGTTCGTCGAGATGTACGTGCGCAAGTTCTTCCCGCACCTCTACAAGTCGTTCGGCGTCTACCTGCCGCTGATCACCACGAATTGCGCGATTCTCTTCGCGTGCCTGGAGATCATGAAGCACCTGCAAGACCCGACCAGGCTCTGGGGCGTGCACGAAGCGTTGACGCTGGCCGTGGGCGGCGGCGTGGGCTTCACAATCGCCATCTCCCTGATGGCCGGCATCCGTGAAGAGCTCGATCTGTGCGACGTGCCCGAACCGCTCCAAGGCCCCGGAATCGCGCTGATCGTGGCCGGCATCATGGCCATGGCGTTCATGGGCTTCGCGGGCGTGGACCAGGGCATCCAGAACGCCATTCGGCTCCTCCTCGAATAGGGACGATCCATGCTGACCGCCGTGACGATGATCCTGGCCGCCGCCGTGCTGGCCATCCTGGCGATCGCCGTGGCCTACGTGTTGGGCTGGGCCGATCGGGCCTTCCACGTCGAGGTCGACCCCCGGGTCGAGGCGATCCTGGAAGCCCTGCCGGGCGCCAACTGCGGCGGCTGCGGGTTCGTGGGCTGTACGGAATACGCCGAGGCCGTCGCCCAATCCGGGGCCGATGTGGCCCTCTGCGCCCCCGGCGGCGCCGGCTGCGCCCAGCGCCTGGCCGAAATCATGGGGGTCGCCGTCTCCCAGACCTTCCCCTACCGGGCCGTGGTGCACTGCGCAGCACGCGAAGATCAACGACTACAGCGAATACCCTATTTCGGCGAGCCGACCTGCGCAGCCGCCAACCTGGTCGCCGGCATCCAGGGATGCACCTTCGGCTGTCTGGGCCTGGGGGATTGCACGCGCGCCTGCCAATACGACGCCATCCACGTCATCGATGGCCTGTCGACTGTCGATTACGAGAAGTGCATTGGATGCAAGGCCTGCGCCCGTACGTGCCCCCGCCATATCATCACCATGGTCCCCTTCAAGTCGGACCGAATGCTCGTCGTCGCCTGCTCCAACCAGGATGCCGGCCCCGACGTCAAGGCGGTCTGCCAGGTCGGGTGCATCGGCTGTGCGGCTTGTAGCCGCAACGCCGAACTGATGGAGATGAAGGGCAAGCTGCCCATGATCGACTACGATCGCTACGACGAGTCGGCCGACTTCTCATTGGCCCGGGAGAAGTGTCCTCGCGAAAGCATGATCTACGTGGGCAAGCCCACCGCGGAAGACCTGGCCGCCGTGGCCGACGAGGAAATGCCCTCCCGGATTCAGGCCGACTTCAAGACGACCGTCGACGAGACGGAGTGGCGCGGGTAGCGACGCGCTCCCCGTAGGGTGCGTGAAACGCACCATTTCCTCTGGCCGACGTAGATGGTGCGTTTCACGCACCCTACAATCTCCCCTCTTCCCAGACGGTGAGTCCGACCGGAATTGGCTCATCGAGCAGAACGCGGAACCCGGTCGTGCAGAGGATCTCGTAGTCGTCCTTCGAGCCGACGATCATCAGGGCGTCGACGTGCTCCGGTAGCCGCCGGAAGCCTTCAGGGCCCAAGACACTCAAGGCGGTCGCCCAGATATCGGCGGTCAGGGCCGAGGGTGCCACGACGGTCACGGATTGGGCGGCCTCGGCTGGTCGGCCCACCCGTGGGTCGATGATGTGGCTGTACCGTCGGCCCGCGATCTTCACGTAACGCGCGTAGTTGCCGCTGGTCGCCACGGCACCCCCGCGAACGCGGAGTTCGGCGATCCGGCCGTGCCCGAATGGGTCTTTTACGTCGACGGGCCAGTCTCGACCGTTCGCCTGCTCTCCGAAGCAGGCCAGGTCTCCACCCACGACGACCATACCGCCGGCCACCCCCGCGCGCCGCAGCACCTCGACGGCCCGGTCGATGCCCAGGCCCTTGGCGATTCCCCCGAGGTCGACGCAAACCCCGTCGGCCCGCTTGACAACGCCGCCGTCGGTCAGCTCGAGGAGATCCCAGTTGGAGGCTGCCCGGGCGTCGTTCCGTTCCGATTCGTCCGGCACGACGCCCTCTTCGCCCGCCCGTCGCCACAGCTCAACGAGAGGTCGACACGTGACGTCGAACGCACCGCCGGTCTGCGTGGCGGCTTCCCGCGCAGCCCGAAGGACCTCCAGGCTCCCCGGCGACAGCGGGATGTCTTGCCCTGCGCCGGCGGCGTTCAAGCGGGAGATCTCCGAATCTGCCAGCCAGACGCTCATGCGGGCTTCCACCGTGCGCAGCGTGGCTTCCGCTTCACGCAAGGCCCCCTCGGCGCGTGCACGCTCCCGATACGGCACGATTGCCGCCAGCGCGCACGTCGTTCCCATCACCCCTTGGGGGCGGCCGACCACCGCGATCCGATCGTCGGTCTCGTGGCCGGCGGTTCGCCAAAGGCCAATACTCACGAGGACGACGACCGTCAGGATGAGACCACTGCCGATGAATTGCCCTTTTCGCATCGTCCAGTCCGTGTCGTGGTGAGATCCTGGCCGAGTCCCGTTGAGCCGGGAAACGCCTGAGAGGTTCATCCGACTGAAGGGTACCTGGGCTTGCAAGGAGGTGGACATGCTGGTTCTTTCTGGAGTTTTGGATTCCACTTCAGAAGGAGAAGCCAGCATGTCCACGAGTTTACTTTACCACGCA
>CAZDHR010000614.1:0-3106 GCA_964505295.1 uncultured Planctomycetaceae bacterium
TCTACGGCGACGGCTTCTTCAACCGGGCGAAGGGTTTTCGCTCGGTGTACGCCTATGCCAGGGGCGGCGACGATGTGGCCCACCTGTACGGCTCCGCGGCCCAGGACACGTTGGTGGCCACGTCGGACCAGGCCAGGATTTCGGGTTCGGACTATTTCAACCGGGCATCGTCGTTCGACCGCGTGTACGCCCACGGCCTCGACGACCAGGACGTGGCCATTCTCTACGACGCGGTCCTCGAAAGCGGGATCACCCCAGCGCCGACCGGCGTCGAAAGCATCCTCTGGCTCTACGACTTCGAGGATATCCAACAGCGCGACGCCGACAAGCACGCCGACTCGGAGACCGAAGCGCTGGACGAGCTGTTCACGGCGTACTGGCTGTAGTCCCAAGCCGAGCGGGTCTCTGGAGTGCGGTGACCACTCGCCGCACTCCAGACAAGACCTCGCTGGTTGCAGGGCCAGGTCCCGAGGGCACGCTGGTGCGCTCCGCGTGGCTGGCCCGACGCGGTCGCTCCCCGAATTCCGATCCCGGCCACGCCGCTTCCTTCAGCCCCGAGATCCGGGGCCCTCTTCGTCGCCTCGGCTGATCCACTCTTCGAGCCAAACCAGGTCTTCGCGCAGCTCTTCGAGCGTCTCTTCCAGGCCGAAGCGCTCGCGGCGCAGCCGGCGCCAGGCCTGCCAAGCCGCCACCAGCCCGAGCACGCCGGCGCATAGAAGGGCCCCGCCGACCGCCCAGAGGAAATAGGGCCGAAACGCTTCGGGGAGCAGGCAGGCGCCCGCCACCACGAGGATCGGCAGGCTGGTGAAGACCATCACGGACGCGGCGGCCACGAGGACCGCCAGCCGGGCGAGCCGGCTCGCCGACGCGTCGAGCTCCAGCCGGGCCAATTGCCAGCGCAGGCCGGCCATCCGGCGCACGTCGCCTGCCAGTCGGGCGAGCTCCGCTTGGGCGTCGGCGAACAGGGGGCGATCAGGATCGGCCATCTTCGGCTCCGCTCGGTTCGGCGGGGGCGCGGTCCGGCTTCGACTCGGCCCAGATCGCTTCGAGCTCCTGCCACGCCCCGGCAATCGCCCGATCCAGGGCCCGACGCGCGAGGCGCGCGCCCAGCCAACGCGGCCAACCCCGGCCGAGGCCCGCCGAGGCGGCCAACCCGAGCCCGGCCGCGGCCACCAGCGCTTGCGCGGGGTATTGCCGGACGTACGTCCGCCACGAGGTCAGGCGTCGCCCTTCCCGCTCCAGCCCCCGGATGCGACGGTCGATCCGTCGTCGCCCGCGTGCGATCCGCAGGCGCAGGTCGCGCTTGGCTCGCTGGGGGTCGAGATGGTCGTTCATGGACGTGATCGCGACGGAGGAAACATGGATGAGATCGCCGCCGGACGCGTCGGGCCGATCACCGGCGGAACAAACGTCCCAGCCAGAATCCGACGACCGCGGCGAGCACCACGCTCGGGCCCGGGTGTTTTTTGACCAGCTTGAGCGTGTCGTCGACGAGATCGCCCACCCGCTTCTCTCGCACCCGCTTCAACTGCTCGGTGGCCTGGCGGCGCAGCCGGGCGTAGGTCGCCTGGGCCTTCGCCAGCTCGGCCTCCGCGCGGCGGACCGCCTCCTCGGCCGCGGCCACTTCCGGCGACCGGTCGGCCCCGTCGTTCGGGTCGTCCATCGACTCGTGCCCCCCATCCCCCGGCGGCGGTGTCTTCTTTTTCGCCATCTCGATCTCCTTGAACGGGCCGAGAGCTGCACATTTTCCCTACATTCGCTCAGGCTTCTATTTTACCAAGCCCGCGGGGAAAACGCGAAGGGAGAAGCGGCTGCCACATTCGGGGGGCACAAGGGGTATGACAACGCGCTCGGCGCGGCGGTGCGCTCGGCGCGGGTCTCCCGACCCCGCCGATGGCTCGACCGCAAGGTCTCCCTGTCGGGACTTCCTGGGGAGACCTTCGGTCGTCGAGGTGTCGCGGTCGGGAGACCGCGACACAGCGCGTTCGTGCTTCAGACACAACGCGCTTCACTGGCTACGCCCAACCTCACGGCTCGATCAGATACGCCTGGCTCTCCAGGTTCACCAGCACGGGCTCGTCGAAGACGAGGTACTGCGTGAGGTCGCGGCCGAAGCGTCGGGTCAGGGCGAAGTAGTCGTCGCTAAACTGCTTGACGCGCTGCGCGGCCTTCTCCTGCTCGTCGGTGACCGTGGAGTCGACCCAGCGATCGCCCCGGCGGTAGAAGGCCCGGTTGCCGATGTTGCGGACCGTCTGGACGGCGTCGTCCATCTCTTCGGCCAATTCGGCCAACGCGCCGAGGTCGGCCGCTGCGGAAGCGGCCGGCTGGCCCGCGAGCACGCGCCCGCGCCTCTCGCCCGGCATTGCCGCGTCAGCCCCGTAGCCGTACGCAGCCCCGGACATCGCGCGTCCGCCCATCATCCCCCCGGACCCGGCCGCCGGGGCGGCTGGGCTCGCTGCCACCCGGGATGCCCGCTGCATGCTGCCTTTGAAAGCCCGCTGGTAGAAGCCGCTTGCGCCGTATGCCTGGTCCAGCGCCAAGAGCCGTTCGCCGGCGCGCCGAGTGTTGGCGGCCAGATCGCGGACGTTCGTGTTCTCGTCGGCCAGGAACGAGGTATACGGAGTGAGGATGCCGTGCCGGGTGGCCAGATCGATCAGCTCCTTCGTCAGCTCGTCGTTCTTGCCTTTGAGGTCGATCTCGTCGAGGATCTCGCCCACGCGGCGGACCGCCCAGAGCTTCTCGATGAACGCGAAGGTCTCGTCGCCGCTCTTCTTCGCCAGCTTGGCCGGGAAGTCGAGCTTCTGTTGTTTGCCGCCGACCGATCCGCGCACGACCACCTTGGCCGTGCCCGACTTCTTGTACCGCCCGACCACCACGAGCTGCTCGCCGGCGAACAGGTCGAGCGAGCCCTTGGGGTAAACGCGGCTGGTGGCCTTGCCTTCCTCGGTTTTGGCGTCGTCGACCGAGATGACGATTTTCACGTCGGTCATCACGGGCGACTCGATCCGTTTGTAGAGCCGGGCGACCTGGTCCTCGATGTCCTCGTCGGGCCGGACGTACTCGCTCTGGCCGTGGTTCTCGCGAACCAGCCGGTCGAGGAGCCGGG
>CAZDHR010000615.1:0-3104 GCA_964505295.1 uncultured Planctomycetaceae bacterium
CTGCCCAGGCGGCAAGCTTGGCGCCTCACTCACTTCAAGCCCCGCACCCGCTCTCTGTCTCGCAGAATTCGAGACTTAGCATCCGGCAATTCGGCGCCACCTCAATACCTCCAGCGAATCCATCACGCCAGCTCCCGGGGATCATCAAAACGGCTGGGCCTTTCCGGCAGTATATTGTACCAGATGGTCGGCGTTTGCCACGGCAGCGGCTGGCCTATCACTTATCCGGGGGGTACACTGGAACATAGGGTTCAATTCACCGGGGCCGGCGCGATTGTGATGAAGATCAGCTCGATCCCTCAAATCTACCGACACTTGGGACGCTGGGGCGAGATCCTGTCGGTGTTGAGCAAGTACGGTCTGGCCAATTGGATCAGCCGGTTGGGACCCGATTTTGCCAAAGACCTGCTCAAGACCCCCGGGGGAACCGCCATTGCCCGACACCGCTGGGAGACCCGGCTGCGGCTCGCCCTCGGGGAGCTGGGGCCGACGTTTATCAAGCTCGGCCAAGTGCTCAGCACGCGGCCCGACCTGGTGGGAGTCGATCTGGCCGACGAGCTGCAACATTTGCAGACCGACGTGCCGGGCGATCCCCCCGAGAAGGTACGGGAGACGATCGAGTCGGAGCTGGGGCGGCCGATGGAGGAGGTGTTCGACCAGTTCGACGAGCAACCGATGGCCTCGGCGTCGATCGGGCAGGTGCACCGAGCCCGGCTGAAGGACGGGGGGGCGGTAGCGGTCAAGGTGCAGCATGCCGACATCGAGAGGAGGGTGCAGACCGACACGGACATTCTTTCCGGTCTGGCTCAGATGGCCGAACGGGTTCCGGAGTTTCAGAACTACAACCCCCGGGCAATCGCGACGGAGTTTCAGCGGACGTTTCGGCGAGAGCTGGACTTTCGTCGCGAAGAGCGGAACATGCAGCAGTTCGCCCACGATTTTGCCCACGACCCGACGGTCCACATCCCACGTTCGTATCCCGAGTTGTCTACCAGCCGCGTACTGGTGATGGAACTGCTTGAGGGCATCAAGTTGGCCGAGACCGGGCGGTTGACCTCGGCCGGGATCGACCTGCACGAGGTGGCTCGGCGGGGGGCCAACCTATTCTTGGAGATGATCTTCTCCAACAGCTTCTACCATGCCGACCCCCACCCGGGAAACATCTTGTTGATGGACGGCAACGTCATCGGCCTACTTGACTTCGGGATGGTGGGCCGGATCGACGAGCGGCTGCACGAAGACATCGGGGAAATGCTGCTGGCCGTGGGCAACCTGGACGCGGAGCACTTGACGGCGATCATCGTGCGGGTGGGAGCGGTCCCGCAGGACTTGGATCGGGCGGCGTTGAGCCTCGACGTGGCCGACTTCGTGGCCCACTACGCCACCCAATCGTTGGAGAATTTCGATCTCAGCGGCTGCTTGAACGAGCTGACCGAGATCATCCGCCGCTACAGGATCAGCCTGCCGGCGCGGATCGCCATGCTGATCAAGATGTTGGTGACGCTGGAAGGGACCTCTCGGCTGATCAGCCCCGACTTCAGTCTGCTGGAGGTGATGCGGCCGTACCGCAAGAGGATGCTGCTGAGGCGACTGTCGCCGCGACGCCGGGTCCGCAAGATGCGGCGGTTCCTCTCGGAAGTGGAACACTTGGTCAGTGTCCTGCCTCAGGGCATCGTCGACATCATCGAACAGGTGCAGAGCGGAAAGTTCGACGTGCACCTCGATCACCGGGGCTTGGAGCCCTCGGTCAATCGCCTGGTTCTGGGCATGCTGGCCAGTGCGTTGTTTCTGGGCTCGGCCCTGCTGGTCAGCCGCAACGTGCCCCCGTTGGTCGAGAATCTCCCACTCATGGGATGGATCCCCGCAATTCAAGGGGTATCCGTTCCGGGAATCGTGGGGATCGCGTTCAGCATTGCCCTGGGACTACGGTTGTGGCGAGCGATCAACAAGTCGGGACACCTCGACCGCCGGCGATGACCCGTCGGGGGGTGGCAACGTCGCGGTGCCGGCTGGGCGCGTACCGGGCGAGGACCTGCTGGACGCGCTGGTCCAGGTCCGCCAGCCGCACGAGCAGGTCATCATGCCGCGCTTCGAGTTCCAGGAGTGCCTTGAGATGGCCGGATTGGGCGTCCATAGGTGAGTCCTGAGATGAGCGAAGGGGGCGCACGCCCTAATCGGATCGGCTGGACACCGGCCCCAGGTTCAGCCGAGTAGGCCAATTCGCTCGATGTAAACAGAATCTGCGCAAGGTTTTACGATTGTCGAAACGGTACGGCCGGCGGAGCCGACCCGGGCGAGCCAAGCAGGTGCCTCGGTGCCGATTGCCCGACCGAGAAGGGCGCGATCGCTCGAAAAAACGGGCTGGCGAGCGTGGATAGCGGCTGGACATCGGGAGCATGAGTGGTGTAAACTATAGCGTTTTTCCCAAGCCACTTTCTTGCGTTCGTTTCGTGGTAGATGGTGAGTTCCAGTGATTCCAGAAAGGGGAAGTGTGAGTGGTCAAACTGACGCTGCGGGATAATGAGTCCATCCAGGAGGCGGTACGACGATTCCGCAAGCTGGTCGAGCGGAGCGGGATCAAGAAGGAGATGCGTCGGCGCGAGTATTACGAGAAGCCGAGCGAGGTCAAACGTCGTTCCCGCCTGCGTGCCGAGCGTCGCGCCCGTCGCAATCGTTTGCTGACCGGCGTCTGACGCTGCTCTCGGCACCGTTCTTTACGTTTCTTCCCTTCGCCTGGGACCTCTTGCCGCGCCGGCTTTCTGCGCCGACCGCGCTAGCGGAACTTGAATAGCACGGCCGTTTGATCGTCCTTGGCCGACTGGCCGCCGCCGTGTTCGGCGACCTTGCGGAATAGTTCGTCGAGGATTGTCTGGCACGGCTCGTCGTGCAAATCCCTGAGGATGTCGAACACGCGGGTCTTGCCGAAGGCCCCGCCGTCCTCGTCGGCCGCTTCCCAAATGCCATCGGTGGTCAGAAGCAGCAGGTCGCCGGGGTGGAACTGCACGATGTCGCCGAGGTGGAATCGTTCGGAGGGGAGAATCCCCAAGAGCATTCCCGTGCTTTGCAGCTCCTCGAACACGCCGGTCGAGGGTCGATAGACGATC
>CAZDHR010000616.1:0-3100 GCA_964505295.1 uncultured Planctomycetaceae bacterium
ATCGCCCAAGTGCCACTTGCCGATGATCGTCGTGGCGTACCCCCGCGGGTTGAGCACGTCGGCGAGCGTGATCTCGTCGGGATGAAGGCCGTTGGGCGAGACGGGGCGGAGCACAATGCCGTCCGGGTCCGTATCGGCCAGGCCCACGCGCTGGGCGTAGCAGCCCGTCATGAAGCTCGCCCGCGACGGCGTGCACACCCCGGCCGTGACGCAGAAATGGGTGAACTTCATCCCCTCGGCCGCCATCCGGTCGAGACAGGGCGTGCGGTGGACCTTCGATCCGAACGGACCGATGTCGCCGTAGCCCAGGTTGTCGGTAACGATGAGGATGAAGTTGGGCGGGCGCTGCGACTGCGAGTCAGCCACCCCGAAAGCGTGTGCCGCCAGAAGCAACACAAGACCGAGCGTAGTGAGCGTCTTCATGTGATGACCTCCCATCTCGTTTCCCGGGCGGGTTCATTCACGCTCGTCCCCAGGCTCCGCCTGGGAACGCACTAACGCGAGGCTCCGCCTCGCTTCGGGCAGGCGGAGCCTGCCTGGTACAACGTGCCCGGGCAGAGCCTGGGCACGAGGGGAAAGGAGCGACACGGATCGCCCGTTGGCATCGGTGCGCCCGTCACTTCTCTTCGGCCTTCCGCTTCGGCCGCCAAGGGCCGGGGTTGTCGAACACCTTGCGCATTATCAGGCCGGTCTTCGACGTGCCCCCTTTCCACAAATCCCACTTGGGATCGGCGACCCGGTCGAAGTAGTCGTGCATCCGTTGGGCCAGTTCCTTCTGGACCTCGGCGTACCCGGGCGTGTCGATCAGGTTGTCGAGCTCGCCGGGGTCCTTGCCCAGGTCGTAAAGCTCGTTCGGCTCCTGCCGGAACCGCTCGATGTATTTCCACCCGTCGGTGCGGATGGCGCGGACGTTCTCGAACTCGTAGTAGATCGTGTTGTCCCAGTCGTCGATCGTCTGTCCCGAGAGGGCCGCGGCGAAGCTCCGGCCGGGCGACTGGGGCTGCGACGCGTTTTTCCAGCGTAGCCCCAGGTATTCGAGCATGGTGGGCATGAAGTCGACGTTGCTCACCAGCAGGTCGACGCGCTTCCCCGCGGGGATTTTTGCGGGATGCCGGAAGATGAGCGGCACGTGCATGGTCCAGTCGAAGGCGGTGAGCGGCCGGGTGTGATCGCCCATGCCCCAGAAGCCGCTGTGCCCGCCCGCCAGGCCCTGGTCGGCGGTGAAGACGACCAGCGTGTTCTTGTCGAGGCCGAGGCGCTTGAGCGTCGCCATGATGCGGCCCACGCCGTCGTCGACGCCGCTCACTTCCGCGGCGTACTTGCGGATCACCTGCAAGTCGCCGACCCAATCGCCGTAGTTGTGATTCCAGGGATGGGCCGGCAGATCGCGTGGGAAGGAGGGGAGGGTGGCGTCGGCGTACGTCTCGCGGAACCGGTTGCGGATCGGCTCGCGCATCGCGCCGCCGAGGCCGTAGGGCCCGTTGTAGGCCAAAAACAGGAAGAACGGCCGGTCCCGGTTCGCCTCGATGAACTCGATGCCCCGGTCGGTCCAGTACTCGGTCAAGTAGGTCGGCTCGACGCGGATCTCGGCGTTTTCGATCACCTCCTGATCGTAAAACCCCCGACTGTGGCCGTGCGGCTTGGTGACCCAGAAGGTGCAGCCTTCCTGCGGGTGCAAGTTGTCGCCCAGGTGCCACTTGCCCGACAGCCCGCACACGTAGCCCGCATCGGCCAAGAGCGACGGGAGCGTGTCGAACTCGGCCAGCGTGTTGTAGGCGTTCGGGCCGATCTGCGCGCCGCCGGCGCCGAGGTAGCGATGCACGCCGTGCTGGCAAGGCATCAGCCCGGTGAGCAGGCTGGCGCGCGTGGGCGAGCAGACGGCGTTGTTGGCCAGGCAGCGGGTGAACAGCACCCCTTCGGCGGCGAGCCGGTCGGCGTGCGGGGTTTGGACGTCCGGGTTGCCGTAGCATCCGAGCGTCCAGGCGCCGTGGTTGTCGGTCAGGATCAGCACGACGTTGGGTCGAGCGGCGTGCGCACGGCTCAAGCCCCAGCCCGCGAGTATCATGGCCAGAAACGCCCAGCACCCTGCCCGGCGAAGCCGATCGGCGACGGGTCGCGGTCTGATGGGAGAATGCGTGCTCATGGCTCGTCCTGGTTTCATGCCCTGGCGGGAGCGGGGATGGGCCGACGGCCGAAAGGGCTCACTCGGCCGGTTCGGTACTCGGAAGATCAGCTTCCAGGATACCCTCCGGGCGTACGGGTCTCAACAGCCTTCCGTCGTTGGGTGGGGCGCAACTCGGGATCTGGTTCGATTTGGTCGGTTCTCGATCGATCTAGTTTCCAGGCCGCGGAGCTTGGGAACGAGGGCAACGCCAGGAGTGGATGCCGAAACCAGTCGGCTTCAGCCGACTTGCGCGCGCCATACCGACTTCACTGATTCCCAAGCTCCGGCTTGGGAACCCCGAACCGCGAAGCTCTGCTTCGCCCCTGGGGAAACGGCAGCTTGCCTCAAGTGCGTTCCCAAACCGGAGCTTGGGAACGAGCGATGGTGACTTGCACGCCCTATGCCGACTTCCACGCCCGGTCCCGCGCGTCGAGCCCTTACCATTTCTCGTCGTACTTCGCCCAGAGCAGGTCGCCGAGGTTCCAGTAGGCTTGCGTTGCCTCGCGGCAGGCGTCGTGAGACTTCCGGGTCAGATACGCGCGTGCCTTGGCGGGGTTGTCGGCCAGGAGCTTCGAGGCGGCCTCCGCAACCTCCTCTTGGACGGCCAGGAGCTTTTCCTGGAGGGGATCGCGGACCTCGGCCACGTCGACGCGCATGTCACCCCAGCGGTGCGCCGAGAGCGTGGCCACGCGGTTGAACGCCCACCAGGCCGACCGGCGGCTGAATCCGGTGGTGCGGCCGTCGGTCTCGTAGTCGTCGGGCAGATCCGTCACGCCGGCGTAGAGCGGCACGTAGGTGGTCATCGCCGGGTTGCCGTACCCAAACCAGAGGATGCCGCCGACCGGGTCGGGCAGCCAGGAGCGTGACTGCGTGACGGTGGCGTACATGCAGTACCATCGGGCCATCGGGCGCTCGCCGCGCCAGCCCCAGCCGCCG
>CAZDHR010000617.1:0-3097 GCA_964505295.1 uncultured Planctomycetaceae bacterium
GCACTACCGCGAGGCTCCGCCTCGCTTCAAACAGCCCATGAGGGGCAAGCTCCAGTGGAGCATGCGGACGGCACGCAGAGCCTGCCGAGTCCGTCCGTTCCCAGGCAGAGCCTGGGAACCAGGATTTCGGATGAGTCCCTGCTTCCCAAGTCGGGCTGATACTACCACAAATCGCACTCGCGTCAAGCGCGACCGCCGCGTAGTCGGTGCCGACCGAGATCGCCTACGCGGAATCGCGGCGGAACACGACGAGCGAGATGTCGTCGCTCTGCTCGCAGCCCGCCACGTGCCGACGCACGTCCTCGAGCAGGGCCTGACCGATTCGCGCGGCCGTGTCGGCCTCCATCCGCCGGAGTTGCTCGCCCACCCGCTCGTCCGAGTACAACTTGTCTTCCGGGTTCGTCGCCTCGCTGATGCCGTCGCTGAACATCAGGACCGACTCGCCGGGGGCCAGGCCGACGGTGGTCGTCGCGTAGTGGGTGTCTCTCACGATGCCCAACGGAAACCCGCGAACGTTGCTTCCGGCCGGCTCCTCGATCGAAGAATCGCCCCGGCGAAACATGGGCGACATGTGGCCCGCATTGGCAAGCGTCACTTCGTGTGTCTGGGGGTCGATGACGCAAAGCACGAGGGTGATAAAGGTCCCGCCCGTGCTCGCGTCGCAGATCTCGTTGTTGATCCGGTGCATCGCCTCGTCGATACGGTCCGGGCAGCTCAGCAGGGCCACTTTGCAGACGGCCGACGCCTGGGCCATCAACAGGGCGGCGGGCACGCCCTTGCCCGACACGTCGCCGAGCACGACGGCCTGATTTCCGTTGGGCAGCCGGATGAAGTCGTAGTAGTCGCCCCCCACCTTGCCCGCCGCCAGGTAGTACGCCCAGAAGTCGTAGCCCTCCAGGTCCGGCGTGGTCCGCGGGAGGAAGTTGCGTTGCACGTCCTGGGCGACGTCCATCTCTCGCTCCAGCTTGGCCTGCTTGACTCGTTGCTTGTGAAGCTGCCCGTACTCCACCGAGACCGACGCCTGAGTGGCCACGCTGGCGAGAATCTCCATGTCGTCGTCCGCAAACCTGGCCCCCGGGCGCTGCGTGTCCAACTGGATCACGCCGAACGGATTCGTCTCGTGGGACAAAAGCGGCACGCACATGACCGAGCGGATCCGAAACTCGGCGATGCTTTGCGCCTGCGTGAATCGTTCGTCCACGGCCGCGTCTTCGCTCAGGATGGCCTGCCGCCGGTCCATCGCCTGGTGGACGATCGTCTTGCTGTACTGGATGCTCTCCTGCCATTCGTGCCGATGTTTGACGGCCCTGGGCACCAGACGGTCTCCTTCGACCAGCAGCACCAGCCCCCGGTCGGCCAGCGGAAAGATCTCGAACAGTCCGTCGAGCATCTTCGAGAGGATCGTCTCCAAATCCAGCGTGGGCCCCAGCGCCCGCGTGATCTGGAGCACGGCCCGCAACTTGGCCTCGGCGTTCACCTTGAGGATTGCGTCCGCGGTCTGGCGCACGTCGAGGCTTCGCAGAATGGTCAGCGCCGATTCGCCCGGCGCCTCCGACACCTCGGGCCGATGTGAGCGGAAGACGAGTGGAACGTCGGCGATCTTGACGCGGTCTCCGTCCGCGAGCCGGACTCTGCCGGCGATCTGTTGGTCGTTGACGAACGTGTGGCCCCGACTACCCAGGTCCTCGATCGCGTAGGTGTCGCCTTCCAGCACGAGTCGGGCGTGGGTGCGGCTGACGGCTAGGCTATCGAGCACGATCTGACACCCCAGACCCCGCCCGATCAGGATCTCGTCCCGGTTCAACGGGAAGCGATCCCCGGCTCCGCTCCCTTCCAGAACCTCCAGGGTATAAGACATGTCGGCGACTCCTGCACGGGATAGACCACGTGGGCGATGCGGCGGCGGCACGCCGTATTCAAAGGGTTCCGCCCGCGTTGCACAAGTGTCAACCGTGGCACCCGCAAATTCAACCCAGCCCTCCCTTAGCGTTGTTCCCACAGCGACCGATCCCACGCCTCCACGCCTACGCGCTTGGCCCAGTCGTCGTAGGACCGGGCGAGGAACGTGACGACGGCGGGGTTCTTCTGGGCCAAATCGTTCATCTCGGTGCGGTCGGTCTCCATGTCGTACAGCTCCCACGCCCCCCCGGAGCGTGCGACGAGCTTCCACTTGCCTTCTCGGACCGCCCGATTGCCCTCGTGCTCCCAGAAGATCGGGCCCCGCTGGCGGGACCGGCCGAGGAGAAGCGGCAGAAGGCTTTCGCCCTCGGTGGGGCCTATCGAGTAGCCGCCGAGTTGCTTGGGATACCGCGTGCCGGCGACGTCGCAGCAAGTGGCCATGACGTCGACCACGTGCCCCGGCTCGCGCACGAGCTCGCCCCCGGTGCGGATCACGGCCGGCCAGCAAACGACCAGCGGCGTGGCGATCCCGCCTTCGTGGACCCAGTGCTTGTAGAGCCGGAAGGGCGTGTTGCTCACGTTGGCCCAGGGCACGCCGTAGCTTTGGAACGTGTCCTCGGTGCCGGGCAGGCTGTTGGGGTTGTTGCCCACCTGAACGGCGTGACCTGCGCGGGTTTTCTCCGGGAATTCGAGGCCCTCCCACTGGGGCATGATTTCCTCGCCCGAGCCCCCGTTGTCGGAAAGGAAGAAGACCAACGTGTTCTCGGCCCGATCGACCTGCCGGAGCTTCTGGAGGATGCGGCCGATCCCTTGGTCCATGCGGTCGACCTGGGCCGCGTAGACCTCCATGCGCCGCTCGTGCCACGGCTTGCACGGCGCGTCGAACCAGGCCAGGACCCTCGAATCCCGGGGCGAGAGCGGCCACTCGGGACGGACGACCCCCAGTCGAATCATCCGCTTGTGACGCTGCTCCCGCACGGCGTCCCAGCCGACGGCGTATTTGCCGCGGTACCGGGCCATGTCTTCGGGCCGGGCGTGTAGCGGCCAGTGGGGCGCGGTGTAGGCCACGTAGAGGAAGAACGGGCTGTCGGTTCGGGCGGCCTGCTCGATGTACTCGGCGGCCCGCTCGCTGATCGCGTCGGTGTAGTAGAAGTCGCCCGGAGCCCGAACGAATTGCTCGTCGCGGGTGAGCGTCACC
>CAZDHR010000618.1:0-3089 GCA_964505295.1 uncultured Planctomycetaceae bacterium
TGGTGCGGCTGTTGGGGGCCGAGCCGTTTGCCGAGATCGATCCGGAGCCCTTCTACATCTACAACTTTCCCGGCTCGATGGAGATCGCCGCCCTGTTCCGGCCGCACGTCGAGGTCGAAGACGGTCTGGTCAAGACCGTCGACATGCCCACGAACACCTTCTACTGCCACGACGCGGCCGACCTGGTGCTGTTCGTCGGCAAGGAGCCGAACCTGCAGTGGCGGGCCTTCGGCGATTGCATCTTTCGGGTGGTGGACCAGGTGGGCGCAAGCCGTATCCTGTTCGTCGGCTCGTTCGGCGGGTCGGTGCCGCACACCCGCGAGCCGCGGCTCTACTTCTCCTGCTCCGAAGCCCAACTCCGGACCGAGATGCAAGGGCTCGGTCTCCGGCCCAGCCAGTACGACGGCCCCGGCTCGTTCACCAGCTACCTAATGACCCGGGCGAAGTCGGCCGGCGTGGAGATGGTCTCCCTGGCGGCGGAGATCCCCGGCTACCTCCAGGGCACCAACCCCTTGAGCATCGAGGCGGTCACCCGCCGGCTGGCCAAAATCCTCCGACTGCCCCTCGACCTCGATTCCCTCCGCACGGCCAGCACCCAGTGGGAGCTGGAGATCTCCAGCGCGATCGAAGAGAACGAAGAGCTGGCCCAAGAGATCCGCAAGCTGGAAGAGCAGTACGACAACGAGCTGTTGGAGCTCGACGCGGACGAGGGGTAGGGGGCGGCGTCGTGCGGCTGCGGCCCTCCGCGTATCTTCATCACGAATCGTGTCCCGCCGGCGCCGCAGATGCTCGACTCCCGCCCGGCGGCACTTGGGCCGTGGCGAACTGGGAACCGCAGGAAGGAAACCTCTCCGCTCTCGTAACCGATCTCTTTTCAGCCCCCGCGGTTGACACGGCCTTCGCCGCACAGAACATTGGTAGGCGATGGGGGCGCGAGCGCAACGCGGGGGCCGGCTCCCGCCTGAACTGCCGCTTCGAGGAGAACGGGACGATGAGACGAAGGGACTTCCTCCGCCGGGGATTGCTGGGAGCCGCCGCCGCACCGTTTGTGGTGCGAGGCGCGGTGCTGGGTCGGGACGGGGCCGTGGCGCCGTCGGTGCGGATCACGCTGGGGGCCATTGGGCTGGGGAACCGGGGCCGCAGCGACCTCTCGCACTTCCTCCAACAGGACGACGTGCAGTGCGTGGCCGTGTGCGACAGCTTCGCCGACCGCCGGGCCCAGGGCAAGGAGATGGTCGATAAACACTATGGCAACGCGGATTGCGCCGCCACCCGGTTCCACGAGGCGCTTTTGGAGCGGGACGATATCGACGCCCTCCTGGTCGTCACCGGCGATCGCTGGCACGCGGTGCTCAGCGCCCTGGCCGCCCGGGCGGGGAAGGACGTGTATTGCGAGAAGCCCTTTACGCTGACGATCGCCGAAGGCCGGGCCCTGGTCAACCTGACCGAGCGGTACGGCACGGTCTGGCAGTGCGGCACGCAGCGGCGGTCCAACGCCTCCTATCAGTTCGTGGTCCAGGCGATCCGGGGCGGGAGGATCGGCAAGCTCCACACGATCACCGCCTTCCTGGGCGGTTGGGGCGGCAACGGCGTGGCCGCGCCCGCGCCCGAGCCCGACCGGGAAGTGTTCGACTACGACCGCTGGCTGGGCCAGGCCCCCTGGGCGCCGTATTCGCCGGTGCGCGTGGGCCTGTGGCGCAACCACTGGGACACGGGCGCTGGGGTGATCGCCGATATGGGCGCCCACTACTTCGACTTCGCCCAGTGGGTGCACGGTGACGAGCTGCCGGGTCCGGTCGATTTCGAGGGCACGGGCGTGTGGCCGGAGGGCGGCTTCGCGACCGTCCCCTTCGAGGTTGACGTGGAGGCCCGGTACGCCGACGGCGTCCGCCTGCTGATGAAAGGCGGCACCAAGGGCGTCCGCTTCGACGGCGACGAGGGCTGGATCCACATCACCGACGAGGGGGAGATCACGGCGGAGCCCAAGTCGATTCTCGCCGCCCGAACCGTGCCCCGGGTGAGCTGGGCGTTCATGCAGGGGCACGTGCGCAACTTCCTGGAGTGCATCAAGACGCGCCGTCGCGCCGCTTCGCATCCCGAGCTGGCCCACCGCGCCCACACCATCGCTCACTGTGCCAACCTCTGCCTCCGGCTGGGACGCAAGCTCGAGTGGGACCCGGCGGCGGAACGATTCGCCGGCGACGACGAGGCCAACCGGCTCTTGGAGCGGACGATGCGCGTGCCGTGGCGCGTGTGAGCCCGTGCACGCGTCCGACGGATTCGTGGCACAGGCATCTTGCCTGTGTCGCGCGGAAAACTCGCCCCGCCCATTCTGATTCATCTATTGACACTGTGGAGTGTGCAGTGTATCTCAAAGGCATCGCCGCGAGAAACGGTGTTTCGGAAACGGCGAGGGCACTGCTTCTGCGAAGCAGCGGCACACAGGATCTTGTAACATCTTGTAGGGTGGGTCGAGGTACGAGACCCACGCGTTCGCCCCATACAATGGAGATGAGCTATGTCGAGTGCGGATCGCCTGGATCGGCGTCGTTTTCTGGGCAACTCGCTCGTGGCCGTTGGTGCCACCGGCGCGACTTTGGGAGCCGGCGCCTCGAGGACTTCGCGGGCGGCCGAGGCGGAAGCGGGCGGCGCGAAGAAGCCGCCGGCGCCGAACGCCGCCGGGATGCCCTGCGGCCAGATCGGCAGCCTCAAGATGAGCCGGCTCCTGCTGGGCGGCAACCTGGTGAGCGGGTACATGCACTGCCGCGACCTGAAGTACGTGAACCGCCTGTTCCGGGCGTACTGCACCGAGGAGAAGATTTTTGAGACGTTTCGGCTGGCCGAGGAGCACGGCATCGACACGGTGCTCGAAAGCGGCGCGGCGTTCGTCGACCGGTACAACAAGGAACGCGGCGGCCACATGCAAATCATCCCCAGCATCCACCCCGACATCGGCCAGCCCGAGCAGAAACTCAAGGACGAGATCCGCAAGCAGGTCGACGCCGGCAGGCCCGCGCTCTACGTGTGGGGCGTGGCGGGCGACCGCCTGGTGCAGAAGGGGGAGATCGGGCTGTTGGCCAAGGCGGTGG
>CAZDHR010000619.1:0-3079 GCA_964505295.1 uncultured Planctomycetaceae bacterium
CCCGACCGCCACGGCGCTACGGGCCGCTCGGGTCGCCTTGGCCCGGGCAGCCTTCCGGCCGCCGGTGGCAGGTTTCTCCCCGGCGGGGGCAGCCGTCTGGCCGGCGTCGCGGGTGTCGCCAGCTTGCTCAGACTCGGGAGCCGTTTCGGCCGCGGCAGCTTCGGTGGCCTCGGTCTTGCCTGTCGTCTCAGAGGTCGCTTCAGACACCGCCTCGGGCTGAGATTCGCCCGCGGCGTCGGCTGTCGCCTTACCTTCGGGCTTTTCCGCATCGCTCTGGCGGGAGGGCTCGTCTGTCATGGCTTCTCACTCCACGCGATTTCGGCCGGAAAGAAGCGAACAGCGAACCGAAGCTGGGCAAGACCCGACCGGGCGCCGACGAACGCGGCTGCTCCGCCTAAGCTATTATGCAATATAGCTTTAGACGGGTTCTGGCGTCAACCCCCTCCGTCGCGGGGAGACCTCGCTCGGGGCCGACGCGCTAGGCCCCGCCTGGTCACGCGATCGCGCGCGACCATTCCCCCGCCGGCGGTGCGTCAGATGGCCGTTTCGCGTCGGCTTCGCACGCCCGGGCGCAGAGGGCCGAAGAGGAAACGGCTCAGCAGCCGTTCCAAATCCAGACGAACACGATATAATGGCTCGTTTGGCCTCCTCGGCAGGCTGTGTGTGGTACCACTCGGAGTTGGCGACAATGGCCAAGGCGAAGAGCAAAGGCAAGAAGAAGAAAAAGGCGGAGACCGTCTTCCTGGTCTGTGAGGAAACGGGCGACTACAACTACTCACTGCGTCGGAAGCCGGGCGGCGAGAAGTTGAAGGTGAAGAAGTACTGCCCCCGGCTCCGCAGACATACCTGGCACACCGAGAAGAAGAAATAGCCGCTCCCGGCGGGACGGCGGTAGCAGGCACACGCCGCGTGACGTCCGCCGGTTACGGCGGCGGCGTGTGCCTACTACTCCGCAAATGCGGAAGTTATTCTCCGGCCGATCCGCCGTGGTTCGGCCTCTCGGGCGTGGAAGGGTGTGTCCGATCGGCTGGTAGCCCCTCGCCGATCGGCCGTCACGCGGTGTGAGCCCCATGGTCAAGCGCTGGCGCATCCACTCGCACGATCCGGATCGCATCGCCGCACTCCAACGCGCGGCGGGAATTCCGGCCGTGGTGGCCCAACTCTTGATCTCGCGCGGCATCACCGATCCGGCCCGCGCGAGCCGGTTCCTCGATCCCAAGCTCACCCACCTCCGCGATCCCGAGCAATTGCCGGGCTGCTCCGCCGCGGCGGAGAAGATCCACGAGGCGATCGGCGCGGGCCGGCGGATCGTCATCTACGGCGACTACGACGTCGACGGGATGACCGGCACGGCCATCTTGCACCAGTGCATCAGGATGCTCGGCGGCGACGTCGGCTACTACGTGCCCCATCGCATCGACGAAGGCTACGGCCTGAACCACGAGGCGATTCGCTCGCGGGCGGAGGAGGGGGCCAAGCTGATGGTGACGGTCGATTGCGGCATCGGCAGCCTGGAGGAGGCGGCGACCGCCAAACAGTGCGGCCTGGACCTGATCGTCACCGACCATCACCAGCCCGGCTGCCAACTCCCCGACGCGGCCCAGATCGTCCATCCGGCCCTGCCCGGCCACGACTACCCCTTCCATGGCTTGAGCGGCGCGGGGGTGGCGCTGAAGCTGGCCTGGGCCATCTGCCAGCAGGCCAGCGGCGCGAAAAAGGTCGGCCAGCGAATGCGCAACTTCCTGCTCCAGGCCGTCGGGCTGGCCGCCCTGGGGACCGTGGCCGATGTCGTCCCGCTGATCGACGAGAACCGGGTCTTGGTCCGCCACGGGCTGGGCAGCGTCCAAGCAGAGCCGGGCCTCGGGCTGCAAGCGTTGATCCACGTCGCCAAGCTCGGCGACAAGCCGCGGTTGAGCGCCGAAGACGTCGCCTTCAGCCTGGCCCCCCGTCTGAACGCCGCCGGGCGCCTGGGGCAGGCCCAACTGGCGATCGAATTGCTGATTACCGACCGACCCGATCGGGCGCAGGAGCTGGCCGCGTACATCGATCGACTCAACGCCAGCCGCCAGACCTTGGAGCGGAGCATCTACCTGGCCGCCAACAAGCAGGCCAAGGAGCAGTTCGACCCGAAGAGCGATCCGGCGCTGGTCTTGGCCGACCGCGGCTGGCATCCGGGGGTGATCGGCATCGTGGCCGGCCGACTGGCCGAGAAGTACCACTGCCCCGTGGTCATGATCTCGTGGGACCAGCTCGGCGTGAAGCCGGGGATCGGGTCGGCCCGGAGCGTGCCCGGCTTCGATCTCCACATGGCCCTGGACGCCTGCGGCGAGCATCTGCGCAGCTACGGCGGTCATGCGGCCGCCGCCGGTTTGACCCTCGACGAGTCGGCCGTCGAGTCTTTCCGTGCGGATTTCTGCGAGCACGCGGCGTCGGAAATCAGCGAGGAGCAGCGGATCGCGGAGATCACGGTCGACGCCGAGGCGCCCTTGAGTGCGTTTACCCTTAAAATGGTCGACCAGATCGAGCAACTGGCCCCCTTCGGCCAGTCCAACTCCCGCCCCACCCTCTGCACCGGCGGGGTGACTTTGCCCGAGCCGCCCCGGCCGATCGGCTCGGGCGGACGGCACCTGTCGATGCGGCTTGCGCAGCACGAGATCACGCTTCGGGCGGTGGCGTTCGGCGGGGGCGACTGGGCCGACGAACTGGCCGCCCTGGACGGCCCCATCGATGTCGCCTTCCGCCCGGTGATCAACAATTTCCGCGGCCGTCGCAACGTGGAGCTGCACCTGGTCGACTGGCGCAAGGCTCGAGACGCGCACCAAGGCCCGCCTGCCCCGCACCACAGTTCGCGCGCCGCGTCTCCGAGATAACGGATAAGGGATGAAGGAAAGAAGATGGGACATGATACGGGGTGACGGGTAGAGGATGGAACGCCCCTATTATCTCTTATCCCTCAGCCGCAGTTTTCCTCGTTCCCAAGCTCCGGCTTGGGAACGCCTGGGCTGGGGGCTGCGGCTTTCCGAGACGCGGGGTGCAAGTCGAGAGGGTTCCCAAGCTGGAGCTTGGGAACCCGACTTGA
>CAZDHR010000620.1:0-3076 GCA_964505295.1 uncultured Planctomycetaceae bacterium
TCTGTGCAGATCGTAGAAGACGGCCCCGCGCCGGAGATGATCCTCGGTGCGGGCGAGCACGTCGGCTCGGACCGCCTCGAAGAGCGGATGGCCGGGCGTGACCCATTCGAGGGTCGGGTCATCGGTGAGCAGCCGCTTGTCGAAGACGATCTTGCCGTAGTCCCGCCCGAGGCGACCGTAACGGCCCTCCTGCTGATTACCCAAATCGATGAGGTGGCGCGGCACCTTGCCCACGGCGTAGACGTGGCCGTCTCCAGCGATCGGCTTGGGCCGCAGGCCGGTCTCCTTGGCCGCCTCGGCGAAGAACTGCTCGACCACCTCGGGTACGAGCCGGCGCTCCTTGGCCTCGGCCGACCGGCCGACGATCGCCGAGAGGTTCAGCTCCCGTTTGGCCAGGCCTTCCAGGGCAGATTCGGTGATCGCCCGGAACCGGTCGGGGCTGACCCCTTCGACGATCCGGTCGGCGATCTGGTGCTCATCCATCTGCCGGACGTACATCTGGCGGAGGAGTTGCTCCAGCCGGTTTGACGGGAAGACCTCGCCCACCACGTCGAAGACCTGATCGGTGCCCAGGTCACGGCGGATTTCGGCGAGCCGGTCGAGCAGCTTCTGGAGCACGCGGCCCTCGCGGGTGTTCTGGGCCACGAAGTTGATCACCAGGCAGTCCTTCTCCTGGCCGTAGCGGTGGATGCGCCCGACTCGCTGTTCCAGGCGGACGGGGTTCCAGGGGATGTCGAAGTTGATCATCAGCCAGCAGAACTGGAGGTTGATGCCCTCGCCGGCCGCCTCGGTGGCCACGAGCACCTGGGCGCTCTCGCGGAACTCCCGCTCGGCGTAGATGCGGCTGCCCGGCGTGTCGCGGTCGCCGATCTTCATGCCGCCGTGGATCTGCGTGACCGTGAGGCCCCACTCGCGGAGCTTGCCGAGCGGGCGCCCGGATTCGCCGTCGCCGACCAGGTAGTCGAGCGTGTCCTTGTGCTCGGTGAAGACAAGGAGCTTCATCTTGGGGTCGTCGAACACTCGCTCGGCGGCGAGGACCTCGCGGAGCTTGCCGAGCTTCGACTCGACCTCGCGTTTCTCCAGGGCCTGCGCGTGGTCGATCAGCTTGGTGAGCTGGGCGATCTCGGCGCGCAGCACGGCCGGATCGGCCGACAGGACCTCCTCCTCCAACTGGGCGATGATCTCCTGCTGCTCTTCCTCGGTCAGGTCGTCGAAGTCGTCGGGCACGCGCCGCTGGATCTGCTGCTGACGATACGCCTCGGGGTCGGCCAGGATTTTTTGCCGTCGGTCGCGCATCCGCTCTAGGCTTCGCCGAACGGCGTAGACCGAGGACGCCATGCGGCGCTGGAGCATCGCCATGGTGAAGCCGACCGCCCGGCCGCGTGCCGAGTCGTCCTGGGCGGCCATGATCGACTGGTCCTCGACGTAGCGGGTCAGCTCGTCGTAAAACTCCAGCTCCTCTCCGTCGAAGTCGAACGTGGCTGAGCGGACCTCCCGTTTGGTGAAGAGCTTGCGGACTTCGCCCGTCTCGGGGTCAGGGAAACCGACCAGGGCCTCCTTGGTGCGCCGCAGGTAGAACGGCGCCTCCTGCTCTCGCATCGCTTGTCGCAGGCTCTGGATGCTGCCGTAGACATCGGGGTCGAGGAGGGCGAGGAATCGGCGGAAGTGCTCGGGGTCGCCCTTGTGCGGCGTGGCCGTCATCAGCAGGAAGTGGTCGGTCATCTGCGAGAGCGCCTCGCCTAGCCGGTAGGCGTAGGTCTTGTGCTCCTCGGACCGTGCACTCATCTTGTGGGCTTCGTCGACGATCACCAGGTCCCAGTGCGACCGCAGCAGGCTCTCCCGGGCATCTTCGACCAGGGAGACCCACGAGATCGACGTGACCACCTGGTCGTGCTCCTGCCACGGGTTCTGGCCGTAGTTCGCCCGAAGCACGCTGCCGCGGATGACGGCGAACTTCTCGCGGAACTTGTCGGCCAGCTCGCGCTGCCACTGGAAGGTGAGGTTGGCGGGCGTGACGATCAGCGTCCGACGCACGAGGCCGCGGGCTTTCAGCTCCTTGAGCAGCAGCCCGGCCATGATCGTCTTGCCGGCTCCAGGGTCGTCGGCCAGCAGAAACCGGATGCGGGGGAGCTGGAGGAAGTAGTCGTAGACGGCCTCCAACTGGTGGGGGAGCGGGTCGACCCTCGCTATGGAGAGCGAGAAATACGGGTCGTACTCGTACGCCAGACCGAGCCGATGGGCCTCCACGCCCAGCCGGAACAACCGGGCGTCGCCATCGAACGGCTCCCGTTCCGCGGAAACCGTAAGCTGGGCAAGCTGCGCCGGCGTCAGCACCGGGTCGTGGGTCATCCCGGTCCTCATGCCCCGGCCGATCACCTTCAGGGATTCGCCCATCGGGACCGTGGCCAGCACTTCGATCGGCTCCGGCAGGATGGGGCCGGATACGATCACGCCGGGTTGGACACTGCTGGTTGACATGTTCCCATGCAGCTCGGAGTCTGCGTCGTCTGCTTCCCTTGCCCGGTTGTATCGAACCCTCGGCCGCCTCTATCTCATGTCTATGCGCAAGCCTTCCCCCAAAGCGAGGCAGCGGTGGCCGCGGCAGATCCAACTTACCAAGGCCGCGAGCCGTCGAAAAGTCACCGGGGGAATCAACATCCGAAAAACATCGCCTGCCCCTAAACGGGTCAGGGGCAAACTCCGGCCGCAATCGTATCAGCTTTTATCACATAGCGCGCAGATTGCCCATATTTGTCTCGTGACACCTGGTGGCTGTCGATCGCCGGCAGACATCCCGGCGTCCCACCTCCATTCGCGGGCCCCGGTCAGGCCGCCCCCCGGTTTGGCTCCTGTCGCCGCCAAAACGATCCCTATTGGCTCTTGAGACCGTAGTGCCCCCCTTCGGCTGACTTCCGAACCGCCCACGGCGACTCTCGGAAAGACAACGCGTATGCGCCACGTCCCCGCGCCGCTGAGCGGTCGAGGCCGATGCATGACGCCGCAGATTCCCGCGTTGCAACGTCAGACCTCCTGACATAGGCCCTTCAGGAAGTGAGCGGTTCGTGGGGCTCCACGG
>CAZDHR010000621.1:0-3054 GCA_964505295.1 uncultured Planctomycetaceae bacterium
AGTCGCTTTTCGCTCCGCGAAAAGACGCTTGTTCGCGGAGCGAACAACGACACTCCTTGAAGTGTCGGTGCTTAGCAGCCCGTTGAAGAAGGGCGTCGTTGAAAACCGGCGCGCGGACCCGCAAGGTGTTCTCGCTCGACCTGGCCAGGCACGCACCCGAAATTTGGGACGGCCGGGTCTGGCTGAGCGTGGGCAGCGAGTGGGCCGCCCCGGACCGGCGTCTTACGGCCACGATTCTCGCCATCAACGACGAACTGTCGATGTTGCCGGAAGCGCGGTGATGGTCGTTGGTCGTTGAACCCGATATCTCGCAGCCTTTTTCACCGTCAAGACGCGACGGTATCGCGAATAGACAAGGCCACTTGTGGGCGGGTACCCCTTGCAGGCGGAGGGGGTGTGTGCAATATTACGTGTTTTGGCATTTTGGCCCGATACCGGGCAGGAGTGCGACCGAGGTGCAGATCTGGCCGGCGATTGACCTTCGCGGGGGGAAATGCGTACGCCTCCAGCAGGGGGACTACGGGCGTGAGACCGTTTTCGGCGAAGACCCGGCCGCCATGGCCCGGCACTGGGTCGACCAGGGAGCCGAATGCCTCCACCTGGTGGATCTCGACGGCGCTCGAGACGGGCGGCCCGGCAACCTGGCCAGCGTCGAGGCGATTCTCCGGGCGGTCGACGTGCCCTGCGAATTGGGGGGCGGGATCCGCAGCGAGGAGGTGATTGCCAAGCTGCTCGAGCTCGGAGTCGAGCGACTCGTCGTGGGGACCCGGGCGCTGAAAGAGCCGGACTGGTTCCGCCGGACGTGCCGGGAGCACCCGGGCAAGCTGGTCGTGGGAATCGACGCGCGCGCCGGGCGCGTGGCCACCGACGGCTGGCTCGAAACGAGCGACGTGGCCGCCGTCGACTTGGCCCGGCAGTTTGAAGGCGAGCCGCTGGCCGCGATCGTCTACACCGACATCGCCACCGACGGGATGCTGGTGGGGCCGAACGTGGGGGCGATGGCCCAGATGCAGTCGGCGGTCGACCTGCCGGTGGTCGCGTCCGGGGGAATCACGACCCGAGAAGACGTGGCCCGGCTGGGCGCCGTCCCCATGGCGGGCTGCATCATCGGCAGGGCACTTTACGAGGGGAGAATCGCCCTACCCGACGCGATTCGCGCGGGCAGGGGAGAATAGGCGGCCGATCGGCGGAACGACCAGCAGGTCGTAGGGTGCGTGCTCGCACGCACGCGGAATGGGCGGCACAGTCGGCGGCGCGCCCGCGACGCGTGGGTGCAAGCACCCACCCTACCGCCCGTGGGCTCCGGTTGCGCAGTCAGTAGAGGAAGCAGTCAACAGAGGAAGTTCCCATGGCGAAGTACAAGGTTGAGGACATTCGCAACATCGCCCTTTGTGGACACGGATCGAGCGGCAAGACGACGCTGGTCGACACGATGCTCACGACGACCAAGGCGGTGAATCGCCAGGCGAGCGTCGACGACGGGACGAGCATCTGCGACTTCGACGAGGAGGAGAAGCAGCACCAATACTCGATCGAAGCGACCGTCGTTCATCTGGAGCACGGGGGCAAGCATTTCCACCTGATCGACACGCCCGGCTATCCCGATTTCATCGGCCAGACGATCGGCGCGCTTGCGGGCGTCGACACGGCGGCGATCGTCGTCAACGCGCAGGCGGGGATCGAGGTGAACACGCGCCGCGTGTTCGCCGAAGCCGAGCGGGCGGGCGTGGGCCGGATGATCATCCTCAGCCGGATGGACTCCGACAACATCGACTTCCCCGCGATCGTCGGAAGCATCCGCGAACTGTTCGGCAGCGCTTGTGTGCTGTTGAACGTCCCCCTGGGATGCGGGGCCGATTTCCGCGGCGTGGCCGGCACGCTCGACGTGCCCGACGATACGAGCGGGGCCGTCGTCGATCCGGCCGAAATCCATGAATCGCTCATCGAGTCGATCGTCGAGGCCGACGACGAAGTGATGGAACGCTACTTGGAGGGCACGCTGCCCACCGACGAAGAGCTCTCGCGCCTGATCACCGAGGCGGTCGCCAAAGGGACGTTGATTCCGATCGTGTGCGTCTCGGGCAAGACGGGCGTGGGCGTGCCCGAACTGCTCGACGCCATGGCCATGTGCGCGCTGCCGGCCAACAAGGTCGCCCGAAAGGCGAAAACGGCCGACGGGGAAGAAATCGAGCTGAAGCCCGACGCGGCCGCGCCGCTGGTCGCCCAGGTCTTCAAGACCCGCATCGACCCCTTCGTGCAGAAGCTCAGCTTCCTCCGCGTGTTTTCGGGCACGCTTTCCAAGGATTCGACGGTCCCGGCGGTCGGGTCGCGCCGGGGGATCAAAATCGCGCAGCTCTTGCACGTCCAGGCCGACGAAACGGAGCCGGTCGACGAGGTCGGGCCCGGCGGAATCGTCGCCGTAGCGAAGGTGGAGGAGCTCCAGACGGGCACCACGTTGGGCGAGGTGGCCATGCCGCCGATCGCCTTCCCCACGCCGATGGTCGGCCTGGCCGCCAGCCCCAAGAGTCGAGGCGACGAGGCCAAGCTCTCCGGCGCGTTGGGCAAAGTCTGCCAAGAGGACTGCACCTTCCGCCTCGATCGCGACGCGCAGACGAAGGAAATGGTGATCACCGGGATGAGCGAGCTGCACCTGCAAATCATCCTGGAGCGGCTCAAGCGCCGCGACAAGGTGGAAGTGTTGACCAAGGAGCCCAAGATCCCGTATCGGGAGACCATCCAGGCCAACGCCGAGGGGAGCTATCGTCACAAGAAACAAACCGGCGGGCGCGGACAGTTCGCCGAAGTGCACATCCGTATGTGGCCGCTCCCCAAAGACGTCGACGTGGACGAGTTCGCCGTCAAGGCGCGGTTCCCGCAAATGAAGGAGCCGCACTACCATGAGGAGGACAACTTCCTCTGGATCAATTCGATCGTCAGCGCCACCATCCCCGGCAATTTCATGCCCGCCGTGGAGAAGGGGTTCCTGGATCGGATCGAGCGGGGCGTGATCGCCGGATACCGTGTGCAGGACGTGTGCATCGAGGTCCACTTCGG
>CAZDHR010000622.1:0-3043 GCA_964505295.1 uncultured Planctomycetaceae bacterium
AAGCTCCACTGGACCTACGACACGCTGGCCGCCATCTGGGGCTCGCCCTTGATCGCCGACGGCAAGATCTACCTGGGCGACGAGGACGGCGACGTCACCGTGTTCGAACTCGCCGCCAAGCAGAACCTCCTGGCCGAGAACCTCATGGAAGACTCCCTCTACGGCGCCCCCGTGGCCGTCGACAACGTCCTCTACCTCGGCACCCGCAGCCACCTGATCGCGATTGCCGAAACGCCGGACTGACCGCTCGACCGGGACTATGCACACGCCGTTTGCAGTGACCGCTCATACGCCGTTTGTAGTGACGGCGTTCGATGGAAGTAGCAGCCCACACGCCGTGTGCCGTCCGCGGATGTCATCTTCAGGTCACACCAACGACGCATCCAAGCCACTCTGCGGCATACGGGGCCCCGCGCAAACGGCACACGGCGTGTGGGCTGCTACCTTGCCGGCCGGGCGGTCGGGCGGCCGATGCTGTAGTAGGTGAACCCCTCAGCGCGAATCCGCGCCGGGTCGTAGAGATTCCGGCCGTCGAAGATGACCCGACCTCGCATTCGCGCCCGGACCTGGCCGAAATCGGGATGCACGAACTCTTTCCACTCGGTGACGATCGCCAGCGCGTCGGCCCCGTCGACGGCCTTCTCGGGCCGGTCGCAGTAGACGAGCCGGTCTCCGTACAGGCGCCGGACGTTCTCGATCGCCTCGGGGTCGTGCACGCGGAGTGTCGCGCCTCGAGCGAGCAGCCCGTCGAGGAGCACCAGCGCCGGGGCTTCTCGAACGTCGTCGGTGCCCGGCTTGAACGCCAGGCCCCAGACGGCGATCGTCTTGTCCGAGAGCCGCCCGGCGAAGTGCTCCATGATCTTCTCGAACAGCACGCTCTTTTGGCGCTGGTTCACCGCGTGCACGGCGTCGAGCACGCGCGGCTCGACGCCGTGCGCCCGGGCCACGGCCGCCAGGGCGCGCACGTCCTTGGGCAAACAGCTCCCGCCGTAGCCGGCCCCGGGGAACAGGAACGCGAAGCCGATGCGGCGGTCGTGCCCGATGCCGCGGCGGACCTCGTTGATGTCGGCCCCGGCCCGCTCGCAGAGGTTGGCCACCTCGTTGATGAAGCTGATCTTCGTGGCCAGAAGCGCATTGGCCACGTACTTGGTCATCTCGGCGCTCTCGGGCGACGTCGCCAGAAGCGGCTTGTCGGTTCGCAGGTACGGGCCGTAGAGGTCGCGGAGCACGTCGAGGACCTCGTCGCGCCGGACGCCCACCACGACGCGATCGGGCTTCATGAAATCGTCGACGGCCGTCCCCTCCTTGAGGAACTCGGGGTTGCTGGCCACGTCGCACTCCCGACCGGTGAGCTCGCGGAGCCGGGCGCCAACCGCGGCGTTGGTGCCCACCGGGACCGTGCTCTTGAGGACCACGATGGCGTCCGGGTCGAGATGCGGTGCGACCTCGTCGACCACCGACCGAAGCGCCGCGAGATCGACCGATCCGTCGTCCCGAGGGGGCGTGCCCACGGCCAGAAACACGAGCTTCGCGCCCCGGGCGGCACCCAGATCGCTGGTGAAGTGGAGTCGCCCGGCCGCCGAGTTCCGCCCGACCAGCTCAGCCAGCCCGGGCTCGTAGATCGGGATCGTGCCCCGTCGAAGCAGGTCGATCTTCGTCTGATCGCAGTCGACGCAGGTGACGTCGTTGCCGGTCTCGGCCAGGCAGGTCCCGGTCACCAGGCCCACGTAGCCGGTGCCGACCATGGTGATTCTCACAGTCTTGTCTCCTCACTTGGGCGCCGGGCAACGGCGGGATGAGGGATAATAGATGAGGGATGAGGGAAGCACGTCGTTGCTGGTTCATCCCTCATCCCTCATCCCTTATCCCTCATCTCTTTTCCAACACCTGCCGGCACCACCAGGCGAGCGTGTCGGCCACGGTTTGCTCTAGGGGAATCGCAGCACTCCATCCGGTGGTGCGGACCAGCCGGGTCGTGTCGGCGATGGGGTCCTGCTTCGAGCCGGGCCGGGTCTCGACGACCGGGCGGTCCGGGTCGGCCATGCTTCGCAGCAGGTCGAGAATGTCGCCCGTCAGGCGGCTCGTGCCCGAGCCCACGTTGTACACTTCGCCCCTCCGCCCTCGCTCGGCCAGCAGGCGATAGGCGCGGACCACGTCGCGGACGTCGGTCAGGTCGATCCGGGCGTTGAGGGTGTGGACCTTGACCGGCTCCGGGCCGCCGCGGGCGAACTGCTCGGCCCACTCGGGCAACATCATCTGGGGACCCTGACGGGGACCGGTGTGCTGAAACGCCCGGGCGATCACGGCGTCGCAGCCGTCGCGCTCGATCGCGCGGCGTACTTCCTCTTCGGCCGCCAGCTTCGTGCGACCGTAGCCCCGCTTGGGCGCAAGCGGCGCCGTCTCATCCACCCGGGGCGACCGCCGATCGACCGGGCCGTAAACGTAGCTGCTGCTGGTGAACAACACCCGCACGCCGCCGCCGAGCGAACCGGCCAGCTCCAGCACGCGGCGCGTCCCCTCGACGTTGACGGCGAACGCCTCCGGCGTGGGCTGATCCGATCCGCAGTCGCGCGGCACACTGAGCGCGGCCAGGTGAAAGATCCAGTCGGGCGCGAAGCGTTCGATCCGGCGGCTCGCCTCGGCAGAGATCCCTTCCGGAGATCCTAGATTCCAGGCAACCAGCTCCACGCGATCGCGCAACTCCCCCGGGCTTCGCTTTTCCCACAACCCATCCGGCGAACACCCCATTACCGAATCGCCACACTCCAGGAGGTGTTCCGCCAGATAGCTCCCCACGAAGCCGGGCAGACCGGTGATCAAAGCACGATGAGCCATCGCCGTAGGTCAAAGCAGATTCGCACTGAAGACGGAAAGGATGAACCGTTCGGGATGAGGGATGCGCAAACTCACGCCCCCCTGGTTACCCGCCCCCCCTGGTTCCCAAGCCCCAGCTTGGGAACCCAGCTTGGGCGAAGCTCTGCTTCGTACCCCGGGAAGCTGGAGCTTCCCTGAGGTGCGTTCCCAAGCCGGAGCTTGGGAACGA
>CAZDHR010000623.1:0-3036 GCA_964505295.1 uncultured Planctomycetaceae bacterium
TGCCTCGCGCCCCGACGTGATCTTCTGCTCGTTCGGCGACATGCTCCGCGTGCCGGGCTCGGAGAAGAACCTCTTGACGGTCAAGTCGGAAGGCGCCGACGTACGGATCGTCTACTCGCCCATGGACGCCCTGGCCTTGGCGCGAAAGCACCCGGACCGCCGGGTCGTCTTCTTCGCCGTGGGGTTCGAGACCACGGCCCCGGCCAACGCCATGGCGGTGGCCCAGGCGGCCAGGTTGGGGTTGGCGAACTTCTCGGTGCTTTCCAGCCACGTGCTGGTCCCGCCGGCCATGCGCGCCGTGCTCGACTCGCCCTCTTGCCTCGTGCAGGGGTTCCTGGCGGCCGGGCACGTCTGCGCGGTGATGGGGACCGATGAGTACCGGCCGATCGCCGAGAAGTATCGCGTGCCGATCGTGGTCACCGGGTTCGAGCCGCTCGACATCCTCCAAGGCGTGGCCATGTGCATCGCGCAGCTCGAAACGGGACGGGCTGAGGTGGAGAACCAATACACCCGGGCGGTCCGACCCGAGGGCAATCCGCCCGCCATCCGGCAGATCCGCAAGGTCTTCGAGGTCGTACCGCGCAAGTGGCGCGGCATCGGCGAGATCGCGGCCAGCGGGCTGGCGCTCCGCGAGGCGTACGCCGCGTACGCCGCCGAGCGGCAGTTCGGCGTCGGGCACATCGAGTCCAAGGAGTCGGCCGAGTGCATCGCGGGGGAAGTCCTCCAAGGTCACAAGAAGCCCCACGACTGCCCCGCCTTCGGCATCCGCTGCACCCCCGACCGCCCGCTCGGGGCGCCGATGGTTTCGTCCGAGGGGGCCTGTGCGGCGTACTATCGGTACCGGCGGCATGCAAGTGGCAGCCGAGAGTAGCGGCGTGACCGAGTCGGACGCGGTAGGCAGACAGTGCATCGGCCGCGGCGTCGGGAAACGGCAACCTGTCTTGGGAGAGGGACTTGTGGCCCCAGAACAGGGCGCGCGTTATACTGGATCGAGGCCGTTTGAGGACGTTATCTCGAAAGGCATGGAAGTGTCATTGGGATGACCAAACGCAAAGGCGTTCAGTCATGCATCCTGAAGTGGAACATCTTCGACAATTGCCGATCCAGGAAAAGCTGCGCGTGGTGGAGCAGTTGTGGGACGACATTGCGGCATCGGGCGAGCGATTCCCGCTTCCGGAGTGGCATCGGGAGGAGGCCGTACGACGGGCTGCGGACCTGGAGGCGAACCCGTCCATCGCGCTGACGCGCGACGAGCTCTGGAAGCGGGTCGAAGACGCCGATGGCTAGACAACTACGATTCCACCCGTCAGTTGTCCCTGACCTCTCGGACGCGATCGGCTGGTACGAGGAACGATCGGTGGGGCTTGGCAACCGATTTCGTGCGGCCGTGGACGCTCGGTTCGACGACATCCTGCGAGCCCCGAAACTGTTTCCTCGTGCCTTCGACGACCTGGACTTTCGGTTCGTCCGTGTTCGGCGTTTTCCCTACCTGGTCCTGTATCGCATTCAAGAGGATACCGTGTTTATTCTTGGAGTATTCCACTCGGCTAGCGATCCAGCCAAGTGGCGTCGCAGGGCGTCTGATGCCTGAGGAACCGCGGGTGGCACTCGTGCGCGGCGGTCCGCATCGAGCCGCCCCCCTACGCCGCTATTTCCGCCGATAGTCGGGCGAGGGCTTGCGTTTCGAGCCGGGGAGCGTGTCCCAGTCGACGACGCCGATCCGGTCGGCATAGGCGGCCCACAGCTCGGCCAGCTCTTTGACCTTCTCAGGGTGTCGGCCGGATAGGTCGTCGGTCTCGCTCCGGTCGGCGCTCAGGTCGTACAGCTCCCACGGGCGGCGGTGCTCGGCCACCAGCTTCCAGTCGCCCTGCCGGACGGCCTTGTTGCCGAATCTTGTGCATGCGGAGCGGGGCGTTGGCCACGTTCGACCAGCCGACCTCCAGACAGCGGTACGGCTCGGCAAGATCTCCCTGGTCGAGCTCACCAACTACCCCGGGCCGATGCGCTACCAGGGCCTGCCGGAAGAGCCGGTCCCGGAAGGGCTCGGCTGGGACTTGTTCTGTGGACAGTCCCGGGGAAGAAGGGCCCGGGGACGGTCGCCCGGCCGCACATCCAGAACTGGCTCGACTGCATCAAGAGCCGCGCCCGGCCCAACGCCCCGGTCGAGGCGGGCCACCGCTCGGTCACGATCTGCCACCTGGCGGGCATCGCCCGGGAGCTGCGCCGCAAGCTCCGCTGGGACCCCAAGCGGGAAACGTTCCCCGGCGACGAGGAGGCCAACTCGCTTCTGAGCCGTCCGCGCCGGGCGGGTTACGAGCTGCCGGAAATCGGATAGGGACTGCGGACAAACGACCTGCCCAAAACGGCGAGGCGCGGGCTACTGGAGGGAGCGCCCTCTGTGCGGTTCCGGGCATGCTCTCGCCCTCGCTCACCCTGCCCCTTGATCCAACCTGGAAACCGGCTAAGATCAAGGCCTACAGGTTGTCCTAGACGAGATCGTTCACTGGCCGCCCTCGTAGGCCGGGCATCTTGCCCGTCTTGCCCAGGCACAGGCTGGAAGCCTGTGTTACAACCTCGACGAATGATCCCCCTTGGGGGTATTCGCTTCTTTCCTCGCATTTTCGGGAGCAGTCGATCGATGGCCGATGACCTTTTCTCCGTCAAGGACCAGGTGGTGCTGATTTCTGGGGCCAGCCGGGGGATCGGCCGGGCGATCGCCGAGGGGTTTGCCGCCCGGGAGGCGAAGGTGGTGATCACGGGCCGCACTGGCGAGACGATCGAGAAGACGGCCGGCGAAATCCGCTCGTCGGGCGCCACGGTCGTGGGTAAGCAGTGCGACGTGGCCGACGCCAAGGCCACCGAGCGCCTGGTCGACGAGGTGGTCGACCAGTTCGGCCGAATCGACACGCTCGTGAACTGCGCCGGGGTGAACAAGCGGATGAAGGTCGAACAGTACGACGAAGAAACCTACGACTTCATCACCAACATCAACATCCGCGGCGCGTTCTTCCTTTCGCTGGCCGCCGGCCGCCACAT
>CAZDHR010000624.1:0-3020 GCA_964505295.1 uncultured Planctomycetaceae bacterium
CAGCGGCGGGCGGAGCTTTACGGCGAGATCGTGCGGCCCGTTCGTTGACGCGCTCGTGCCGGGGGGCTGGCCGGGGTACGCGTCGCGGGGCAAGTCGTGGCTGCCGGGGCGAGGCAGAGCCTCGCGTTAGGGCGTTCCCAGGCGGAACCGGGGAACGAGGTGGTATTTGGGGGCCGGATGAAGCGGGTTGCGAGGAACCGTTTCGAGACACGCATCGAGGGGGTCGATCATGTCCATGTGCCGACTGACACGACGCCGGTTGCTTTGCTCGCTGAGCGCGGGCGCCGGGCTGTCGTTTGGCTACCCGACGCTTGTTGCCGGACTTACCGCCGAGGGCTCCGAATACAAGCGACCGAGCACCGACTGGCTGGCGCGGTGTCGTTTGGGGATCGGCGTCCACTGGACGGCCCAGACCGTGCCGAGGAACGGCCCGCCGCTTCCGTTTCAGAAGGCCGTCGAGGCGTTCGACCTGGACGGGTTCGTGGCGGCGGTCGAGTACGCCGGGGCCGACTACGTGCTGTTCACGGCGACGCACGCCCTGCAAATGTTGCCGGCCCCCCACCCGGTGATCGATAAGATCCTCCCCGGCCGAACGTGCCGGCGCGACCTGCTCGGGGAGCTGGCCGATCGTCTGGCCGGCAAGGGAAAACACCTGCTGGTCTATTACAACCATTCCTGCAATCACAAGGACGATCCCGAGTGGGAGCAGGCGGTGGGCTATCATGCGCCGGATAAGAACCGGCTGGCCGAGAACCTGATGAGCATCGTCGGCCTGCTGGGCGAGCGCTACCAGGGCCGGCTCAAGGCGTGGTGGTTCGACAGCGCCTATTCGCTCGACACGAGCGGGCCGCACAACTCGGTCACCACCGACATGAGCGGGTTCCCTTTCCCTTGGGAGCGATTCACGGCCGCCGCCAAGCGCGGCAGCCGGCACCGGCTGGTGACCTACAACGCGGGGGTGAGCCAGACGTACCTCTACACGACGCACCAGGACTATTGGGCGGGTGAACTGGTCAATCTCGATACGCCCGCGCCGGGTCGCTATCTTGAGAGCGGGCTCCAATGGTTCGGCTGGACGTGTCTGGACGCCCGCCGCTGGGTCCATAAGCGGCTCAACGCGCCCATTCCCGAGCCGCTCTACTCGGACGGAGCGATCGTCGATTTCGTCCGCGCCTGCAACGGGCAGATGGCCCCGATGACGTTCAACGTAGGCATCTACCAGGACGGAACCATGGCCGCGGCGTCGGTCGAGCAGTTGCACCGAGTGGCTCGGGCACTGCGCGGCTGATCTCCGAGCTGGGTGACGAGGCTCATCGAAGCCCGGGACACGTCGGAGGCGAACGACTGCGCTTTGACGTACGACTTGCAGACGATCCGTTTCCTTCGTGAATTCACCGCCCCGCCCGAAAGCGGCCGGACGGCGACAGGGAGCACGTTCGTTCGGAGAAGCTCCCTTCATCCCGGCTCGGAGCCGAGCACCGCGTCCATCAGCCCGAACGCAGCGATCACCAGCGCGTGGCGGATCTGGCCGCTTCGGATCATCTCGGGGATCGATTCCACCGGGTGGAGGAGGACTTCGATCTTCTCGAAGGGATCGAGCTTGGGCGTGTCCGTCCGGCGGCAGCCCTCGGCCAGGACGACGTGACAGGAGGCCGTGTTGAGGGCCGCGTTGGGCATCATCGCGCCCACGTGCCGTACGCGCCGGGCCGTGAAGCCCGTCTCTTCCCGCAGCTCGCGCAGGGCGGCCTCCTCGGGCGATTCCCGGGCATCCATGACGCCGCCGGGGATCTCCAAGACGACCTGGCGGACGCCGTGCCGGTACTGCCGGACGAGGACGACCTGGCGATCGTCGGTGATGGCGATCACCAGGGCCCAGTCGGCCGAGTCGCACACCAGAAAGGGTGCTTCGGCCCCCGTCGGCTCGAAACGGTAGCGGTCCTCCCGAACACGCACGAACTTGTACTCCGCGACGGTCCGACTGCCCAGGAGGGTCCAGCTCTTGTCCGGCATGAGAAGGTTTTCGGTTCGACGGGGTGAACAGGGCTTCCAAGCGTCGCGTTTGGACGTGAACGAGAGAGCGATTCTAGGGAATTTGCGTATCTGCGGCAAGCTTGATTGATTAAGCTGGATTTGCCGGTTGTTTTTGTTGCATGCATGGCGCGGGCAGTGCCGATTAGGGGGGAGGGGCATCAGCAGCCGGGACGGCGACCCGAGTTGCGTCTCGATTTCCCCGCCGTCTGGGAGGGCAAGGCATGGATACTCGGCGGTGGTCGGTGGCTCGGCTTGCCAAGGCGATTCGCCAGGGCGCAGCTCGGCGCTCTCGATCCGCTTTGTCGAATCACCGGCACCTTGGGCTGGAATCCCTCGAAACGAGACTCTGCCTGTCGGAAGTGGCCGGCCCGCTCACCACCGCAACGTATGCGGGCCTGGAGACGACCGCCGAGACCGCGCGGGTATCGTCGCAAAGCGAGTCGCTCGCCGCCGTGGAGATCTCGTGCGATCAATCCGATCCGTACCGAGTGGGCGACGTGGCCGAGCTCACAGCCCTGGCCACCGGCGGGACGGGCGACTGCGAGTACGCCTTCTGGCTAAGACCGGTCGACGGCGAGTGGACGCTGGTCCGCGATTGGGGCCCCGATCCGGCCTGGCTTTGGGACACTTAGGACGCGGCCGTCGGCGAGTACGAGATCCAGGTCAAGGCGCGGCCGATGGACGACGTCGAAGGGCAGGTCGTCGACAGCGTGGGCGTCTCCGTGCGGGAAAACGCGGATCAGTTGTGGGCCCGAGTGATTGAGCCTTACCTGGCCGACGATCTGTGGATCCGACGCGACGCATACGACGCGGCCCATCACCTGATGGTCCCGTTGCACGTCGCCTTCTCTTCCGGGCGCCGGGACTGGCAGGATCAGTTCGCCGACTACTACCAACGCATGATGGACGCCGGGATGCTAAGTCTCGAATTCTACGAGACGGAGAGCGGGTGCGGGGCTTGAAGTGAGTGAGGCGCCAAGCTTGCCGCC